>NZ_JAVDUV010000001.1:1587531-1905037 GCF_031456545.1 Agromyces sp. 3263
CGCGAACGGACGCCCCCGACCGAGCTCCTCGAGCACGGCTCCGGTGATGGTGCGGGTCGCGGTGGCCGTGCTGCCAGTGGTGGCGGCCGAGGTGGTGGCTTCGGTCACGATTCGTTCCGTTCTCGTGCCTCGAGTGGGCGATCCAAGATCGCCCACTCGCGTGGATCGATGGTGCGGATGCCGCGTCCTACCCGACCCGCGCGGCCTCTTCGGCCAGGCGCTCGCGGTCGGCGTCGTCGATCGAGCGGAGCGAGATGCCGACCGTCTCGCGCAGCGCGATGACGGCGACGAGCGTGACGGCGGCCGAGATCGCGAGGTAGATCGCCACCGGCACCCAGCTCTCGTAGGTCGACAGCAGCATCGTCGCGATGATCGGTGCGAGCGAGCCCGCGATGATCGACGTGACCTGGTAGCCGAGCGAGACGCCCGAGTAGCGCATGCGGGTCGGGAACATCTCCGCCATGATCGCCGGCTGGCTGGCGTACATGAGCGCGTGGATGATCAGGCCCACGATGAGCACGCCGACGATCAGCCAGTCGTTCTTCGTGTCGAACAGCGGGAACGCCACGAAGCCCCACACCGCGGCGAGCACGGCGCCGACCGCGTAGACGGGCTTGCGGCCGAGCCGGTCGCTCATGCGCCCGATCACCGGGATCACGGCGAAGTGCACGACGTGCGCGAACAGGATGAGCGTGAGGATCGTCGACGTGATCATGCCGAGGTGGGCCGACATGTAGGTGATCGAGAACGTCACCACGAGGTAGTACATAATGTTCTCGCCGAAGCGGAGGCCCATGGCGGTGAAGACGCCGCGCGGGTAGCGCTTGAGCACCTCGATCACGCCGTAGTTGGTCTTCTTGGCCGCCTCGGCCTCCTTCTGCGCCTCGAGGAAGATGGGCGCGTCGGTGACCTTCGTGCGGATGTAGTAGCCGACGGCGACGATCACGACCGAGAGCCAGAAGCCGACGCGCCAGCCCCACGCGAGGAACTGCTCCTCGGTGAGCGTGCGCGAGAGGGTGAGCAGCACGACGGTGGCGAGCAGGTTGCCGGCGGGCACGGCGGCCTGCGGCCAGCTCGCCCAGAACCCGCGCTCTCGGTCGGGCGAGTGCTCGGCCACGAGGAGCACCGCGCCGCCCCACTCGCCGCCGACCGCGAAGCCCTGGAAGAAGCGAAGCACGATGAGCAGGATCGGCGCGGCGTAGCCGATCTGGTCGAAGGTCGGCAGGCAGCCCATGAGGAAGGTGGTCACGCCGACGAGGATGATCGCCAGCTGCAGGAGCCGCTTGCGGCCGTACTTGTCGCCGAAGTGCCCGAAGACGATGCCGCCGAGCGGTCGGGCGATGAAGCCGACCGCGTAGGTGAGGAACGCCTTGATGATGTTGTCGAGCGGGTTGTCGCTCGGCGGGAAGAAGATGACGTTGAACACCAGCGTCGCGGCGGTGGCGTAGAGGAAGAACTCGTACCACTCGACGATCGTGCCGGCCATCGAGGCGGCGACGACCTTGCGCAGGCCGGTGCGGACGGGCGACCCCTGCGGGTCGGCGGATGTTGGGGACGGGCCCTGCGTCGTACGGTCGACGGCCATTGGCGACTACCTCCTTGTAGTGGCGACGCGAGGAAGGGGTGTCACGTCGCAGGCGATTCTGGCCCGGCGGCTCCACGTGCGGCAATCGCGTATCCCGCACAGCGGGTGTGCATTCCTGCAGATCGGCGGTGACGAGCGGATGCCGCGAGCGCAGGTGAGCGGATGCCGCGAGCGCACGCCGAGCGGATCCCGCGAGCCGACGCCGCTACGCCATGCCCTCCGCGGTCTGCTCGAGGTCGGACTTGGGCCGGTCGCGCTGGGTGGCGATCGCCGTGCCCGCGGCGCCGCACACGATCGCGATGGCGACCACCTCGAGCGGGGTGAACGTCTCCGACAGCACGAGCCACCCGAAGACCGCGGCGATGACGGGCCCGAAGCTCGTGATGATCGCGTAGAGGCGGGGCGTGATGCGGCGCAGGATGAACGTGTCGAGGCTGTAGGGCAGCGCCGACGAAAGCACCCCGACGCCGACGAGCAGCGCGGCGACGCGCCAGTCGATCACCGAGGCGTCGAACGTCGCGATCGCGAACGGCAGCAGCAGCGCCAGGCTCACGATGCTCGCGACGGTGAGTCCCTCCAAGCCGGGCAGTCCGACGGCCACGCGGCGGGTCAGCACGATGTAGCCGGCCCACGCGGCGGCGGCGGTGAGGGCGAGGGCGACGCCCCACGGGTCGATCGCCGCGGCATCCGACGAGCCGGGGCCGATGAGCAGCACCACGCCGGCGCCCGCGGCGAGCGCGCACGCCACGTCGAGGACCCGTCGCGACGACAGGAGCGCGATGGCGAGAGGGCCGAGGAACTCGATGGTCGCCGCGATGCCGAGCCCGAGCAGGTGCACCGACTGGTAGAACGCGAGGTTCATGACGGCGAGCACCACGCCGAGCGCGAGGGCCGGCCAGAGGCGGCGCCACGTGAGCTCGGCGCGCTTGGGCCGATAGAAGGGCAGCACCGCCGCGACCATCACGATCTGGCGTGCCGCCACGACCACGAAGGACCCGACGATCGGGATGAGCAGGCCCGCGAGCGACGAGCCGAAGTTGATCGACACCTCGGTGCCGAGCTGGGTGGCCGCTCCGGTGAATCGGCGACGGCGCAGCAGCGCGTCCTGGTCGTCGAGTTCGGGGGTCACCCGTCGACGATACGCCGACTCAGCCCGCGAGCTGTTCACGGAAGGCGGGCGGCCCGCCGGGCACGGCGCGAGCGGATGCCGCGGCCGCGACGAACCCGTCGGGCCGCACGAGGTACACGAGACCCGGGTCCAGGCGCCCCTCCGGGTCGGGCGGGAACACGTGCCATTCGAGTCCGAGCGTCTCCGCGATCGCACGCACCTCGGGCTCGTAGGCGCCGTACCCGTGCACCTGCCAGGTGAACGACCGGAGCACGGCGAAGTTGTCGACGTCGCCGCCGAGCCATGGCAGCCGCCGCCCGACGACGGGGTCGCGTCCCGACGTGCGCGGCGACATCCGGTAGTGGATACGGGTCTGCGACAGGTAGCCGAACACCCGCCGTCCTCCGATCAGGCGCGGCAGCAGTCGCACGGCGACGGGTCCGATGATGGGCACCACCCGGCCGCGCACGAACCGCGCGAGCCGGCCACCGGCCGTGACGACCCCGAACATGCGGTCGGTCATGTCGACGAGGATGCGTCCCACCGGGCGGCGCTCCGCCTCGTACCGGTCGAGCCGAGCGTCGGGCATGCCGCGCACCAGCACGTCGGCGAAGGCGCACGCCAGGTTGTGCGCCTCCTGCAGCCCGGTGTTCATGCCCTGCGCGCCGACCGGCGAGTGGATGTGCGCGGCGTCGCCGACCAGGAAGCAGGGGCCGACGCGGAACCGCTTCGCGAGCCGGTGATGCAGCCGGTACTGCGAGAACCAGGCCGAGTCCGTGTAGGCGACGCCGAACTCCCGGCGCACCAGGTGCTTCACGGTGTCCTCGGCGAGTTCGCCGGCCTCGTCGAGGTCCCGGTCGCGCACGACGCCGAGCAGGCGCATGCGACTCGCACCCATCGGGAACCCGAGCAGGAAGTGCTCGGCGGTGATGCGGATGTTGATGGCTCCGTCGACGAGACCGGTCACGCCGGCGGCATCCGTCACGTAGAAGCTGTGCTCGTTCGTCACGCCCTCGAACGGCACGTCGAGCGCCTCGCGCACCGGCGAGTGCGCGCCGTCGGCCCCGACGCAGTAGCGGGCGCGCACCACGACCGGCCCCTGGGGGCCGTCGAGGGTCGCGATGACGGATGCCGCGCCGGCGCGTTCGCCGTCGCCGGCGTCATCGCCGGCCACGACGTCGAGCCGCCTGAGCCGGTGACCCCACCGCACCTCGCGGCCGAGGTCGCCCAGCGCGTCGACGAGCATGCGCTCATTGCGGCTCTGCTCGAAGACCGTGACCTCCAGGTAGGGGCTCACCCCCTCGCCGATCCCACGCAGTTCGACCCGCCCGAACGGGCGGCTGCCCGCGCCGGGCACCACCGCGGTGGCCGGCGACCGCTCGGCGAGCACCCGGTCGACGAGTCCGAGCTGGTCGTACACCTCCATGGTGCGCGCCTGCACGGCGAGCGCCCGCGACTCGCGCGTCGGACCCGCCTTGCCGTCGACGATGATCGCGTCGACGCCGAGCCGGGCGAGCACCACGGCGAGCATCAGCCCGCTGGGGCCGGCGCCGACGACGAGCACGTCGGTCTCGAGTTCCCCGCCGCCTGCCATCCCTCCACTGTGGCACCGCCGAGGCATCCGGTGCCAGACTCGGACGATGACGGCGGAACGACCCGAGCAGCCGGCGGAGCGAGGCGCCGCGCCACCGGCGGAGGAGCCCGCGGAGAGCCTCGTCACCGTGGTCGTGGCGCTCGTCGTGAACGCGCTCATCGCGGCGGCGAAGTCGTTCGCAGCCGTCATCACCGGATCGGCGTCGATGGTCGCCGAGGCCGCGCACTCCTGGGCGGATACCGGCAACGAGGTGCTGCTGGTCATCGCCGAGCGCCGCTCGCAGAGGCCGGCGGATGCGCGGCATCCGCTCGGCTTCGGCAAGGACGCCTACATCTGGTCGATGTTCGCGGCCTTCGGGCTGTTCACGGCGGGCGCCGTCGTCTCGATCCAGCACGGCATCTCCGAGCTCGTCGATCCCGAGCCGGCGAGCGACTACGGCGTCGCCTACGCGGTGCTCGGCATCTCGTTCGTGCTCGAGGGCATCTCGTTCATCCGCGCCTACCGCCAGGCTCGAGCGGACGCACACAGGCGCAGCGTGGCCACGCTCGAGCACGTGGCCCGCAGCTCGAACCCGACCCTGCGCGCCGTCTTCGCCGAGGACGCCGCGGCGCTCATCGGCCTCGTCATCGCGTTCTTCGGCGTCGGGCTCCACCAGTTGACGGGTTCGCCGGTCTACGACGCGATCGGCTCCCTGCTCGTCGGCGTGCTGCTCGGCGTCGTCGCGGTCGTGCTCATCGCCCGCAACCGGGCCTTCCTCCTCGGCGAGGCGGTCGACGACGCCCTGCGCGACGCGGTGCGGGACGAGATCCTGGAGTCGCCCGAGATCGATCGGGTCGGCTTCCTGCACATGGAGTTCATCGGCCCCGGCACGGTGCTGCTCGTGGCCGCGGTGGACCTCGTCGACGATCGCTCCGAGGCGGATGCCGCACGCGAGCTGCGGCGGCTCGAATCGGAGCTCATCCGACGACCGCACGTGGGCCGCGCCTTCCTGACGCTCGCCGCCCCGGAAGACGGGTGACTCATGCGAACTGGATGATGCCGCGCGCGGCATCCGCTCGCTAGGGTGGGCACGAGCGCGGGTCGGGGCGACCTGCTGATCGGAGTCCTCATGTGGTGGACCAAGAAGAAGGAACCGTCGCCTGATGACGCCGACGCGGCGGCCGATGCGGCGGAGGTGGCAGCGGCGCAGGCCGCGGTCGAGGACTCGACGTCGAAGCACCGCAACGCGTTCATCCTCATGGGCATCGGGGGCGCCGCCCTCGCGACGTTCGGCATCGCCGCCATCTCGGGCATCTTCGGCCCCGTGTTCTTCGCCCTCGTGCTCACGATCTGCGTGCACCCCTTGCGGGTCTGGCTCGAGAAGCGCGGCGTGCCGCGCGGCATCGCCACCGGATCGGTCATCACCGCCGTGACGCTGCTGCTCCTCGGTTTCGGATACCTCGTGCTCGTCGCGTTCGGGCAGTTCGCCGAACTGCTTCCGCAGTTCAAGCCCCAGATCGTGGCCTTCGGGCAGGACGTGGCCGCGTGGCTCTCCTCGATCGGCATCACCTCCACCGAGCTCAGCGACGTGGCCGCCGGGTTCGATCCGGGGCAGCTGGTCGGGTTCGTCGGCGGCCTGGTCGGTGGCCTCACGGGCTGGATCACCCTACTCGTCATCCTCTTCACCATGCTGCTCCTCATGGCGATGGACGCCGGATTCGTGCCGACCGTGCTGCGCGAGCTCTACACCGTGCGACCGCTCGTGGCCGTCTCGCTGGTGAGCTACGGCAGCAACGTGCGACGGTACATGGTCGTCACGACGGTGCTCGGAATCGCGCAGGGCATCGTCAACTGGATCGCGCTGCTCATCCTCCAGGTGCCCGGCGCGTTCATCTGGGGACTGCTCGCGTTCGTCTGCTCGTTCATCCCCAACATCGGCTACTTCATCGCGATCGTCCCGCCGATCATCTTCGGCGCGCTCGTGGGCGGCTGGCCCACCGTGATCGCCGTCATCGTCGTCTACGGGGTCATCAACGCCGTCATCCAGTCGGTCATCCAGCCGCGAGTCGTCGGCAAGGCCGTGAACCTCAGCCAGACCATCACGTTCTTCTCCGTGCTGTTCTGGGCCGTGGTCATCGGGCCGATCGGGGCGATCCTCGCGATTCCCCTGACGTTGATCGTGCGCCTGGTCCTCGTCGACACCAATCCGTCGATGGCCTGGATCCGTCCGATGCTCGGCGAGCTCGACCAGACGAGGGAGATCATGGCGCAGTTCGACGCCGAGGCGAAGGCGGCCCGTAAGGCACGCAGGGCCGAGAAGCGCGCGGCCGGCGGCGGGGACTCGGCGACGACGGGCGCGCCCGCGTAGGGCAGTCGGAGCAGCTCCAGCTCAGTGCCGCACGCGGGACGAGAGCAGGATGTCTGCCGGCTCCTCGATGCGCCGCCACCCCAGCTCGGTGACCGCTTTCGGCATGCGGTCGGCCGCGATGAGGTCGGGCATGACGAGCCCCGTGGCGGCGGCGATGTCGGCGATCGGAACCTGGAACGTGCGGAACGGGCCGAGCGGAGGCGCCTCGCCCGCCGACGGCTCGCGCACCGAGCCCGTGTCGACCAGGGGGGTCTGGTCGACGACGAAGCCCACGGCGGCGAGGGCTCCCGTGTCGCCATGCTCCGACCCGTCACCGTCGGTGTTCCATGCCGCGATCTTCCAGAACCGCAGTGGCACGCGGATGCCGCGATACGGCGGATCTCCATCGCCGAGCACCGGCGCGGTGAACACGCTGAGCCGCTGGCGGTGCGCCCGCGCGTGCTCCAGCACGTGGTCTTCGAGGCCGAGCCACAGCTCCTTCGACTGGTTGAAGCCCGACGCCTGCGGCGCCGCGTTCGTGTAGCGGAACGTGTCGGAGTTGGCGCGGGCGGCGACCTCGGGCGGACCCCACACCGGATCGCGCCGGCGAACGAGGTGGCCGCGGTCGAGGTCGTTGTCGGCGTACACGAGCGGGCCGGCCTGCCAGTCGATGGGGATCCGGTCGTCGAACTGCCACCGGTCGCCGCGCTCGAGCTCGACGAGCGCGGCACCATCGACGTTGACGCCCGTGACCCGCGCGAACCGGCGCACGGTGTCGAGCACCACGGTGAAGTGCACCGAGTCGAGCTCGACGGATGCCGCGGCATCCGCTTCGGGCACTCGCGGCAGCGGAGCCGCCACCCCCAGGAATTGCGCGTCGAAGCCCATGCGCCCACTCGACCACGGCCCGCTGACAATCCGGCCGGAGTTCACGTTCGGGATGTGGACGCGACCACGGCCGCGACGTGAGAATGGGCGGACGGGCGATGGCCGCCCGCGAGCGGGGGGATGCGCGATGTCGAACACGACCGAGAACGACCACGACCAGCAGGACGGCGCCGACCCGGCCTTCCCGTACGCCGACCGACGCGACTTCGAGGATGCGCGCCGTGGCTTCATCGCCACCATCGAGCCCGCCGTCATCCGCGGCGCCGACGGCAGCGTGGTGTACGACATCGACTCGTTCCGGTTCCTCGACGGCGAAGGGTCGCCCGCGGTGCATCCGAGCCTCTGGCGACAGTCGCAGCTGGTGCAGCAGCACGGCCTCTTCGAGGTCGTCGAGGGCATCTACCAGGTCCGCAACTTCGACCTGTCGAACATCACGTTCGTCGAGGGCGACACGGGCGTCATCGTCATCGACCCGCTGATCTCCACCGAGACCGCCGCGGCGGCGCTCGCCCTGTATCGCGAGCACCGCGGCGAGAAGCCCGTGGTCGCCGTGATCTACACGCACTCTCACATCGACCACTTCGGGGGCGTCAAGGGCGTCGTCTCGCAGGCGGAGGTCGACGCGGGTGTCCCGGTGATCGCACCGGCCGGATTCCTCGAGCACGCGATCTCCGAGAACGTCTACGCCGGCACCGCCATGGGCCGCCGCGCCGCGTACATGTACGGCGCGGCCCTCCCGCGCGGCGAGCGCGGCAGCGTCGGCGCCGGCCTCGGGCAGTCGACGTCGAACGGCACGGTCACGCTCATCGCGCCCACCGTGTACGTGACGCGAACGGGCGAGGAGCACACGATCGACGGCGTGCGCATCGTGTTCCAGATGGCGCCAGGCACCGAGGCGCCGTCGGAGATGCACTTCTTCTTCCCCGATCGCAAGGCGCTCTGCATGGCCGAGAACGCCACGCACACGCTGCACAACCTGCTCACGCTCCGCGGAGCGGTGGTGCGCGACCCGCACGCGTGGGCCGGCTACCTGACCGAGGCGATCGAGACGTTCGCGGGCGAGGCCGAGGTCGCGTTCGCGTCGCACCACTGGCCGACCTGGGGCACCGAGCACATCGCCGAGTTCCTCTCCACCCAGCGCGACCTCTACGCCTACCTGCACGACCAGACGCTGCGGCTCCTCAACCAGGGCTACACCGGCACCGAGATCGCCGAGTTGATCGAGCTGCCGCCGGCCATCGAGGCGGCCTGGAACACCCACGGCTACTACGGCTCGGTGAGCCACAACGTGAAGGCGATCTACCAGCGCTACATGGGCTGGTACGACGGCAACCCGTCGCACCTCTGGCAGCACACGCCGGTCGAGGCGGGCACGCGGTACGTCGAGTTCATGGGCGGGGCGGACGCGGTGGTCGAGAAGGCGCGCGGTTCGCTCGAGTCGGGCGACCTTCGGTGGGCGGCCCAGGTGCTCGATCACGTCGTGTTCGCGCAGCCCGATCATGAGGGCGCGAAGGCGCTGCTCTCGGAGGTGCTCGAGCAACTCGGCTTCGGCAGTGAGAACGGCACCTGGCGGGCCGCCTACCTCTCGGGTTCGATGGAGCTGCGCGGCGCCGCGTTCGGCACGCCCACGAATCCCGCGGCCGCCGACCTCCTCGCCCAGCTCACGCCGGAGCTCTTCTTCGATGCGATCGCGGTGCAGGTCGACGGGCCGAGGGCGTGGGACCTCGACCTCGCGACGAGGTGGACCTTCCCCGACCACGACGGCGAGACCTACCGGGTGACGTTGCGGAACGGCGTGCTCACCGCCGCCCGCGACGGCAAGGGCGAGGTCTCGCTCACGGTGACCGTGCCGAAGTCGGCCCTCGGCGGTCTCGCGACGGGAGACGTGCAGGCGGCGATGGCCGGCGGCCTCCTGCTCGACGGCGACGCGAGCGTGCTCCAGTCGGTGCTCGGCGTGCTCGACCCCGGCGACCCGAACTTCAACATCGTCACGCCCTGACGAGCCCGGTCCGGGCCTTACGGACTCGGGCGCGAGCATGACAGCACGGATGCCGCGGCCGCGCGCCGCGGCATCCGTCTGCCGTTCACAACAGGATGTCGTCGGCGCTCGTGAGCTCGCGCATCGCCGGCACGCCTCGGGGAAGGCTCTCGGCCTCGATGAGGTCGGGCATGGCGAGTCCGGTGAGCTCGGCAATCGCGGCGACCCGCACCTGGAAGGTGCGGAACGGTCCGAGCGGCGGCGGCGCGCCCAGTTCGCGCGGCAGGAGGTCGACGTCGACGAGCGGCGACTGGTCGACGAGGAATCCGGTCGTCGCGAGCGCCTCACCCGTGCTCCACGCGGCGACCTTCCAGAACCGCAACGGGATCCGGATGCCCCGATACGGCGGATCGTCGGCGGCGAGCACCGGGCCCGTGAACACGCTGAGCTTCAGCTGGTGCGCCCGCGCGTGCTCGAGCACGTGGTCCTCGAGTCCGACCCACAGCTCGTGGCCCTGGTTGAAGTCCGACGCCTGCGGGGCGGCATTGGTGAAGTGGAAGGTGGCGTCGTTCGCGCGGGCCGCGACGTCAGGCTCGCCCCAGACGGGGTCGTTGCGCCGCACGAGGTGGCCCCGGTCGAGGTCGTTGTCGGCGTAGACCTCCGGACCGGCCTGCAGCTCCTCGGGGATCCGCTCGTCGAACACCCAGCGGTCGCCGCGCGGCACCTTCGCCAGGCGCGCGCCGTCGATGTTCACCGCGGTCACCGCCGCGAGCCGCCGGGTCGTGTCGAGCACCACGGAGAAGTGCTCGTAGGCGAGTTCGACGGATGCCGCGGCCTGCACGTCGCCGAGACGCGGCATGTTCGCCGGCACGCCCAGGAACGCCGCGTCGAAGCCGGACGCCGTCGCCGCCGCGACCGGAGCGTTCGGGATCACGGGCTCGGGGTTCATGGCATCCTCCTCGTTCCCCTCCGTTCGTGAGGGTTCCTCGCTCCCGGTATACCCTCCCAGAGGGCGCGCGGCATCAGGGACCGCCCCGAGCCGCTGGAGCGCCCGGATCGATCCATTGATGACTTCCTGCGTTGCCGGCCGCTTCGACGCATCAGTTGTGCACACGTGGTCGGTTTCATTGCGCGATTTTGCGAATCGGCCTCATCGTGTGCAACGCTTTTCAGCGGCCTCATCGTGCCGATTCTCCGAGAGGAACCCCTCACCATGACCGTAGACCTGCCCGAGGCGCGCATGCACGCGACCTCCGAGGAGACCACGCGCCTCGTCGACCTCGTGCTCGACTACTCCCGCCGGCGCATGCTCGCCACCGACACCCCGCTCGACAAGCCGATCTCGGCCTTCGAGCTCAACCGGCTCGCCGGGCGCACCATCGACGAGCACGGCATCGGCGCGACCCGCGCCCTGTCGCTGTTCGAGCACGTGCTGGCGCCGGCCTGCATCACCACCGATCACCCCGGTTACCTGTCGTTCATCCCGACCGCCCCGACGAAGGCGGCCATCGCGTTCGACCTCGTCGTGTCGGCCAGTGCCCTCTACGGCGGCTCCTGGCTCGAGGGCGCCGGTGCCGTGCACGCCGAGAACGAGGTCCTCGCCTGGCTCGCGAACGAGTTCGGGCTCCCGGCCACCGCCGGCGGCGTCTTCGTGCAGGGCGGCACCCTCGGCAACCTCTCGGCGCTCGTCGCCGCGCGTGAACACGCACGGCTCGCCGTGCACGACGCCGGCGCGGAGATGCCCTCGCGGTGGAAGATCGTGTGCAGCGCCGAGGCGCACTCCTCCATCGCCTCGGCCGCCCGGGTCATGGACGTCGACGTCCTGCCGGTGCGCCCGGGCGACGACGGGATGCTGCGGGGCGACGCCGTGCGTGCCGCACTCGAGGAGCACGGGGCATCCGTCTTCGCCGTGGTCGCCACCGCCGGCTCCACGAACTTCGGCATCGTCGACGACGTGGCGTCGATCGCAGCGCTCAAGCGCGACTTCGAGTTCTGGCTGCATGTCGACGGCGCCTACGGCCTCGCCGCCATGCTGTCGCCGCTCGCGCGGCACCGGTTCGCGGGCGTCGAGCACGCGGACTCGGTCATCGTCGATCCGCACAAGTGGCTCTTCGCCCCGTTCGACGCGTGCGCCCTCATCTACCGCGATCCCGAGACCGGCCGCCGCGCGCACACGCAGCATGCGGAGTACCTCGACACCCTCACCGAGACCAGCGAGTGGAGCCCGTCCGACTATGCCGCGCACCTCACCCGCCGCGCCCGCGGCCTGCCGCTGTGGTTCTCACTCGCCACGCACGGGGGCAGCGCCTACCGCGAGGCGATCTCGAGCTCGATCCAGCTGGCCCAGGACATCGCCCGCGAGATCGAGTCGCGCGACGGGCTGCGCCTGGTGCGCGACCCGCAGTTGTCCGTCGTGGTCTTCGAGCGCGAGGGCTGGTCGAAGGCCGACTACGACGCCTGGTCGGCCCGCCTCCTCGACGAGCAGCGCGCCTTCGTCACGCCGAGCTCGCACGGCGGCCGGCCGAACACGCGCTTCGCGATCGTGAACCCGACGACGACGTTCGAGCGGCTCGTGGAGATCCTCGACTCGATGGCCTGAGCCGGGGAACGCGCCGGGCGCCGCCGCCCGGGCGACGCCCGGGCGTTCCCCGGCGCTTGCCGCCGGCGCCGCCGAAGACGAGACTGGCGGCGAGCCAGGTCGGCAGCGCCCCCGGCTGAGGGTCGCTGCCGCGGGGCGGAGGACCGATGAACGCGTCACAGCCCATGTCGGGTCGGATCGCCGTCGTCACCGGCGCGACCGGTGGGATCGGGAAGGCCACCGCGGCCGGCCTCGCCGCCCTTGGAGCTCGCGTCGGCATCGTCGGGAGGAGTCCCGACCGGCTCGCGGCCACCGCCGCCGAACTCGGCGGCCTGGCCGGGTCCGGCCCGATCGACGTGTTCGCGGCCGACCTGTCGTCGCAGGAGCAGGTGCGCCGACTGGCCGCCGAACTCGAGGAGCGCTACCCGCGCATCGACGCGCTGGTCAACAACGTCGGGGGGTTCTGGGCCCACCGCCATGTCACGGCCGACGGCCTCGAGCTGACGTTCGCCCTGAACCACCTCGCGCCGTTCCTGCTCACCGGCCTCCTCATCGACCGCATGCGGGCGCACGGCGATGCCCGGGTCGTCGCCGTGGCGTCGAGCGCCGAGTCGCTCGGCCGGATCGACTTCGACGACCTCCAGGGCACGCAGCGCTACTCCGGCCAGCGGGCGTACAACCAGGCCAAGCTCGCCGACCTGCTGTTCACCTTCGAGCTGGCGCGTCGGCTTCGCGGGACCACCGTCACCGCGAACGCCGTGCACCCGGGCGTGACCCGCACGGCCTTCGGCGCCGAGGACCAGGCACGGCTCTACGCCTCGATGGGCGGCCTCGCGCGCCCGTTCATGCGCTCCCCTGAGCGCGGCGCCGATACGGTCGTCTGGGCGGCGTCGTCGCCCGAGCTCGACGGGACGAGCGGGCAGTACTTCCATGACCGCCGCGCGAAGCGCCCGTCGCCGCGCGCGATCGACGAGACCGCCGCGAAGCGGCTCTGGCGGGTCAGCGAGGAGCTCGTCGGCCTCACCTGGTGAACGAGGATGACCCCGACGGATGCCGCGAGCCGGCCTTGGTTGGCGAGCCGGCGGCATCCCTGCCACCCGTTCGGAACCCCTTGCGGTCGACCGGGGTCGTGTGAGAGTTTCGAGGCGATGTTGACGTCAACATCACGAGCCCGCGGCGCATCGACGCGTCGCGGAGGATTGGAGACCGATGAGAAACGCACTCGGGATCGCCCTCGGGGCAGCCCTACTGCTGGCAGGCGCGGCACCGCTGCCGGCCGTCGCCGCTCCCTCGACCGGCCCTACCGGTACGAGTGAGTTCCGCGGGGTCAACTGGGCGGATCCGCGCGACAACTACGCCGACGACGAGGTCGTGCCCTCGGGGCTGAGCACCGACGACGACTACCGCACCACGTACCGCAAGGCGTCCGACCTCGTGCTCGAGTTCCGCCACGAGGTCGGGGCCAATACGGTGCGGCTGCCGATCAACCCGTCGAGCGTCGGCACCGACTGGTGGGAGTCGTATCAGGGCGCCATCGACGCGGCCACCCGGCACGGGTTCAAGGTGATCCTCAGCTACTGGGAGGGCGATGACGCGAAGGACGGGCGCGTCGACGACCAGGCCGCGTTCGACGCCATGTGGGACACCGTGGTCGACGAGTACGGCAAGAATCCCCACGTGTACTACGAACCCATGAACGAGCCGTTCGGCTACACGCTCGACGAGTGGGTGTCGCTCACCTCGGGCTGGCTCGACGACCACGCCGACGTGCCGCGCAAGCGCGTCATCATCTCGGGCACGGGCTACAACGACGATGTGACGGGCGTCGGTGCGGCCGAAGAGCTCGACGGCACGCTGCTGTCGCTGCACTTCTACGGGTTCTGGGCCGACCACACCACCGAGCAGGAGTGGAAGGCGAACCTGCTGCCGCGCATCGGCGAGTACGGCTGGCGCACCGTCGTCTCCGAGGCGGGATCACCCATGACGACGGGCCTCAACTACGGCAACCACGAAGGCGACGTCTACACCTCGTACCTCGGCGCGCTCACGGAGGTGGCACGAGACCAGGGCATCGGCATCGTGTACTGGCCGGGCCTGCGCACGAACGACGCCTACACGCTCACCCAGCTCGTCGGCGACGGCGACCTCGAGGTGACGAACGAGTCGGGGCTCGCCCAGCTGCAGTGGGGCTGGGGACTCCTCAAGCAGGAGCAGCTCAACGACCTGCCGCCAGCCCCTCCCGGCGAGCCGCTCGTGAGCGTGCGGCACGGCGTCTGCGTCGACGTGCCCGGCTTCTCGACCACGGCGGGCACGACGCTGGGCCTCTGGTACTGCAACGGAGGCGGCAACCAGTCGTTCGACTGGACGGCCGAGCAGGAGCTCGCGATCTACGGCGACATGTGCGTCGAGCCGGCGCCGTCGCCGGGAGCGCCGTGATGATCGCCGACTGCACTGGAGCCGTCGAGCAGCAGTGGCAGCTCAACGCCGACCAGACGATCAGCAGCGTCGCGGATGCCTCGCTGTGCCTCGCCACTCCCGAGAGCGAGTGGGGCGTGGCGCTCGCACCGTGCGACGCGTCGTCGACCAGCCAGCAGTGGACGCGCGGCTAACGCTCGAGCAGTCGAGAGCGCGCCCGTCTCCCTTCGGAGGCGGGCGCGTTCGCGTGCGGGGCGGCGGCGTGGCCGTGGCCGTGGCCGCACCGGGCACATTGAACTTTCCGGTTCAGTGACGTACACTGAACCACATGGTTCAGCAACAGGGACTCGATCGGGCGTTCGGCGCCCTGGCCGATGAGACACGCCGCGGCATCCTCACCCGCCTCGGCGACGGGCCCGCCACCATCACCGAGCTCGCCACGCCGGCGGACATGACGCTCACCGGCATCCGGAAGCACGTCGACGTGCTCGAGGCGGCAGGGCTCGTCACCACCGAGAAGGTCGGCCGCGTGCGGCAGGTCCGGCTCGGCACCGAGCGGTTGGACGACGCCATGGCATGGATCAGCTTCTACCAGCGACTCTGGGAGCGCCGACTCGACGGCCTCGAGGCCTATTTCACGTTGCGCAATGGCGCATCCGACGGAACGAAGGGAACGGAATCATGACGGAACTGGACACGAGCGAGACCATCGGCCTGCGGATGACGCGGCAGCTGCCCGCGACGCCCGAGGAGGTGTTCGACGCCTACACCGACGCCGAGCAGCAGAAGATCTGGTTCTCCATCCTCGACGAGGAGCCCGGCATCGTGGAGATCGAGGTCGACCTGCGGGTCGGCGGCACGCAGAAGGCCGTGTGGGGGCCCGACCGCGACACCCTCTTCACCGAGGTGCAGACGTTCCTCGAGATCGACCGGCCGCGCCGGCTCGTCACCGAGTCGACGGGCAACGACCCGAGCGGCCAGACCATGACCACGCACATCGTCGTCACGTTCGAGCCGCACGACGGCGGCACCCTGGTGACGGTCGAGCAGACCGGCTTCCCCACGCCCGAGATGCGCGACTTCTTCGAGACCATGGCCTGGGTCGGCGCATTCGACCGCATCGAGGCGTACCTCACGCGGCGGTAGCCGCCCGGTTCCCGGTCGCCGGTCGCCGGTCGCCGGTCGCCGAGATGACGCGAATCGACCTTTCCGAGCCTTCGGAGGGTCGATTCGCGTCACCTCGCGGGCGCGGGCGCGGGCGCACGGGTGCGGGCGGGGGCGGCGCGGCTGGGTCTAGTCGGTCGTCGCGGTGGTGATGTGGGCGGCGAGCGCGCTCGTGGGGGCGACGGCGGCGAGCGCGGCGGCCCCGTCGAGCGGATGCGCCTCCGCCACCCGCACGTCGGCCCCGGGCAGTGCCTCGTGCACCGCCGCCGAGAACGCCTCGGCGAGCACGGCTCCCCCGAACACCCCGCCGACCGCTCGGATACGGGGCGCCGCGGCATCCGCTTCGCCCACCCGTCGCAGACCCGCGATGACGGATGCCGCGAGCTCACGAGCCCCGGCCGACACGATCTCCAGCGCGACCACGTCGCCCGCCTCCGCCGCCTCGGCCACGGGACGGGCGTAGGCGGCGATGCGCCCGACGCGCTCGGGGTCGGACTGCAGCTCGATGTACGCGCGTTCCAGGTCGGGGAAGTCCGCCCGCACGACCTCGGTCAACGCGGTGGGCCCGCCCCGGCCGTCGTGCGCGCGCATGACCGCGTCGAGTGCAGCGCGCCCGAGCCAGTATCCGCTGCCCGCGTCGCCCATCAGGTAGCCCCAGCCGTCGACGCGGGCGATGTCGCTGCGTCCGACGGCGAGGGTGACGACGCCGGTGCCGGATGCCACGACGGCGCCCCGCTTGTCGCCGAGTGCGCCGAGGTAGGCGGTGATCGAGTCGTGGGCGAGGCGCACGGCGCGCACCCCGTGCTGCGACGCGGACGCAAGCAGGTAGCCGGCGTCGGACTCCTCCGACGTGAGTCCAGAGACCCCGAATCCGACCTCGTCGAACGCGTGGCCCGCCTCGACGGCCTGGTCGACGACCTGCACGAGTTGCGGCAGCAGCGGCAAGTCGGTGCGGATGCCGGGCCCGGCCCATTCGCTCGAGCCCGCGGCATCCGCGTGGCGCACCTTGATGCCCGACTGCCCGGCGTCGATCGCCAGCGTCCCGTGGCTCATGGCGCTCACGCCAGCCGCTCGGCGAGCCAGGCGACCTGGCGGGGCCAGTGCGCGGCCGCGCCGCCCTCGTGCTCGTTGAACGGGTACTCGACGAGGTCGGCCTCGACGGCCGCGCCCGCACCCCAGTGGTTGCGCGCCGCGTATACCGTCGACGGCGGGCACACGGGGTCGAGCAGGCCGACCGAGAACAGGGCGGGGGCCGTCGCCCGCTTGGCGAAGTTGACGCCGTCGAAGTACGACAGCGTCTCGAACGCCGTGGGCCACGCGTCGCGGTGCACCGAGAGGTAGCGCACGATCTCGTGGTAAGGGTCGCGGTCGGTAAGGCCGACGGCGCGTTCGAAGTGGCAGAGGAACGGCACCTCGGGCATGGCGCCCACGAGCCCCTGCGACAGGCCGGCCACGGCGATCGCGATGCCGCCGCCCTGGCTGCCGCCCGCGACGGCGACGCGCTCGGCGTCGACCACGTCGAGCGACCGCACGGCGTCGATCGCGAGCACCGCGTCGGTGAAGACCCGGCGGTAGAAGTAGGTGGCCGGGCTCTCGATGCCGCGTGTCATGAACCCGGGTGCCGACGGGCCGGTGCCGTGCGGGTCGGGCGTGCCGCCACCCGTGCCCCAACCGCTGCCCTGGCCGCGGGTGTCCATGAAGAAGTGCGCGTATCCGGATGCCGCCCACGCGAGTCGCTCGTGCGGCAGGCCGCGTCCGCCGTTGTAGCCGTTGTACTCGACGACCGTGGGCAGTGGACCCGTCGCGCCGGCCGGGACCGTGAACCACCCGCGCACCGGGTCGCCGCCGAACCCGCTGAACGAGACGTCGAACACGTCGACGACGGTGAGCGGAGACTCGACGCGCGTGAGCAGCGGCGCCTCGGCGAGCGCGCGAGACTCGGCGAGGGTCGACGTCCAGAACGCGTCGAAGTCGTCTGGCTCGGCCACGACCGGGCGGTAGGCGCGCAGCTCGTCAACGGGCAGGTCGAAACGGGGCACGGCTCATCCTTCAGGGTCGACGTCGTCGCAGGTCTCGCGCCGGGCTCCTGCTGGCGCGATGCCGCTCAGCGTAGCGAATCGCGGACGACGCGCCGCACGGCGGCGGCGCGTCGTCCGCGTCGGTTCAGGCGATCGTGCGCCCGTCAGGCCGCCCCGGCCCATTGCGGCCTGAATCCCGGTCGTTCGCCTGAATCCCGGCCGGGACCGGTGATCGTGACGACGTCAGCGCAGGGCCTCCTGCCACTCGATCAGGTCGGCGATCTTGGCGACGAGGACGTCGTCCTGGATGCCGTGGGCCTTCGCCCAGGCCTGCCGCAGCGTGGCGATCGCCGCCGCGTGGTCACCGGAATCCGCAGACTCCTCCGCGTCGGCAAGCGAGCCGGCGACGTCGGCGCCGAGCTTCGCGTTCTTCACGGAGGCGGGAATGCCGTCGAGGAGCTCGTTCACCTCGCTGAAGGTCACGCAGTCGCCGCCGCCGGTCACGACACCCGCGGTCCATTCGATGCCCGCGAGGATGTGCTCGAGGAAGAGCGGGTCAGCCCACGAGGCATCCGTGTGCCCGGCGCCCTCGTACCAGGAACGACCGCCCTCGAAGTTCTGGCACCATGCGATCGGATGGTCGGCGCCCATGGCGCCGCTGCCCGGGCTGTAGGTCGACTCGTCGAGCGTGATCAGCACGTGCACGTCATCTCGCGGGTTCGTCGTGAAGTTGTACCACTCATCGAACCGCACCCACTCGGCCGGCAGCATCGCCGTCGACGGATGGCCGGGGCTCTCGACGCGCATCGTGGCCATCTGCTGCGCGGGGTGGTTGCGGAATCGCGCTCCGCCGCCAGTGAGTTCGCTGTACCAGGGGACCGTGTGCATCGAGTCGGTCGCGGCGTGCAGTCCCACGTAGCCGCCGCCGTCGTGGATGTAGCCCTGGAGGGCCGCGAGCTCAGTGTCGTTCAGCAGCCGGGGACGCGCGGGGTCGAGGTTGTTCGTGGCGTCGACGGGCGACGCGAAGATGATCGACGCGTACTGCGAGAGGTCGGCGGCGGACGTGAACGGGGTCGTCGGGAGCGTGAGATCGGGCTGGCGCGAGTCCCAGACGTCCACGTCGAACCCGTGCTCCTCGCCCAGTCGGATCACGGCGAGGGTCGTGTCGTCGATGTGCGAGTGGCGGAAGCCGAGCGTCTGCCCGACGACGAGCACCTTGTACTCGTCGGGGCTCTCGGCGAAGGCGGGGGCTGCGACGATGCCGACGGTTGCGGTGATTCCGATGGCGCATGCCCCGGTCATCACGTTTCGGACGAGTTGCTTCATCTGGTCGTTCTCCCCTTCGAGTTGGACCGTGCGGAAGGCCGCCTGCCACGCCGTGGCGCTATATGTTGCCGCAGACGACATATGGTGTGGTGCCGACACTAACGCTGGCCGAATCCGTATGTCAATGGCCCCATGTTCCTTAGCCGCGCATTCCATGAACGTCTTTTGCGTGATGGTCGTCGGAAGTCGCTGCCCGGTGGCGGCATCCGGAACCTCGCGTTATCGTGGCGCGCGTTCGACTCGACGGAGAGGAGAGGCCGGTGGTGCTCATCTATCAGCGGGCGGATGCCGCGGCCGACGACCTTGGCTGGAACGACAACATCGAGGGCGCGTCGATCGGCTCGCAGGTGTCGCTGATCCTCGAGTACGAGTCGCGTGACGGAGCGGGGCCACGGCTGCACCGGCATCCGTACACCGAGACGTTCGTGGTGCGCCACGGGCGGGCGCTCTTCACCGTGGGCGACGAGCGGCTCGAGGCATCCGGCGGCCAGGTGCTCGTGGTCCCCGCGTTCACGCCGCACAAGTTCGCCGTGATCGGGGGCGAGCCGTTCGTGTCGACGAACATCCACGCCAGCCCGACGTTCGAGACGGAGTGGCTCGAGTAGGCCGAGGGGCCGGGCGACCGCAAACGACCGCTGCGGCATCCGCCAGAATGAGCGGATGACCGATCACGTCTTCATCGCCGGGCCAGCCTCGTGGAACCGCATCGTCATGCTCGACCGCCTGCCCGAGCCGGTGCCGCACATGCAGTTCGCGCTCGACGAGTACGAGACGCTCGGCGCGACGTCGGCGGGCAAGGCGCTCGGATTCGTCGGGCTCGGCCGGCGCACGGTGCTGCACACGCTGCTCGGCGGCGACGTCGAGGGCGAGCGCGTTCGACGGCTGCTCACCGAGGCGGGCGTGGAGCTCGTCGAGGGCGACGGCGGCACGACCGAGCGCCACCTCAACCTCATGACGCCGGCGGGCGCCCGGGTGTCGCTCTACCTCGCGACACCGCAGCCGCAGGACGACGAGCCGTCGCCCGAGGCGATCGCCGCGATGTCGGATGCCGCGGCGATCGTGCTCGACCTCGCCCCGGTCTCCCTCGAGCTCATCGACGCGGCCCGCGCGACCGGGCGCCCGATCTGGACCGACATCCACGACTACGACGGCGAGGCGGACTTCCACCGCCCGTTCATCGAGGCCGCCGACGCGATCTTCATGAATGCCGACCGCATCGGCGACGACCCGTTCCCGTTCATGCAGCAGTGCATCGAGGGCGGCGCGAAGCTCGTCGTGTGCACGCTCGGCGCCGAGGGGGCGGTCGCGGTCGACGAGCGGATGACACGGCACGCGGTCGCCGCGGTCCCGGTCGAGGTGGTCGACACGAACGGCGCGGGCGACGCCTTCATGTCAGGCGTGCTCGACGCGACGCTCGCGGGATCGCCGCTGCCGGATGCGCTGCGCGCGGGCTCGCAGCACGCGGCAACCGTGCTCGCGACCCGGCACCTGCACCCGGTGCTCGACACGCTGCTCGGCGCGTAGCGCGCCTACGGCCGCACGTTCGCGTTGTCGCGGAACAGGTTCCCGGGATCGACCTGCGCCTTTATCCCCCGCAGCCGCGCGAGCGTCGCCGGCGGGTAGGCCGCCTCGACCGCCGCATCGCCCTGCTCGGTCTCGAAGCTCACGTAGGCGCCGTCGAGGTGCGGGCCGATGAGCTCGTCCCACTGCGCGGAGGTCCCCTGCCGGCCCGACCCGAACGCGACCACGGAGAACTCCGACGATCGGTGGGCGAAGGCCGTGGCATCCGCCGCCACGTCGTGCACCGCGCCGCCGACCGCGCGCAGCTGGAAGAAGTACGTCGCGCCGCGGTCGAGGAACCGGGCGGCATCGCGGGCGAACTCGGGCGTGATGCGGCCGATGAGGCCGGTGCGCGCAGTCGGCTCGCCCTCGGCGGCGTGCGCCTCGTCGGACGCGTTCGAGATGACCGCCCGGTAGCTCGTGATGCGAACGTCTTGCCCGACGAGCGGCGCCGCCTCGGCGAGCGGCTGCAGCCGGGCGAGCACCGTGTCGGGGTCGTCCGAGTCGATCACCGCCATCACCTGGGCGACCCGCGGCTCCCCCGGCCGCGCGCCGCCGAGGATCAGGAAGCTCGTGAGGTCGCGCGGCGCGTCGACGACCCAGTCGCCCCACGCCTGCAGGAACCCGGCCGTGTCGCTCGCGTCGAACGCGAGCTGCGCGAAGCCGACGTCGCCGACCTCGTCGACCTCGAAGTCGAAGGCCGTCACGATGCCCATGTTGGCGCCGGCGCCGCGAACGGCCCAGAACAGCTCCGGATGCCGCGTGGCATCCGCCCGCACCACCGAACCGTCGGCCAGCACGACTTCGACGGCCCGCACGTGATCGATCGTGAGGCCGTGCTCGCGCACGAGCCAGCCGATGCCGCCCGCCGTGGCGAGTCCGCCGACCCCGACGCCCCCGTAGTCGCCCGAGCTCAGCGCCCAGCCGTGCGGGGCGAGGAACGCCGCGACGTCCTTCCAACGTGCGCCCGCGCCGATGCGCACGAGCCGTGCGGCCTCGTCGAGCACCTCCATGGCATCGAGGCGGCCGAGGTCGATCACGATGCCGCCGTCGTTCGTGGAGCGTCCGCTGATGCCGTGGCCGCCACTGCGCACGCCGAGCGGCACGTCGGGATTGGCGCTCGCGAAGGCCACGGCCTCGGCGACCTCGGAGGAGTCGCCCGGCCGGAGCACGAGGCCGGGCGCCCCGCCGCGCATGTAGGTGGACTTGACGCGCGCATACCCCGCGTCGCCCGGCTCGACGGCGTGGGCGGCGAGCAAGGCCGGCAGCGCGTCGTAGTCGATGCCGGGGCGGCGCTTCGCGCGCACGGCCGTGCTGCGACCGATCCAGGTGGCTTCGGCGACGGTCGCGGCATCCGCTGACCGCAGCTCGCGCGCGACCGCCTCGCGCAGCGCGGGCGCGACCTCCTCGGCGAAATGCTGCATGGTGGCGGGGTCGTCGCTCGCGAGGATGAACGTTCCGATGCCGTCGTCGACGACCAGCGGAAGCAGCTGCTCGACCCACTGCGCGGCAGGCCCGTCGAGGAATCCGCCGCCGCCCGCGCTCGCCGCCGCGCCTGCCGCCGCGCCCGCCGAGAACCGCCCGCCGATGTTCACGAGCCGGCGGATCTCGCGGGGGTCGCGCCCGGCGGCGAGCGCCGCCTCGTCGATCGTCGCGTTGCCGCGCGCGAGGTCGCCGGGTTGCAGGTAGGCCAGTGACGGCAGCCACCCGTCGCCCTTGCGACCGATGAGGCGCAGCATCCGCGGCTTCAGGGCGCCGATCCAGATGGGGATGTTGTGCGCCGGCGCCGGCCCGCGCTTGGCGCCGTCGACACGGTGGTACCTGCCGTCGACCTCGAACCGGGCGCGCTCGCCCTGGTCCCAGATGCCGCGGATGATGTCGATGGCCTCCGAGAGCGCGTCCACGGCCTGACCGGGCGTGAGCCTGCGGCCGCCCATGGCGTCGATCGCGTCCCAGAAGCCGCCGGCGCCGAGCCCCAGCTCGAAGCGGCCGCCGCTGAGCAGGTCGAGGCTCGCGGCCGCCCGGGCCAGCACGGCCGGTGGCCGGAGCGGCACGTTGGTGACGTTCGCCGCCACATGCACGCGCTCGGTGCGCGCCGCGACCCACGTGAGCAGGGTCGACGTGTCGTGGAATCGCGGCTGGTAGGGGTGGTCCTGGAACGTGACGAGGTCGTAGCCGGATGCCTCGGCGAGCTGGGCGAGGCGCACGGCCGCCTGCGGCGGGTCGTTCGTCGGGGTGATGAAGGTGCCGAACTGCAGCTCGTGGCCGTAGTGCATCGTGCTCCGATCCTTCGGTGCGGGCGGATGCCTCCATGCTGGCCCAGCCAGATCGGGAATGCACGGGGCGGGTAAGTCGCTTACTTCGAGTGAGTGATGGAGGTCTCATGCGCACAACCCTGGACGAGCGGATCGAGTCGCCCGACGGCACTGAGCGGCTGGCACGCACCGAGCGGCTCGAGGAGCTCGGGCACATCGACGAGGCCGCGTGCCGCCGGTTCCAGTCGACCGTCGAGTTCGCCGGCCGCAAGTGGAACGCGGCCATCCTGCTCGCCGGCGTGCGGGGTGCCCGGCGGTTCTCCGAGTACCGGTCCACGGTCACCGGCATCTCCGACCGCCTGCTCGCCACCCGCCTGCGCGAGCTCGAGGCCGAGGGCCTCGTCGAGCGGCACGTGCGCGCGACCACACCCGTGACGATCAGCTACACCCCGAGCACCGACGGCCTGCGGCTCATCGAGCTGCTGCAGCCGCTCACCGAGTGGGGGCTCGACCGAGCGGCGCGCTGACGCCGTAGCCGATGCATCGGGCGGATGCCGCGAGCCGACCCCGCGTCGACGCGCTCAGATCGCGCGGTGGTCGACGAACGACATGCGCGGGCCTCGGCGCGGACGGCCTCGAACGCCCTCCGCGCCGAGCAGCCGCACCACCCGGTACCGGTGCCCGGCCCACGGCGCCATGGCCACGAGCATCTCGTCGTCGTCCATGTCGCGGCCCCACAGTGCGTGGCCGAGGTAGTTCGACAGGTGGTAGTCGCCCACCGAGAGCGCGTCGGCGTCGCCGAGGGCTCGTTGCGCCACCTCGGCGGCGGTCCACGCGCCGACGCCCGGCATGAGGGTGAGGCGCGCCGCGGCATCCGCCGGGCTCATCCCGACGGCCTGCTCGAGGCGCGCCGCGTAGCGGGCGGCGTTCGCGATGGTGCGGGCCCGGCGCGGATCGACGCCGGCCTTGTGCCACTCCCAGGTGGGTATGGACATCCATCGCTCGGGGGATGGCGCGACCCGCATCGTACGGGGCGTCGGACCGGGCGCCTCGTCGCCGAACCGCCACACGAGCCGGCGCCACGAGTCGTGCGCCTGCAGCGTGATCACCTTCTGCTCGAGGATGGCCGGCGCGAGCGCCTCGAACACGGCGCCCGTGCGCGGGATGCGCAGGCCGGGATTGCGACGGTGGGCGTCGTCGAGCAGGCGGATGCCGGGCACGAACCCCGTGGGGTCATCGCGGTCGCCGAGCAGGTCGGGTGCCGCCGCGACCCCGGATGCGGCGCCCGGGCCCCAGCCTTCGCAGCGCAACGTGTCGGGGGCCGGCTGCGTGTAGCGCAGCGTCGCGACCCCGTCGGCGGTGCGGGTCGTGCGCCAGACCCCGCCGCTCGCGTCGCGCTGGTAGGTCGGGTCGGCCGGCCCGCGGCGCAGTGCGGAGATGGTCTGGAGCAGGTCGGTCGGATGCCGCGGGCTCCAGGTCAGCTCGTGCTCCGCGATCACGGGTCCAGTGTGCACCACGCTCCTGACAGCGGCATCCCCCGCGGGTCGTCGCCCTCCGGTAGTCGCCGCCGCGCCGCCTGTCAACGTGTTCCCGCGAGGCACCGGGCGGTGGTTGGCTGTGCGCATGCGCGAACTGTGGCTGGCGAGGCACGCCGAGAGCGTCGGCAACGTCGCGGCGACCCGGGCGGAGGTCGAACGACTCGAGGTGATCCCCCTCGACGTGCGCGATGCCGACGTGGACCTCTCGCCGACTGGCGTCGAACAGGCGCGTGCCCTCGGCGATTGGCTGCAGCCGCGCGTCGCCGGGTTCGACTCCCTCTGGAGCTCGCCGTACGCCCGCGCGCGACGC
This sequence comes from Agromyces sp. 3263, assembly GCF_031456545.1. Classification (NCBI taxonomy): domain Bacteria; kingdom Bacillati; phylum Actinomycetota; class Actinomycetes; order Micrococcales; family Microbacteriaceae; genus Agromyces; species Agromyces sp. 3263. The sequence continues at coordinate 1,612,175 of NZ_JAVDUV010000001.1, forward strand.
ACGCTGGCCATCGCGCTGGGTGAAGAACTCGGCGAAGAGCGTGGCGAGCGGGTGGTCCTCGCCGACGAACGCCTCCGCGACCGTGAGCTCGGGGTGCTCGACCTGCTCACCCACACCGGCGTCGCGGCGCGGTTCCCGGGCGAGGTCGCCCGCCGACGGCACCTGGGCAAGTTCTACCACCGGCCGCCGGGCGGCGAGTCATGGGCCGACATCGCGCTGCGGCTGCGCTCCTTCTTCGGCGACTTCGAGGCGGCCGCCGGCGAGCGCGCCTTCGTCATGGCCCACGACGCGATCGTCATGGTCTCGCTCTACGTGCTGCTCGGCCTGAGCGAGACCGAGCTGCTCGAGTTCGCCCGCGCGAAGGTCGTCGGCAACGCGTCGGTCACGCACCTGGAGCGCGTCGACGGCCGGTGGCGCCTCGTCGAGTTCGGCGACGTCGGGCACCTGCGCGTCGAGGGCGCCCCCGTCACCGCCCACCCGGGAGCGGACGATGTCACGCCCCGCTGAGCCGGTCCGGGTCGACCAGTGGATGCTCCGGTCGTGGCCGCTGCCCGCACCGGGCGGATCGAAGGACGCCCGCGGGCGCGTGGTCGTCGTGGGCGGCTCGGCGCACTCCCCGGGCGGGGTACTGCTCGCGGGCGTCGCCGCCTTGCGCGTCGGTGCCGGAAGGCTCACTCTGGTCACGCCGGCATCGATCGCCCTGCCCGTGGCGATCGCGGTGCCCGAGGCGGGCGTGCTGAGCCTTCCCGGGGGCGGGGCGGATGCCGCGGGCGACCCGCTCGGCGACGAGGTGCGGTCTGAGCTGGCCGGCGCCGACGCCGTGCTCGTCGGCCCAGGGCTCGACGACCTCGACCTCACCAGACGACTCGTCGAAGCGGTGTGCTCCGCCGACGTGATGCCGACCGCGCTCGCGCTCGACGCCTTCGCCCTCGGGGTGCTGCCCGGGCTCGACGTGGCGCTGCCCGCGCGGGCCGTGCTGAGCCCCAACGCGGAGGAGGCCGCCCTGCTGCTCGGCGACGGCGACGGCGAGCCCGCGCAGGGCGACGCCGACGTGGACGGGGCCCTGGAGGGCGACCCCGGCCGGCTCGCCGCGGTCGTGGCGCGCGTCGCCGACCGGTACCGCGCTGCGGTCACCTGCTACGGCGAGGTCGCGGGCCCTGGCGGCGCCTGGCGGGTCGAGGGAGGCGGTCCCGGCCTCGGCACCTCGGGCAGCGGCGACGTGCTCGCCGGCGCGATCGCGGGCCTTCTGGCTCGAGGGGCGGATGCCGCGCGCGCGGCGGTGTGGGCGACGCACCTGCACGCCCTCGCCGGCGATCGCCTCGCCGAACGGGTCGGGCAGGTGGGGTTCCTCGCCCGGGAGCTCTGCGAGGAGCTGCCCCGGGCGCTGGCCGCGACGGGCTGAACGCCGGCCCGCGGCATCCGTCACCCAGCGATGGAGGGCCGAACGCGGCATCCGTCACCCATCGCTGGATCGCGGGCGTCGCCCAGGAGTACTCTCGCGACGTGGCCGGCGACAGGGCGAACCCACGGGCAGCGGGCCGTGCACCCGACCGGCGCCCGGCCGTCGATCGCGACCCCTCACGGGCGCACTGGATGGAGCTCTTCTTCGACCTCATCTTCGTGGCGCTCGTCGGCCAGCTCGCGCACGGGCTCCACGAGGAGCCGACGGTCGCGAACCTCCTGCTCTTCGTCGCGCTGTTCGCCTCGGTGTGGTGGTCGTGGGTGAACCTGACGTTCGCGGTGAACATCATGCCGTGGCTCACCCGGCGCCAGCTCGCGTTCGTGATGCTCGCCGCCATGTTCGCGCTCGGCGCGATCGCGGTCGCGGCCCCCGAGGCCACCACCGAGCGCGCCTGGCTGTTCGCCGCTGGCAACGCCGCGCTGCGCATCGTGCTGCTCGCGCTGTGGATCTCGCAGTCCTGGGCGACCGGAGGCACGGCGTCGCGGATCCGGGTGCTGGCCTACAACGGCGTGACCGCGGCGATCTGGCTCGCGTCGATCTGGGTCCCGCAGCCGTGGAACTTCCTGCTGTGGGGCGCGGCCATCGTCATCGAGGTGGTGCTGCTCGTGACGAGCAGTGCGAGCTGGGCCGACCGGGTGATCGCCAACCTCAACGTGGAGCACCTCGCCGAGCGCTTCGGACTGCTCGTCGTGATCGTGCTCGGCGAGTCGGTGCTCTCCATCGTGGCCGCGCTCGACGAGGCCTGGACGATCGAGGCCGGCCTGACGGCGGCGCTCGGCCTCGCCGCCATCGCCCTGCTCGCCTGGTCCTTCTTCATGTACGGCACCGAGGCGATGCGCGACGGGCTCGAGGCGCTGCGTGCGGCCGGCGATTACCCGGCCATCCGCGACACCGTGGGGTTCCTGCCGTTCCTCGTGGTGGTCGGGGTGACCGCCGTGTCGGGAGCACTCGGCAACGCGATCCACGATCCCGGCGAGCCGCTCCCGCTCGCGTCGGGCCTCGCGCTCTGCGGCGGCATCGCGGTGTTCTACCTCACCAACGCCATCATCTCGGTGCGGTTCGGCCGGCCGATCGCTGCCGTGCTGCGCTGGGCCGTGCCCGCCCTGGTGCTCACCGCAGCGCTCGGCGTCGCGGCCGCACTGCTGCCGGCAGGGGCGGTCATCCTCTGCGCGGTCGTGGTGCTCGCGGTCATCGTCGGCTCGGCCGAGCTGTCGGAACGACGCCGGATCGCCGGGCTCCGCTGAGAGCGGCATGATCGGTCTGAGCGCAGGATGATCCGGACGTTCGGTGCCCGAGTCAAGCCCGCTCCCAGGACGGATGCCGCCACGTAGCCTGATCCGACGCGCGTGGTCGTTGCGAATGAACACAGGGGGTACGTCCGAAATGTTCTTCCACGTCCAGCGCCTGATCAACGAGATCGTCCCAGACGAGCCCGACCCCGCCGCGGCCAACGCCCTGCAGGAGGGCCTGGGCGGCCAGTTCGGCGAGATGCGCACCATGATGCAGTACCTCTTCCAGGCCATGAACTTCCGTGGCCCGGCGGGCAAGCCCTACCGCGACCTGCTGCAGGGCATCGGCACTGAGGAGATCAGCCACGTCGAGCTCATCGGCACGACCATCTCCCGGCTGCTCGACGGCTCGCCGCGCTACCAGGGCAAGCAGACGGATCCCCTCGACGAGCCAGGCGCGAAGGGTGCGACGCCGCTGAGCATCGCGCTCGACGAGGGCAACATCCACCACTACCTGGTCGGCGCGCAGGGGGCGCTCCCCGTGGATGCGGCGGGCAACCCGTGGAGCGGCAGCTACGTCTACAACTCGGGCAACCTGCCGCTCGACCTGCTCTACAACCTGATGCTGGAGTCGACCGGTCGGCTGCAGAAGTGCCGCATCTACGAGATGACCGCGAACGCCACGGCGCGCGCGACCATCGCCTACCTCATCGTGCGCGACCAGGCCCACGAGAACGCCTATGCCAAGGCGCTCGAGACGCTGGGGGTGAACTGGAGGGCGCTGCTGCCGATCCCCAAGACGGATGCCTCGAAGTTCCCCGAGGTCAAGAAGCTGCTCGACGAAGGGCTGCAGAGCAAGCAGTACACCTTCGACCTCATGGGGCAGTCGGAGGCGGGCCGGATCTTCCAGGGCCTGTCACCCTCCGGCGACGGCACGAACCTGCAGGCGCAGGAGCAGGCGCCCGGCGGATTCCCCTCGACCATCGCACCCGAGCGCTACGAGGAGTTCTCACCGGGGCTCGACCCCGAACTGCTCGCCCTCGTGCAGGCGACGGCCGAGATGGAGCTCGCCGACGTCCAGGCCCTGTTCGGTCCGATCCCCGCGGATGCCGCATCCTCGTCGAGGGGCGGCGCGGAACCGGCCGATGCGGCGGCGGCGAAGGGCTCCTGACCGCGACCGGCCGCGTGAGCGCCTGACCGCCTGACCGGCGGTTTCGGCGACCCGGCGGCGGCGCGCTGCACGCCGCCGCCGGGTCGTCAAGGGGCTGCGAAGGCGGCCCATCGACCCTAGGCTCGCTGCATGCCCACGGCCCCCAGCACGTCCGAGCCCGCCTCCGCGTCCGATTCCAGCCCCTCGAAGCAGCGCCTCGCCGCCGTCATCTACAACCCGGTGAAGGTCGACATCGACGAACTGCGGGCGGCCATCGCCGCCGAGCCGGCCGCCGCCGACTGGGCGGAGACCCTTTGGTTCGAGACCACCGAGGAGGACCCCGGCACCGGCCAGGCGAAGCAGGCACTCGAGGCCGGCGCCGACATGGTGATCGCGGCCGGCGGCGACGGCACCATCCGATCGGTCGCCCAGGAACTCGGCGGCACCTCGACGTCGCTTGCCCTGCTGCCGTCGGGCACCGGCAACCTGCTCGCCCGAAACCTGGAGCTGACGCTCGACGACCTCGAGAACTCCATCCGCGTCGCCTACGACGGCGTCGACCGGCAGATCGATCTCGCGTGGGCCTCCATCCGCCGCGAGGGCGGCACCGTCGAGCGGGCCGCCTATCTGGTGATGGCCGGGTTCGGGCTCGACGCGAAGATGCTCTCGAACACCGACGAGGAGCTGAAGGCGAAGGTCGGCTGGCTCGCCTACGTCGATGCCATGCGCAAGGCCCTGCGCGACAAGAACCACATGCGCATGCGCTACCGCCTCGACGGCCACGGCGCGCGCGCCGTGTCGGCGCACACCCTGATCATCGGCAACTGCGGGTCGCTGCCGGCCAACATCCTGCTGCTCCCCCAGGCGGCGATCGACGACGGGCGCTTCGAGGCGGTGTTCCTCCGTCCCGAGAGCGCGTGGGGCTGGGTGCAGATCTTCGTGAAGGTGATCTGGGAGAACGGCGTCCTTCGCCGCACGAAGTGGGGCCGCAAGCTCGCCTCGCGCGACGTCGACGCGGTGCGATACGTCCGTGGGCGCCGGCTCGACGTCGTGCTCAGTCATCCCGAGGAGGTCGAGCTCGACGGCGACACCTTCGGACGCGCCGAGGCGTTCCGCACGTGGATCGACGCCGGCGGCCTGACCGTGCGCGTCCCGGTGACCGAGGGCGAGTCCGAGTCCGAGCCCGCCTCGGAGTCGGACTCGGAGCCTGCTGCCACGTGATTCCGGGCAGCGGATGGCGCGGCATCCGTTTGTCAAGGCGCTTCCCGCGGGCGGGCCCGCCGGTGTTTCCTGCTGGAAGCAGTCCGACCACCGCACGACCGATGAGGAGCTGTGATGACCGACGCTGAGATCACCCCGTCCGAGCAGGATGACGAGCAGACGCCGCCGCCGGCTCGCGCGACCAAGGATCGCGGCGACGGCGCCCGCCTGCCCGAGGAGTTCGAGGATGGCGGCGAGACCGTCGCCGAGGACACCGCCTCGGGTGGGGCTCCCGATCCGGCGGGCGAGTCGTCGGATGGGTGACGCCTCCGAGGACCGGATCGGCGAGGTCGTGAGCCCCGAGGACCTGCCCGCGCAGGTCGAGGTGAGCGAGCACGAGGGCGTCACCCGCATCGACATCGCGAACGACGCCGAGACACGGCCGGGTCCGGTCGACGAACCCGGCTCCCGCGAGGCCGGCTCGCGCTAGGGCGCCCTCGGCCTGCTCTCGCGGTCAGGGGCGCCGGAATGTGCGGCCGTGCACCGCGGTGGGCGTGATCCGCACCCACCGGTCCTTCTCCTCGGGCGCCCAGGGCGTGGCACCGAGCCGCTCCGCAGCCTCGACCTCGCTCTGGCGATCGAACTCCTCGGCGGAGCCCTTGACGACCACGCTGAACGCGTCGGTCTCGGTGAAGCCGTCGATCTCGAAGGCCACACCGTGATGGATCGTCAGCTCGAGCAGTTTCGTGCCGGGCGAGGTGCGGAAGACGATCGTCGAGCCGTCCACGACGTGGTTGACGGGGAAGATGTCCACCTCGCCCGCAGCCGCGGCGGCGATGCGCCCGTACGGAGCATCGCGCAGCCGCTGCCAGCATTCGTCCTCGGACAGCTCCCGGGTCGGCGTGCGCTCCTCGTCCATGCTCCGAGTCTCGCGCGGATGGCGAGCCCGTACAAGGGCGGACCCGGCCGACGATCGGCCCCAGCAGACGACCACTCAGTGCGGCGCGAACGCGGCGTGGAAGATCGCCCACGCGCGGCGCGAGACGGCGCGCCGATCCTCGGCGTCGGTGCGCGCCACCACGTCGGTCAGCATGGTGACGGCGAGCAGCACGTCCTCGGTCTCGACGTGGTCGCCGATGCGCCCGGCCGCCCGTTCCCGCACGAGCACGGTCTCGGCGACCGCTGCCAGCCGGTCCCCGAGGTGCGCCACCTGGCGGTCGTGCCGGTTGCTCCAGATCAGGTCGATGAGGGCGGTCGAGGCCACGGCCTGCTCGATGATCGTGTCGAGCAGGTCATCGAGCGTGGCCTCGGGCGGTGCGACGGATGCCTCGAGCGCGTCGAGGTTCTCGTCGAACACCGCGATCGCGAGGGAGAGCTTGTCGGGGAAGTGCCGGTAGAGGCTGCCCTGTCCGACGCCCGCCCGCTTGGCGACGGCGCTGAACGGCGCCTGCAGCCCGTCGACGGCGAAGACCTCGCGGGCCGCGGCGATGAGCGCCCGCCGGTTCTCGGGCCCGGCAGCCGGTCCGCGGTTCGCCTTCGTCGGCCGCGAAGTTCCCGTCTCACGTTCAGGCACGGGTGCTACCTTACCTACCGGACAAGGATGTCCGGTATACCCGAAGCAGAGTAAGGAACACCCCATGAGCACCCCTGACACCCTCACCGGCGACGACTCCATCAAGACCTGGCTCGCCCACCCCGTCGGCGGCCCCATCCTCCGAGAGCTGCTGGCGCAGTCCGGCCAGGACGCCGACGTGCTGAAGCCCGTGAGTCGACTCGCGATCAAGCGCCTCATCAAGCTCAGCAAGGGCCAGTTCAGCCAGCAGATGGTCGACGACCTGGTCGCTCGCGCCGCGGCGGGCGAGGTGCCGGCCGGCTCGAGCGGCGTCGCGGATGCCCCGAGCGCCGCCGCCGAGGCATCCGCCCCCGTCGTGGAGCGCCCCGAGTGGGTCGAGCGACTCGACCAGGGCCGCTTCTCCGGCAAGACCGTGATCGTGACCGGCGCCGGATCGGGCATCGGCCGCGCGACCGCATCCCGCATCGCCCGCGAAGGCGGCCGGGTCGTGGCCGTCGATGTGTCGCAGGAGCGTCTCGACGAGTTCGCCGCCGAGCACGACGGCGCCGACATCGTGACCCTGGTCGCCGACATCACCGACGACGCGAAGATCGCCGAGATCGTCGGCGCAGCCGGTGAGCGCATCGACGGCCTCGCGAACATCGCCGGGATCATGGACGACATGACGCCCATCGGCGAGCTCACCGACGCCGTGTGGCAGCGCGTGTTCGCGGTCAACGTCGACGGCACCATGAAGCTCATGCGCGCGGTCGCGCCGCTCATGGTCGCCCAGGGCTCGGGCTCGATCGTGAACACGGCCTCCGAGGCAGCACTGCGCGGTTCGGCCGCGGGTGTGGCCTACACCGCGTCGAAGCACGCCGTCGTCGGCCTCACGAAGTCGACCGCGTTCATGTACGGACCCAGCGGCCTCCGCGTGAACGCCGTCGCTCCGGGCCCGACCATCACGAACATCGAGGCGAAGTTCGCGTCGCCGCTCGGCGCGGAGCGCGTGCAGCTCGCGATGACGATCCTCCCGGATGCCGCCGAGGCGGAGGCCCTCGCCGCGTCGATCACCTTCCTCCTGAGCGACGACGGCGTGAACATCAACGGCGTCGTGCTGGCATCCGACGGCGGCTGGTCGGCGGCCTGATCCGCTCGCCCGACTGAAGCGACGAGGGCGCCGACCGCGATGCCGGCCGGCGCCCTTCGTCGTGCCACGCCGTGGCTTCGCTCGCCGTGCTGGGTGCGGCCGGCTTCGGTGCTCGACGCGGCCGCGCGTGCCGGAATGCAGGAGAATCCGGTCGATGGCCCGCCCAGGGCGCTCATGGAGCGGATTCTCCTGCGTTTCGCGGGGCCGCGTCCGGGTCCGGGGCGGCGGCGCGGCATCCGTCGTACGCTGCTCGTCATGCGCTTCGGAACGCTGGACTTCACGCCGGCCCTCGACTCCCCCGGGCTGCTCGCGCCGCCGACGGCCGCGGCCCTGCAGCGAGCGGATGCCGCGGGCGCATCGGATGCCGCGAGCCCGGCCCCACCCGCCGGTGAGGTGCTGGTCGTCGCGATCGACCCCGGCCTCGCCGACACCGCCGCCTTCTGCGCCCACTACGAGATCTCGATGGAGGACGGCGCGAACTGCGTGATCGTGCAAGCCCGCCGCGGCGAGCGCACCTGGTACGCCGCGTGCCTCGTGCGCGGCTCCGATCGGGCCGACGTCAACGGGGTCGTGCGTCGCCACCTCGACGCGCGCAAGCTGTCGTTCGCGCCGATGGACGACGCGGTCGCGCTGAGCGGCATGGAGTACGGCGGGATCACGCCCGTGGGGCTTCCCGCCGACTGGCCGATCCTCGTCGACGAGTCAGTCGCCGGCCATGAGCGGCTCATCGTCGGCAGCGGCGTCCGTGGCTCGAAGCTGCTCGTGACGGGCGCGTTCCTCGCGGGCCTGCCGAACGCCGAGGTGCTGCGGATCGCGCAGGGCTGACCGGACCGACGGCGACGAGTGGATGCCGAACCCGCGGATTCCCGCTCGAGGGCGCGGGTTCGGCATCTCCTCGCCGGAAATGGGTGCCTGGGCGGAGCGCCCGGCTACTCCACCAGGGCCGGCGCGCTCGCCTCGCGCTCTGCGACTGCGACCGCGTCGCGGCGCTCGGCCGCGGCGCCGACCGCGCCGTGCGCGTCGCCGTTCCGGGCGATGGCGCTTCCGGCCGCCGCGCCGGCCGCGGTGCCGCCGACCAGCCCGCCGATGAGCTCCCGCAGCCCGACGCCCATCGTCGAGCTCAGCATCGCGTCGACCTCGGTGAGGCCCGAGACCGCGTTCTTCGCGAGCTGCGAGGCGCCGTCGGTCGAGACGACGGTGAGCTGGTCGATGTTCGACATGGGGGCGGCGAGTTCGCGGGCGATGAGGGGCAGCGCGTCGATGACCCGCATCTGCAGCAGCGCCTCGGACTGCTGGGCGACGGCCTCTGCGGCGGCCTTGGTCGCGGCGGCCTCGGCCGCACCACGGGCCTGGATGGCGTCGGCCTCGGCAAGGCCCTCGGCCCTCAGCGCCTCCGCCGAGGCGGTGCGGGCGACCCGGTCGGCCTCGGCGGCGATGCGCACCGCCTCGGCGGCGGCCTCGGCCTCCACCTTGACCTTGTAGGCCTGGGCGTCGGCGACGGCCTTGACCTCGGAGTCGAGCTCGGCGGCGCGCAGCGCGGCGCGCTTCTGGGCGGTGATCTCCTGCTGCGCCACGACCTCCTGCTGCGACAGTGCCTCGGCGAGCGGTCGGGCCGCTGCGGCCTCGGCGGTGGCCTTGTCGGTCTCGCGCTGGAGCGCGGCCTTGCGCTGGGCCAGGCCGGCCTCGCGCTCGGCGACGGTCTGCTCGGCGGCGATCACGGCCTCGCGGGCCTCGCGCTGCGCCTCGGCCTCGGCGATCTCGGCCTGCTTGCGCACCTTGGCCTGCTCGGCGCGGCCGAGGTCGTCGATGTAGCCGTTGTTGTCGGAGATGCCCTTGATCTCGAACGAGTCGACGTCGAGGCCCTGGTTGGCGAGCGACTCGCGGGCGACGCCGAGCACGGACGCCGAGAGCTCGTCGCGCCGGTTGATGATCGTGGTGACATCCGTCGCACCGATCGACGCGCGGAGCGAGCCCGACAGCACCTCCTGGGCGAAGATGTCGATGTTCTTGTCCTGCCCCAGGAACCGCTGGGCCGCTGCACGGATGGCGGACGCGCTGTCGCCGACCTTGACGATCGCGACGGCGTCGACATGCACGGTGATGCCGTTGTTCGTCTGCGCCTCGGCGCGGATCTCGATCGCCCGCGAGCGCAGCGAGATCTTGTGCGCCTTCTGGAAGAACGGCATGATCCAGACGCCCTGCCCGTGCACGACGCGCTGGCCGGATTCCTCGGTGTCGATGCCGTCGACGACCTTGCGCTTCGAGCGCTTGCCGGTGACGACGATCGCCTCATCGGGTGACACGTTGCGGTAGAGCACCTTCGCCCAGATCCACAGGATGACGACGGCGACGATGACGAGGGCGATGATCCCGATGACGGGGGTGAGGGCGAAGTCGAACACGGGGTCCTTCCGAGGGGGTGTGCGGGGGTTCCGGACAAGACTGTCGGGAGGCGACCGGGAGCGCAATGGGTCGGCCTCCACCCCGTCGACGGAAGCCGCGAGTCGCCGTGCACGGATGCCGCGTCACCGCGCGCGCGATGACGGGAAACCCCGAACGTGCGGGGCGAAACCCCCGTGCGCGGTGTCGGCGGACGGGTGCAGACTGGCGGTATGTGCGGACGATTCGCGAACGACGCCAAGGTCGACGAGATGATCCAGGAGTTCGTCGCCGAGGGCGGCGACTTCCGCGACTGGGTGCCCCAGTACTCCATCGCGCCCACCCAGGTCGTGCCCATCGTGCGCGAGCGCAAGAACAACGACACGGGTGAGGTCGCTCGGTCGGTGGACGCCGCGGTGTGGAACTTCCATCCGTCGTTCATGAAGGACTCGAAGCGTCCGCAGTTCAACACGCGCATCGAGACCGTCGCCACCAACGGCCTGTGGAAGGGCGCGTTCGCGTCGTCGCGCTGCCTCGTGCCGATGCGCGGCTACTACGAGTGGACGGGCGAGCCCGGCAGCAAGCAGGCATGGTTCCTGCACGGTGAGCAGCCGCTGCTCGCCGCCGCCGGCATCTACACGGCGCGCAAGGTGGGCGACGAGTGGGAGGTGTCGACGTCGATCATCACGCGCGAGGCTCGGGATGCCTCGGGCGAGATCCACGACCGCATGCCGGTGTTCCTCGAGCGGGAGGTCTGGGACGAGTACCTCGCCCCTGTCAAGCTCGACGACGAGGGCAAGCAGGAGATGGTGGCGCTGCTCACGGCCGAGTCCGAGAAGGTCGCCGCCACGATCTCGAACTACGAGGTCGACCGCCGCGTGAACAACTCGCGCACGGTCGATCCCGGTGACCCGGCCCTCATCGAACCGCTCGACGCCGCCGGCTGATCGCGCCGCTCACACGCATCGGCTCACGCGACCGCCCGACGCGCGAAGGCGATGGCGTCGTCGAGCAGCGCGTCGCGATCGACGTCGCCCTCCCAGCGGTGACCGGCGCCCTCGACGAGCACGAGCGTCGCCTCGGCGCCGGCCGCGGCGAGCGCGTCGGCGAGCAGCACCGCCTGCGACGCGGGCACCGACGTGTCGGCGGTGCCGTTCACGATGAGGAACGGCGGCGCATCCCCGTGCGCCCGTCGCGCGGGGCTCGCGGCCGCGGCGGTGGCGGGGTCCGACCCGACGGTGGCGCCGAACCACTTCGCCTCGCTGCAGCCGGGGTCGTGCTCGCGACCGAGGGCGCGGGCGTGCTCGATGAAGTCGGTCGGCCCGTACCAGTCGATGACGGCGCGCGCCGCGGCATCCGCTCGCAGGCCGACGAGCATGGCGAGCGTCGCACCCGCCGACTCGCCCCAGAGCACCAGTCGCGAGGCGTCGAGCCCGAGGCCCGGTCCGTTCGCTCGCAGCCAGCCGATGGCCGCGAGCACGTCGTCGACCTGGGCCGGGAAGACCGCCTCGGCGCTCAGCCGGTAGTCGACGGATGCCACGGCGAACCCGGCCTCGACGATCCGCTCGAATGCGTCGGCGATGTCGGGCCCGAACTCGCGGCGGCTTCCGACCTGCCAACCGCCGCCGTGCAGGAAGAGCACGACGGGCAGGGCCGTGTCAGCGGGCGGGCGCGCCGCCGAGGCATCCGACCCCGACGGCCCCGCGGGCAGGTGCAGGTCGAGCGCGAGCGGCCGGAATCCGTCACGCTCCGCGTACACGACGTCGCGCATGGTCAGTCGCGCCGGTCGATCGCCACGGCGCCGTACTCCTCGCCGGTGACGTGCTCGCCCCAGGTCGCGTCGTCGTCCTCCCACATGGCGAGGTGGCACATGAACGAGTCGGCGGATGCCCCGTGCCAGTGCCATTCGCCGGGCGGCGTGTGCACGGTGTCGCCGGGTCGCATCACCCGCACCACGCCGCCGCGCGCCTGCACGAGGCCGATCCCGTCGATGACCTGCAGCGTCTGCCCGAGGGAGTGGCGGTGCCAGGCCGTGCGGGCGCCGGGCGCGAATCGCACGAGGTTGACGCGCAGCCGCGACGGCTCCTCGCCGCGGGCGATGACATCGAAGTGCACGTCGCCGGTGAAGAGCTCTGCGGGCCCCTTCGTGGTGGGCTGCTTGGGTTGGAACTGCATCGGATTCCTTCCGTGCCGGGCCCGGTCGCCCGCACACGTCATCGAACGTACGCCTGCGGCGGGGGCCGAGGAAGGCACTGGCGGTACACGTCCCGCAAGGGCCTCCCACCGCCGACGGCCATGGTGTTGCATGGAACGATGAGCTGGACCGATGACGAACTCGCCCGTGTGGGCGCGGCCGACGAACTGCAGGTCGCGTCCTATCGGGCCGACGGATCGCTGCGCCCGTTCGTGACCATCTGGGTGGTGCGCTCGGGCGACGACCTGTACGTGCGCTCGGCGTACGGACCCGACAACGGCTGGTTCCGCCGCGCGAAGGCGAGCCGGCGCGGTCGCATCAGGGCGGGCGGGGTCGAGCGCGACGTCGCCTTCGCGGATGCCGCACCCGACGTGCACGGGGCCATCGACGGCGCCTACCACGCGAAGTACGACCGCTACGGTGCCCGCATCGTGAACACCGTCGTCGGCGACCAGGTGATCCCGACGACGTTCCGGTTGGATCCCGCAGCGGACTGAGCAGCCCCGCGGCGCCTCGTCAGTTCGGACCGCCGCCGAGGTCGCCGAGCAGCAGGCCCGACTCGCGCGAGCGACGCTCGAGCTCCATCGGGTCGAGCTCGAGCGGCTCATCGACGGGTTCGGTCGCGCTCACGGATGCCGCGGCGGCATCCGTCGGCACGTCGACCGCCGCCCCCTCCGCCTTCAGCCGCTTCTTCGCGGCGCGCTCGACGAGCACGGGCACGAAGTCGCGCACCCGCCCGCCGTCGAACTTGTGCAGCTCCTCGTCGACGACGGCCTCGATGTGCTCGGGGCTGACCGTCGGGAACCTCTCCGAGAGTCGGGAGACGACCTCGTCGATGGCGCGGTCCTCATCGGGCTTCTGGCTCATGTGAGCATTCTGCATGGCGACCATCGGGCGGGCAACCGAACCCGGACGACGTGCAGGTCAGCGCGTCCCGGCGGGCTCGACGGGCTCGTCGGCGCCGGGCGCGGCGGATGCCTCGTGCGACGAGCGGTCCGACGGCTCCGCGCCGTGCACGGGGTGGCTCCGCTCGAGCGCCGCGCCCTCCACGTCGACGTTCGGCAGGATGCGGTCGAGCCACCTCGGCAGCCACCACGCCGATTCGCCGAGCAGGTGCATCACGGCCGGGATCAGGAGCATCCGCACGATGAAGGCGTCGATCAGCACGCCGATCGCGAGGCCGAAGCCGAGCGGCCGCACCATCGTGAGGTGCGAGAACACGAACCCGCCGAACACCGCGGCCATGATGATCGCGGCCGCGGTGACCACCGCCCGGCCGTTGCGCAGGCCCGCGACCACCGCGGTGCGAGCGGGCACGCCGTGCACGTAGGCCTCCCGCATGCCCGACACGAGGAAGAGCTGGTAGTCCATCGCGAGGCCGAACAGCACGCCCATGATGATGATCGGGGCGAAGTTCAGCACGGGCCCGGGATCGTGCACGCCGAACACCCCGCCGAGCCAGCCCCACTGGAAGATGGCGACGACCGCGCCGAAGGCGGCGAACAGGGTCAGCACGAACCCGGCGGTCGCGATGAGCGGCACGAGGATCGAACGGAACACGAGGATCAGGATGATCAGCGAGAGGCCCACGACGACGCTGAGGTAGAGCGGCAGCACGCCGGCCAGCTTGTCGGAGATGTCGATGTTGCCGCTGGCCTGGCCGGCGACGCCGAGGGTGATGTCGCCCTCGAGCGGTGAGAGGTCGCGCAGGTCGTGCACGAGCTGCTCGGTCGACTCGCTCGACGGGCCGTCGGCGGGCACCACCTGGAAGGCGAAGTAGTCGTTCTCGTCGGAGACGCCGACCGGGGCGACGGCGACGACGTCGTTCTGCGCCATCAGGGTGTCGGCGAGGTCGGCCTGCGTCGCCACCACGTCGTCGTCGTCGACGCCGTCGGGCAGCTCGGCCACCACGAGGAGCGGCCCGTTCTGGCCCGCACCGAACGCGTCGGCGACCGCCGTGTAGGCGCGGTACTGCGTCGACTCCTCGGCCTCGGACGAGCCGTCGGGCAGGCCGAGGCGCATCGAGAGGGCCGGGATGGCGATGACGAGCAGCACGACGATCGAGAGCACGGCGCGCAGGATCGCCCGCGAGGTCTTCATCGGCCGCAGCTCGGGGCTGGCGTGCACCTCGTGCCCGATCTCGCCCCGGGCGCGGCGCGAGAGCACTCGCTGGCCGAGGAGGCCGAGGAGTGCCGGGGTCAGGCTCACGGCGACGAGCACCGCGATGAGCACGCAGACGGCGCCGACGGTGCCCATGACGCCGAGGAACGGGATGCCGGTGACGTTGAGCGCGAGCAGCGCGATGAGCACGGTCGAGCCGGCGAACACGACGGCGTTGCCCGACGTGCCGTTCGCGAGACCGATGGACTCGTGCAGCTCCATTCCCGAGAGCACCTGTCGTCGGTGCCGGTTGATGATGAAGAGGGCGTAGTCGATGCCGACGGCGAGGCCGAGCATCACGCCGAGCACCGGCGTGACCGACGTCATCTCGACGACCCCCGAGAACGCGAGCGAGCCGGCGACGCCCACGCCCACGCCGATGAGCGACGTGATGAGCGGCAGCACCGCAGGCAGCAGCGCCCGGAAGACGATGATGAGGACGAGCATGGCGACGATCACGCCCACGATCTCACCCGGCCCGATGAGCCCGTCGATCGACGCGGCGATGGCCGACGAGTAGTCCACGGTGACGCCGTCGATGCCCGCGGCGTCGAGCTCGCCGGCGACCGATGCCTTGACCTCCGACGACAGCGAGAAGAGATCGTCGTCGAACATCACGACGCCGATGGCGGTGCTCTCGTCGGTCGAGACGGTGCGGATCTCGGCCGCGGCCGTCATGAGGCGGGTGGCGTCGTCGAGCTGCGACTGCTGGGTCGCGAGCTCGGCCGCACCGTCGTCGAGCTGCGTCTGCTGGGCGGCGAGCTGCTCGGCGCCGGCGTCGAGCTGCGCCTGCTGCGCCGCCAACTGCTCGGCCGCCTGGTCGTAGGCGCCGGCCGCCTGCGCCTGGGCGATCGCGGCGTCGAGCTGCGCCTGGCCGGCGTCGAGTTGCGCCTTGGCCGCATCGAGCTGGGCCTGGCCGTCGTCGAGCTGCTGGGCGGCCGTGTCGAGCTGCGCCTGGCCGTCGACGAGCTGCTGCTCCTGGTCGGCGCGGTCGGATGCCGCGGCGAACGGGTCGACCGTGTCCGAGACGCCGTCGAGCTCGCCGACGTCGGTGAGGAGGGCGCTGATCTCCTCCTGCTGCTCGGTGGTGAACGCCGACCCGTCCTCGGTCTGGAAGACGACCGTGCCGGTGGCGCCGCCGAGACCCGAGAGACGGTCGTTGAGCTGTGCGTTGACGCGTTCGGTCTCGGTGCCGGGAATGCTCATGCTCGAGGTGACGGTGCCGCCGAAGGCCAGGAACCCGCCGACGGCGAGTGCGAGCGCGGCGAGCCAGGCGACGAGCACGGTCCAGGGTCGGCGCGCGGAGAAGCGACCGAGACGGTACAGGAGTTCAGCCATTGCCGGGTGCCTTTCGGGAGCATGGGTTCGGGGCACGCCATCGAGCCAACGACAAGAATACCGACATGTGTCGGATATCCGACATATGTGGATGAACTCCACAGGAAGCATCCGACCGCTGGCAGAATCCTCGTATGGACGTCCGAGTCGAGCGCACGCGCCGTGCCCTGCAGGAGGCGCTGTTCGAGCTCGCCCGCGAACGTTCGCTCGACGAGCTCACCATCGCGGACATCGCGGCTCGTGCGGGCGTGAACCGCAGCACCTTCTACCAGCACTACTCCGACAAGGAGACGCTGCTCGCCGACGCGCTCGACGCCACGGCCGAGGCGACCGGGGCGGCGCTGCCCGAGCTGGTCGAGCCCCCCTTGGAGCCGCCGCAGGCGCTGTTCTCGTTCCTCGAGCACATCGAGGCGAACGCCGGACTCTACCAGCGGGTGTTCGGCTCTCCCGGTTCGGCCGTGGTCACTGCGCGCCTGCGCGGTCGCATCGAGCTCATCGTCGGCGACGCCGTCGTGCGGTCCGGCACCCGGGCGTTCGAGGGGCTGCCGCTCGACGTCGTGGCGGCGGGCATCGCCGGCTCGGCCCTCGGCGTCATCGAGGCGTGGCTCGCCCGCGAGGAGCGACCCCCAGCGGCGACCGCCGCGGACTGGGTGTGGCGGGTGCTCATCGGGCCCGGTGGCGCCTGGGACTGAGTCCCAGCGTGGTGCGCGCACGAGCAGGCGCAGCCGACGCGTCTACGATCGGACGGTGCTCGTTCTCGCCGTCGTCCTGCTGCTCGCCAACGCCCTCTTCAACGTCATCGTGTGGCCTCGGTTCTACCCGCGCATCGCCGCGGACCCTCGGGCGCGCGATGCCGATGGCCGCCGCACCACGTTCTACACCGTGCACGTCGTGCTGATCGCCCTCGCGCTGGTGCTCGCCGCGGCATCCGCCATCACCGCGCTCGTCGTCCTGTTCTGACGCCCCTCCCCCGACTCCGTCACACCGGGTCGGCCTCGACGGGCGCGAAGCGCGGCACGCTGCGGCCGTCACGCACCACCATCTCGGTGAACATCGCGAGCGGCCGCACCCAGTGGGCATGGTCGCCGTAGAGCTGGCGGTAGACCACGAACTCCTCCTCGGTCTCGCTGTGCCGCGCGACGAAGAGCGCCTCGTACCTGGCGCCCTTGAAGTGCTCGTAGATGCCCGGCTGGACGACCGCGGGCTCGCTCGCTTCGCTCACCGCTCCAATGCTACGGATGCCGCGGAACGGGTGACCCTCCTCCGGGGGCCGAGCGTCGTTCGGGTTTGACTTGCCGCTGCCGATGTCGGATGCTGTGCAGGCTCGTCCCCCCGCGAGCTCGTCACGATGGAGTGTCATGAAGTCGGTTCGCCGCCCGGCCGTCGCGCTGTCGGCCATGCTCGTGCTGGTCGCCGTCCAGGCGGTCGCCGATCCCACCGGGCTGCTCGCGCTCGTCGGCTGGTCCGGGGCGCAGCCGCGGTTCGACGTCGGCGCCTGGCCGCTCGCGCCGTACGCGATGTTCGTGCCCGTGGTGCTGGGCGTGACCTGGTGGGTCGCCGTCCGGGCGGGCGATCGGTTCTGGACCCTGGTCGCCGGCGTGGTGCTGGCCGTCATGCTCGCGCAGGCCGCGACCTGCCTGGTGATGACCTGGGATGTCGCGGCCGCCGCATGGGCGGCCGGGTATGTGACGGCCAAGGCGGTTCCCGCGGCGCTCGTCGTGGCGGCGCTGGCGCGATGGTTCGGCGGTCCGACGAGCCGCACCACGGTCGAGCGGAGCGCGCCCTGGCCGCCCGCCATGCCGGTCTGGCTGCCAGCGGTGCTCCTCGCGGCCGTGGCCCCCCTGCTGTCGGGTCTGTGGTGGACGGGCGCGGCGTACGGTCCCGGCATCCCGGCCGCCCGCCCCGACCGCGGCCCGGTGTCGATGCTCGTGGCGATCGTGCTCATCGCCGTCGCGACCGCGGTGTGCCTGCGGTGGATGCGAGCCCGAGTGCCCGGTGTGCTCGGCGGATGGCTGGCGGCGCTGGTCGCCGGCGGCATGGTCGGGCTGGTGCAGGCGGTGGTCGCGTTCACGGTCGACGGCGGGCTCACCGGTGACCTGTGGCCGCTGATGACGGCCTACCTCACGGTCGCCGACGGCCTCTCGTTCGGCGCGTGCGTCGGCTGGATCGCGGGTGTGATCGCCGTGGTCGCCGAGCGGGTGCACGCGGGCGGGCCTGCCCGCGTGCTGCAGCTCGCCGCGGCATCCGTCGCCCTGATCGCCGTGACCGCGGCGCTGGTGCTGCCCGCGACGGGCGCGGGGGCGCCGGCCTCGGCGGCCGAGCCGAACGGTGGGTCGACGGATGCCTCGCGCACCGCGGCATCCGTGCCCGACGGGTTCCTGCGGGCCGAGGGGCGCCTCATCACCGACGGCGACGGCAACCAGGTGCTGCTGCGCGGGGTGAACGTGAACCAGCTCGTCGACTTCTACCAGCCGCAGGCCGACGTCGCGGCGACGAGGCCGCTCACCGAGGAGGACTTCGCGGGCATCGCCGCGCAGGGCTTCAACGTGGTGCGGCTGAACCTCTCGTGGTCGGCGCTCGAGCCCGAGCGCGGCGAGTTCGACGACGCCTACCTGGCACAGGTGGCCGACGCGGTCGAGTGGGCGAAGCAGCATGACGTGCGCATCGTGCTCGACATGCACCAGGACTCGTGGTTCGACGGCGCCACCGCGGAGGGCACCGCCTGCCGCCCGGGCACCGACCCGATGTGGGGCTACGACGGGGCGCCCGACTGGGCGACCATCACCGACGAGGCGCCGCGCTGCCAGTTCCAGGGCCGCGACATCTCGCCCGCCGGCAATCGCGCGTTCCAGCACTTCTACTTCGAGACCGACGGCGTGCAGGGCGCGCTCGTCGACACGTGGGGCAGGCTCGCCGCGGAGTTCGCCGACGAGCCGGCCGTCGCCGGCTACGACCTGCTCAACGAGCCCGGTTTCGGCGAGACCGCACCGGTCACCACGTCGCTGCTGCTCGGCCGCTACTACGCCCGTGCCATCGAGGCGATCCGCGCGGCGGGCGCACCGCAGATCGTGTTCGTGGAGCCGAGCATCTTCTGGTCGGGCCTCGGCTTCGACAGCGGCCCGACCCCGGGCTTCACCGACGACCGCAACATCGTGTTCTCGCCCCACCTGTACGCCGAGTCGCTCACCATGGACCGCTCGCTGGGCATTCCCCCGATCGTCGGGATGGACCGCCAGTTCGTGCTCGCCCAGCGCGTCGCCGACGAGTACGGCGCCCCGCTCTGGTCGGGCGAGTACGGGTACTGGGGCGACGACGCCGACGTGGTCGACCGGCTCGGCCGCTATGCCGACGCCGAGGACGCCAACCGGCTCGGCAGCGCGTACTGGGTGTGGAAGCAGGCCTGCGGCGACCCGCAGAACGGCATCGGCCCGACCGGCAACGGCCTGATGGTGCAGGACTGCGAGACCGGCGACGACGCACCGCCGCGCGACGACCTGCTCGCCATCCTGAGCCGTGCCTACCCGAGGTCCGCGCCCGGCATGCTCACCGCGCTCGACGCCGACGGGACGCACGTGTCGCTCGCCGGCTCGGTCAGCGGCCGCAGCTGCGGCCTCGAGGTGTGGGTGCCCGGCGACGCCGAGCCCGAGCTCACCAGCACCGGGGTCACGGATGCCGCGACGACCGCCGTGCCCGGCGGCTGGCGCATCACCGGCTGCGTCGAGGGCGACTACACGCTGTCGACCGACTGAGGCGTGCCGCGCACCAACGGTCTCAGCGGGAGGCAGTGACGTCGAGCAGTTGCGAGAGCTCGCCCAGGGCGCCGGGCACGAGCCGGTAGTAGGCCCAGGTGCCGCGCTTGCTGCGGGTGAGGAAGCCTGCGTCCATGAGCACCTTCAGGTGGTGCGACACGGTGGGCTGGCTGAGCCCGACGGGTTCGATGAGGTCGCAGACGCACGCCTCTTCGCCGACGGATGCCGCGACGATCGACACGAGCCGGAGCCGCGTCGGGTCGGCGAGGGCCTTGAGCTTGCGGGCGAGCGCCTGGGCACGGCCGGCGTCGATCGTCTCGCGGGTCAGCGGGGTGCAGCAGGCCGCGCCGGTGGTGTCGGAGACATCCGTGATCTGCAGCAGCGTCGTGGCCATTCCGCCATGCTAGCCGAATATTGACAACCATCGATATAGTGGCCACACTCGATATCGAAGTTCATCGATGCCTTGGAGAGCCCGGATCATGACCCTGATCGACCTCACCGCCCCGAGCCTCCGGCCGCGCCGGCTCGACACCCTGCCCGTCGCCATCATCGGCGCCGGTCCGGTCGGCTTGGCCGCTGCGGCCAACCTCGTCGAGCGGGGCATCGACTTCGTGGTCTACGAATCGGGCGACCGGATCGCGTCGAGCATCCACCAGTGGGGCCACACGCGACTCTTCTCCCCGTGGAAGCACGTCGTCGACCCGGCCTCGCGCCGATTGCTCGAGGCGGCCGGTTGGGAGTTGCCGTCGCCCGAGTCCCTCCCCACGGGCGACGAGCTCGTGGAACGGTACCTCGAGCCCCTCGCCGCCCTGGAGCCGATCGCCTCCCGCATCCGCACCGGCGTCGCGGTGGAGGCGGTCAGCCGGCAGGGCATGGACCGCACCCGTACCGCGCGCCGTGAGCAGACGCCGTTCCTGCTGCGCGTGCACACCGCCGACGGCGTGGAGGAGCTCACCGCTCGCGCCGTCGTCGACGCATCGGGCACCTACGACCACCCGAACAGCCTCGGCTCCTCCGGCCTCGAGCCGCTCGGGCTGTCCGACGTCGCCGACCGAGTCAGCCACGCGCTGCCCGACGTGCTCGGCCGCGACCGCGCGCGGTTCGCCGGCCGTCACACGACCGTCGTCGGCGCGGGCCACTCCGCTGCCAACACCCTGCTCGCACTGGCCGAGCTCGCCGAGCGCGAGCCGGGCACGCGCGTCACCTGGCTCATCCGCAACGCGAGCGCGGTGCGCGTCACGACCTCCGACGACGACGGGCTCGCCGCTCGTGCGAACATCGGCCGCCGCGTCGACGCGCTCGTGGCATCCGGGCGCATCACGGTCGTCGACCGCTTCGAGATCGTGCGACTCGGCCGCACCGACGACGGCGTGCGTCTCGTCGGCGCTCGCGACGAGGAGCTCGTCGAGCACGACACCGACCTCCTGGTGAACGCCACCGGCTTCCGGCCGAACCTCGACATGCTCCGCGAGATCCGCCTCGACCTCGACGACATCGTCGAGGCACCCAGGCGTCTCGCGCCCCTCATCGACCCGAACGTGCACACGTGCGGCACCGTCGAACCGCACGGCTTCGCCGAGCTGCAGCATCCCGAGCCGAACTTCTTCCTGGCCGGCATGAAGAGCTACGGGCGCGCGCCGACGTTCCTGCTCGCCACCGGGTACGAGCAGGTGCGCTCGATCACCGCCTGGCTCGCCGGGGACACGGCGGCGGCCTCTCGGGTCGAGCTCGAGCTGCCCGCCACGGGCGTGTGCTCGACGAGCCTCCCCGTCGACGGTGCGTCCTGCAGCACCGACGTGACCGCCGCGTTCACCTGCTGCTCGTAAGATGCCCGCGAACCCGCGCACCGCCTCCCCCGAACCCGCCTCCAGCGATCACGAGGACTCATGACTCCGACCGACACCCCCACCGTCCTCTTCGTCTGCGTGCACAACGCCGGCCGATCGCAGATGGCCGCCGGCTACCTGAAGGCGCTCGGCGGCGACCGCGTCGAGGTGCTCTCGGCCGGCTCAGAGCCGAAGGACGAGATCAACCCGGTGGCGGTCGAGGCGATGGCCGAGGAGGGCATCGATATCGCCGGCAACACGCCGGAGATCCTCACCGTCGACGCGGTCAAGGAATCCGACGTCGTGATCACCATGGGCTGCGGCGACACCTGCCCCATCTTCCCCGGCAAGCGCTACGAGGACTGGGAGCTCGACGACCCGGCGGGCCAAGGCATCGACGCCGTGCGGCCGATCCGCGACGAGATCAGGCGTCGCATCGAGCAGCTCCTGCGCGAGCTGTTCCCCGAGGCCGCGTCCGCCTGACGCGATGCCGTCGAGGGCGGCTGCGCCCCCAGCGGATGCCGCGGCACGACGTCACGCCGTCGCCTGGCGCTCCGCCGCGGCGGCGACCGCGACGAGTGCCCGCAGCGGATGGGCCTCGGCCAGCGCGGGAAGCGCCGCCGCGCCGTCGAGCCCGTTCCCGCGCGGGGCGGTGATCACCGCGTTCGGCACGGCTCGCCGCACGACGTGCTCGAACGTCGAGCGGATGAGCGGAGACACGAGCACGCCGCCGGTGGCTCCGACCCGCGGAGCAGCGGAGGCGCTCGTCTCGCCGACGCGGGTGAGCGCGGCGACGACGGATGCGGCGAGCTCGCCGCCCGCGTCGCGGCAGATCCGCGCGGCGGCCGCGTCCACTTCGGCGAGCGCCGATACCTCCTCGGCGAGCGAGGCCACGACGCGGACGCGATCGGGATCGCCCTGCAGCTCCATGTAGGCCGCCTCCACGTCGGGCCAGCGCGCGGCGATGAGGTCGAGGAGGCGCGTCGCGGGCGCCCGGCCGTCGTAGGCTCGCATGCCCGCCTCGAGCGCCGCGCGGCCGATCCAGTAGGCGCTGCCCGCGTCGCCCATGATGTTGCCCCAGCCGTCGACGCGACTCACCGACGTGCGTCCCACGGCCATGGTCACCACGCCGGTCCCCGCGGCGACGACCGCCCCGCGGGCGTCGCCCAGGGTGCCGAGGAACGAGGTGACGGAGTCGTGCGCGAGCAGCACGAGCCGCACGCCGAGCGGATGCAGCGCGCCCAGCAGCGCGTCGGGGTCGGCGTCGGCCCGCGTGAGCCCCGACACCCCGGCGGCGACCGCGTCGATCGGCCACGCACCCTGTGAGGCGGCCCCCGAGTCGAGCCGCCCGATGACCTGCTCGACCGTGGCCGCGAGCTGTGGCAGCAGCGACTCGTCGGTGCGCACGCCGGGCAGCACCGTGTCGATCGCAACCGTGCCGGCGCGCGCTACGCGCACCTTGGTCCCGGTCTGTCCGGCGTCGATCGCGAGCACGGCGCGGGCGCCGGCTCCGGCGGCCGTCACGGGCGCGCCTCGGCGGGCCAGTCCCACAGCATGAGCCCGCGCACCCACGGCCGGCTGCGGCATCCCGGTGTCGCCCACGTGCCGCGCGTGCCGACCCACCCCCAGGTCATGCCGCAGACCGGTTCGCGGCGGAGCAGCTCCGCCGCGTCGACCGCGCTCACGCGGCGACGACCAGCTGGTTGGCGCTCCGCAGCACCCGCGGGTCCCGCACGGCCGCCGCGTCGAGCGAGTCCACACCGCTCACGTGGAACGTCCACGACTCCCCCGGCAGCAGGGTGACGAGCCCCGAGTCGACGGATGCCGCCGGGTCGACCTTGTCGATGAGCAGCGTCACGTCGCGCACGAGCGTCGCGCCCGCGGTGACCGTGACGGCGAAGCCGCCCTCCTCGACACTGACCTCCACCTCGAGCTGCGGATCGGCGAGGGCGCTGTCGCGCGGCTCGGCGAAGTACCAGAGGCCGCGCACGCCGCTCAGTTCGGCGATGAGCAGCTCGCTCGCGGCATCCGTCGCCTCGGCGAGCCCATCGGGCACCTCCACCGTCTCGGACGACCGAGGTGCGACCGCGACGGCAGCGAACGCGCGTCGACGGACCGAGCCGTCGAAGCCGCGCAGCTCGAAGTCGAGCCGGCCCTGCCATTCGTCGTCCGTGTCGTTGCCGATCACCGCGGACAGGCCGTCGCTCCGCGGCTGCACGGTGACGACACGCGGCGCGAACGCGTTGCGGATGGCGTGGAACAGCGGCTTCTCACGGCCGTCGCCGTCGATCGCGGCCCACGACGTGACCGGCCAGCAGTCGTTCAGCTGCCACACCACGGCCCCCGCGGTGCGCGGGGCGTGCGAGCGGTAGTGCTCGAGCGCGCACGAGATCGCAGCGGCCTGGTTCAGCTGCATCGCCCAGTGCCAGGTCTCCATGTCGCCGGGCACCCGGAAGTGGCGCACGAGCCCGTCGGTGAGCTTCACGTTGCCGTCGATCGCCTTCTGGTGCACGATCATGCCGGGCGACTCGGGGGTGAGCGGGTCGTCGCTGATCGCACGGGTGAGCGTCGACCAGGCCGGCGGGCCCTGCCACCCGAACTCGGCGACGAACCGCGGTGCGATGTCGCGGTAGTGCGGCCAGTCCTTCTGGTTCCAGAGGTCCCAGACGTGCATGGTGCCGTGGCGTTCGTCGTTCGGGTGCTCGCCGCCGGGGCTGAACGGGCTGCCGGGCGCGTACGGCACGTGCGGCGCGAGCTCCTCGATGAGGCTCGGGAACAGCTCGTGATAGTAGTAGGCGCCCCACGTCTTCCCGTCGAGCCGGAGCTTCCAGCCCCAGTCCTCATAGCCCCACAGGTTCTCGTTGTTGCCGGTGAGCAGGCACAGCGAGGCGTGGTGGGCGAGGCGCACGATGTTCTCGCGGGCCTCCGCCGCGACCTCCGAGCGCAGCGGCTCCTCCTCGGCGTACGCCGAGCACGCGAAGAGGAAGTCCTGCCAGGTCAGCAGTCCGAGCTCGTCGCAGAGCTCGTAGAACGCGTCGGCCTCGTAGATGCCGCCGCCCCAGACCCGGATGAGGTTCAGCCCGGCGGTGCGCGCCTGCTCGAGCCGCTGGCGGTAGCGGGCGCGGTCGACCCGCACCGGGAACGCGTCGTCGGGGATCCAGTTGGCGCCCTTCACGAACACCGGCTGGTCGTTCACGATCAGCTGGAACGGCGTGCCGTCGGCGTCGGTCTCGGTGTTCCAGCGCAGGTCGCGGAAGCCCACGGTGCGATGGGTCGCATCGATCACCTCGTCCGAATGGAGCCGCACGTCCACGACGTACAGGGGCTGATCACCGTAGCCGGCGGGCCACCAGCGCTCGGCGTTCCGAAGATCGAGGCGCACGCGCGCCCGGCCGCCCACCACCTCGACGACGGCCGAGGGAGTCTCCTGGAGGCCCGGGCCGGCCACGGCGACGGACACGAGCAACGGTGGTGCCTCGATGACCCCTGGGGCGTTCGCAACCGCGACGTCGGCGACGACGAACCCGCCCGGTCCGTCGGCCTCGGCCCGCACCCGCACCTCATCGAGCCGGGCGACGGACCACGACTCGAGCCGCACCGGCCGCCAGATGCCGCTCGTCGACGTCGCGATGCCCCAGTCCCATCCGAAGCTGCACGCCGACTTGCGGATCGCGTCGAACGGCGTCGGGTACGGACGCGGGCGCGCGCCGAGCGCGAGGCTCTGGGCGTCGGCGTACTTCACCGGGCTGCGGAACGCCACGACCAGGCGGTTCTCGCCCTCGCGCAGCAGCCGGGTCACGTCGAAGCGGTAGCCGCGGTGCTGGTTCGCGACCTCGGCGATCACGGTGTCGTTCAGCGACACCGTCGCCACGGTGTCGAGGCCGTCGAAGACGAGGTCGTGCACGGATGCCGCGGCGAGCTCGTCGGCGCGAAGCGCGAACGCCGTCTCGTACGTCCAGTCGACGAGCCCGATCCAGTTGAGCGCCGACTCGTTGTCGTCGAGGTACGGATCGGGGATCAGCCCCGCGCGCATGAGGTCGAGGTGCACGACCCCGGGCACGACCGCCGGAATGCCCTGGCCGGCGCCGCCGGCGGCATCCGTCCCCCCCGTGATACCGGCCGCGACAGCGTCGGGCACGGGCCCGGATCCCGCCCGGACCCGCCACCCCGAGTGGAGGGGGCGCCGCACCGTGTGCATGATGTGCTCCATTGTGGTCGGTTCGATCGTCTGCGTCACTTGACTGCTCCCGCGGTGAGGCCCTTGTAGATCCAGCGCTGCAGGAAGAGGAACGCCACCAGGGTGGGCAGGATCACGAGGATGGTCCCGGCGGCGATCACCTCCCACTGGGCCCCGAACGGGCCCTTGAAGTTGAAGAGCGAGGTCGAGATCATGCCCTCCGACGGCAGGTAGAGGAAGGGCAGGTAGAACTCGTTGTAGATGGCGATGCCCTTGATGATGACCACGGTCGCGATCGCCGGCTTCAGCAGCGGCAGGATGACCCGCCAGTAGATCGTCCAGCGGTTGGCGCCGTCGATCATGGCCGCCTCGTCGAGCGACACCGGAATGCCCGCCATGAACTGCATGAAGATGTAGATCGCGATGATGTCGGTGCCGAGGAAGAGCAGCACCAGTGCCGCCTTGGTGTTGAAGAGGCCGAGCCCGCTGATGATCTGGAACGTCGCGACCTGGCTCGTGACGCTCGGGATGAGCGTGGCCACGAGGAACAGGCCCATGATCAGCCTGCGGCCCCGGAACGCGAACCGGTCGATGGCGTAGGCGGCCATCGTGCCGATGAGGATGGTGCCGACGAGGGAGACGACGAGCACGATCGTCGTGTTGACGAAGCCCTCGACCATGCCTCCCTGGCGGAACGCGATCGAGAAGTTCTCGAGGTTGAACCAGTTCGACGGTGGCGCGAGCGGGCCGGTCGTGCTGTACTCCCCGCTCGTCTTGAAGCTGGCGAACAGCACGACCGAGAGCGGGAGCAGCACCACGACGGCGGCGATGATGAGCGAGGCGTACTTGAGCACGCCAGGGGCGACGCGGGTCACGTGAGGTCCACCTTCTCGTCGGGGAACAGCTTGCGTTGGATCCAGGTGACGACGAGCACGATCCCGAGCAGCACGACGGCCATCGCCGAGGCGAGCCCGACCTGCCGGTAGCTGAACGCCGTCTGCAGCGTCTGGATGACGAACGTCGCGGTGCCGTTGGCGCCGCCGGTCATGATGAACGGGATCTCGAAGACCGACAGGCTGCCCGACACCGCGAGGATGAACGAGAGCCCGATGATGCGACGGATGCCCGGGAAGATGATGTTCGTGAACTGCTGCCAGCGATTCGCGCCGTCGAGCTCGGCCGCCTCGTAGAGGTCGTTCGGGATCGACTGGATCGCACCGAGGAACAGCACGAAGTTGAGCCCGGTGTAGCGCCACACCGACGTGCCGGCGAGTGAGTAGTTCGCGATGTCGGCGTCGCCCAGCCACTGCGGCGGGTCGGTCATGCCGAACCAGCCGAGCACCGTGTCGAGGGTGCCGCCGGGCTGGAAGAGGTAGAGGAAGACGAAGCCGATGGCGACGCCGTTGATGAGGTACGGAAAGAAGATGACCCCGCGGAAGAAGTTCGAGAACCGGGTGCTGAAGCTGAGCAGCGTGGCGAAGTAGAGCGCAAGCGCCATCTGGATGAACGCCCCGACGAAGTAGTACAGGCTGACGCCGAAGACCGAGAGGATCCGCGGGTTCGTGAACACCTCGACGTAGTTGTCGAGGCCGACCACATTCTCGACCGGTCCGAGGCCGTTCCAGTCGGTGATGCTGTACCAGAGCATGTTCGCGGCGGGCAGGTAGGTCAGCAGGAGGAGCAGGCCGACCGCCGCGGCCACGAAGAGGTAGGGCGTGAGCCGCGAGAGGACGCGGCGACCCGCCGGCCCGTCGCGGCGTCCCTGTCGGCCGGCTCGTCGAGGCGAGCGACCGGGACCGCGACGGCCGCCGGGGCCGCCGTCGGCTCCTCGTCGCCCGCCCTCGTCGAGCACGGCGACCCCGTGGAGGGGGCCGGAGATGCCGACCGGATCCGGTCCGGTCGTCGAGACGGACATGAGTGCTCCTTCGTGGATCTCCGGCCCCTCACGGGGTCGTTGCGGTGCTGGTGGTGCGGGTGGGGTGGATCGGCGGCTGCTAGCCGGCCAGTTCGGACACGGCCGAGCCCCACTGCTCGTTGAGCTGGGCGAAGTACGAGTCCTTGTCGCCGTCGGCCTCGCCGCGCGCGATGTCGATCAGCTTCTGGCGGTAGATGTTGCCCCAGACGTCGACCTGCGAGAGGTCGGCGGTGTCGCTGAACAGCGACTCCTCACCCGCGGGCGCGGGGCTGAGCTCGACGAGCTCGACGCCGCTCTCCTCGAGCGTGCCGAGGTTCTCCGGCAGCGCGGCCGACTTCACGGCCGAGATCATGCCCTGCGTGTCGGTGAAGCCCGACTCCTCGATCAGCCAGTCGAGCCACGCCTTCGCGGCGGCCGTGTGGCTGGAGTTCTTGTTGACGCCGAGGTAGTAGTCGCCGGCGATGGTGGCGTACTGCTGGCCGCCCACGTTGGTCGGGAAGGGCATGAATCCGACGACGTCCTTCGAGACGCCGGCGTCCTCGGCCGCGGCCTGGAACTGCGAGATCGCCCAGGAGCCGAGCACCATGCTGCCGATCTTGCCGGTGGCGAAGTCGCCCTTCGACTGCTCCCAGTTGGTGGTGAGCGGGTCCTCCTCGGTGAGTCCCTCGTGCACGGCGTCGAAGAGCAGCGAGTCGAGGGCGTAGATGTCGGTGCCCTCGGTCCACGGCTCCTCGTCGTGTGCCATCGCGGTCTGCGCGTCGGGGTCGCCGCTCACGGCGCCGACGATGTTGGTCCACTGGCCGCCGAGTGGCCAGCCGTCCTTGTAGTTCGTGTAGAGGGGCACGGCGCCGGTGCCCTTCACGGCCTCCAGGGCGGCGAGGAAGTCCTCCTCGGTAGCGGGCGTCTCGGTGACGCCGGCGTCGGCGAACACCTCGGTGTTGTAGAGCACGCCGTTGGCGTTGCCGCCGAGCGCGATGCCGTACTGCACGCCGTCGACCGTCTTCGGCGCGAGGAAGCGGTACGTGTCGGCGAGGTCGTCGGCGTCGCCGAGGGCCTCGAAGAAGTCGGGATACTGCGAGGGCGTCACGCTGTTGGGGATCAGCAGCACGTCGCCGTAGCCGTTGGGGGTGCTGAGGCGCGTCGTGACGTCGTCCTCGTAGTTCGTGATCGCCTCGACCTTGACGTTGACGTCGGGGTACTCCTTCTGGAACTCGGCGATGTACTCGTCCCAGGTGCCGTCGGTCTGCAGGTCGGTGCGGTTGGTGAGGAACGTGATGTCGCCTTCGACCTCGCCGGAATCTCCGCCGTCGCCGGATCCGCTCGCGGTGCACGACGTCAACAACAACGTCGCTGCGGCCACGGCGGCGAGGCCGACGATCGCCTTGCGTGATGCCATGTGAACTCTCCCTTGTGTGTGGTCACCCTCGGTGTGGACCGGTGAGGGTGCCCTCAACGGCGGGGTGGCAGGGACACCATAGGATGAACTTAAGCGCTTTAGCAAGCCTGGATGTCAGCGTTGTCTTGTTCTGTCCCACGCGTAGAGTGCGAGCAGATCTCGACGATGAACAGGGGTTCCAGCCGTGGATCATCACCAATGCGACTCCGGATGTCCCGTCGAATGTCCGTCGTCGGACATCGCCGTATCTCCGACGGAGCGCGCCGCGAGCACGAGAGAGGCCGACCATGACGATCCAACAGCGGGCCACGCTCGACGACGTCGCGCGCCTGGCCGGGGTCAGCGCCAAGACCGTCTCGCGGGTGTACTCCCACCGCGACCAGGTGGCGCCCGACACCGCCGACCGGGTGTTGAGCGCCGCGAAGCGCCTGCGGTTCCGGCCGAACACCCTCGCGCAGAACCTCCGACGCGGTGGCGGCTCCTCCACCGTCGGCTTCATCATGGGCGAGATGCTCAACCCCTTCTACTCCACGGTGGCGGCCGGCATCGAGCGCGAGCTCTCGGAGCACGGGTTCACGCTGATCGTGGCCACCACCGACGACTCGGTCGAGGGCGAGGAGCGCGTGGCCGACACCCTGCTCGCCCAGCGCGTCGGCGCGCTGCTGCTCATCCCGGTCGGCGAGGACCAGTCCTACCTCGAAGGCGAGCGGCAGCTCGGCACCCCGGTGATCGCGATCGACCGTCCGGCTCGCAACCTCGTCGCCGACTCCGTCGTGCTCGCCAACCGGCAGGGCGCCCACGCCGCGACCTCGGCGCTCGTCGGGCACGGGCACCGGCGCATCGCCTACGTCTGCAATCCGGCATCCGCCTACACGCAGTCGGAGCGGGTGGCCGGCTACCGGGCCGCCCTCGACGAGGCGGGACTCAGCGGATCCGAACGGTGCGAGCGGCTGCTCGACGACCCGGCGACCCCGCCCGACGAGGTCGTGCGGGAGCTGCTCACCCGGCCCGAGCCGCCGACGGCGATCATCGCGGGCAACAACCGCATGTGCATCGGCGCCCTGCGCGCCATCCGCGACCTCGATGATCCGCCCGCCCTCATCGGCTTCGACGACTTCGACACCGCCGACATCCTCGGAGTCACCGTCGTGGGCCACGATCCGCTCGAGATGGGGCGGCAGGCGGCGCGCCTGACCATCGAGCGGATGCAGCAGCCCACCGGATTCACCGTGCAGCTCGAGCTGCCCACGCACCTCGTCCCGCGCGGCAGCGGCGAGCGCCCACCTGTGACCTGATCGGCCGGTTACGCGTGGGCGGCCGGTGGGCGGCCTGCGGATGCCGCGGCCGGAGCCGGCCCGGTCGACGCGCGTTCCACGAGCCGGGGCGTGGCGTCGAGGAATGCGCCGGGCTCGGCGCCGTCGACGAGGTCGAACAGCCGCCGCGCGACGTGCGAGCCGTAGGCGCCGACGTCGCGGCTGAGCGCCGTGAGCTTCGGGAACGTGTGCTCGCAGAGCACCGAGTCGTCCCACGCGATGATCGACACGTCCTGCGGCACCGAGAGGCCGAGCTCCATGGCCGTGCTCAGGCCGGCGACGGCCATCACGTCGTTGTCGTAGATGATCGCCGTCGCCCGCTCCGCGTGCTCGAGCACCGAACGCGTGGCCACGGCGCCCGACTCGGGGCGGTAGTCCGTGCGAGCGAGCAGCGGCTCCAGGCCGAGCGTTCCCATCTCGTCGAGGAACGCCGCGTCTCGCGACTGCGTGTGCGCGAACCGATCGACGCCCGCCACTCGGGCGATGCGGCGGTGACCGAGGTTCGCGAGGTGGCGCACCGCCTCCCGCATCGCCGCGTCGTCGTCGGTCGACACGCTCGTGAGCCCGTTGGCGACGGCGGCATCGCCGACCACCACGGTGGGCAGCGCCCCGGGCTCCGAGCACAGCGCCACCCGAGGGTCGTCGACCGCCAGGTCGACGAGCAGGATCCCGTCGACGCGCCGCGCGGCACGCCACTTGCCGATCGTGGCGAGCTCGTCGGCTCCCGACGGCACGACCTGCAGCAGCAGTCCGTACCCGCGTCGGGCGAGCTCGGCCTCCATCCCGGCGATGAAGCGCATGTAGAAGGTCTCGACGCCGAGCATGCGGGGGTCGCGGGCGAGCACCAGCCCGAACGTCTCGGTCGTCGACACGGCGAGCGATCGCGCGGCGGTCGACGGCGCCCAGCCGAGCTCATCGGCGACGCCGAGCACCCGCTCCCGCGTGGCCTCCGACACCCCGGGTCGCCCGTTCAGCGCGAACGACACCGCCCCGATCGACACCCCGGCCCGCTCGGCGATGTCCGTGATGGTCACGCGCGGGTGCTTCCGGCCGGTCCTGCTCACCCCTGCACCCTAACGCTCCGGCGCGATGGGCTCCCACACCAGCTCGGCGACATCCAGCACGAGCTCCGGACCCGATGCTCCATCGACGGGAGACCGCACCTCGCCGACGCAGACGCAGACGACGTCATTCAGCCGCCGGTAGTCGGGGTGGTCGCTCGTGTGGAACACCGAGCCCACCACCTGCCGCCGGCCCGCGGGGTGGGCGCGACCATAGCCGTGCAACTCGAACATGATCGTCGCCGCGTCATCCGTCTCGATGACGCCCCGCAGGTCAGGGCGGAACGGCCCCTCCTCGGTACGGCGCAGGGGGAAGTTGGCGCCGTGGAGCCGGCCGCTCACCCCGCCCTCGCAACGCCCTTCGGCCAGGTAGAAGTGCTGCTGCCATCCACCCTCGAGCTCGACCTGCCATCCGGCTGGATAGGTGAAGGTCAGGCGATACAGCGGCTCGAGTCTCATCGTCGTCCGCCTCCCCGTCGCGCGCCCGCGCGCCTTCGCCGTCCGTTGCGCGTGTCCGGCTCACACGGTAGCGGTCCCCCCGCGGACGCGACAACGGCCCGGCACCTCGATGAGGTCCGGGCCGTTTCGTTCCGGTGGTGCGCGAGGGGGGACTTGAACCCCCACACCCTTGCGAGTACTGGCACCTGAAGCCAGCGCGTCTGCCAATTCCGCCACTCGCGCACGTGCGGATGCACCGAAGTGCGTCCAGCCACGAGAGCCTAACATCTCGGGGCGCGCAGCACCATTCGAGGCCCTCGGCACCGCGGACACCGTGTCGTGCGCCACGCGGCCGGGTGGTCCCGGCATCCGAAATGCAGGAAGAACCGGGCGACACGCCGGGTGACGGATGCCGCGGCGCGGCGTTTCGCGCAGATTTTCCTCCATCTCGGCGCGCGCGCATCGAGCGGATGCCGCGAGGACCCTCCGTGATTCCTCAGAGTCCGACTCCGGCCTCGCGCTCCCCCGCCGCCGGGAATAGCATCGATCTGCGGTACCGGTGCCCTGACCGATTCGACGAAAGGACGGCGGTGACCTCGCCAGACTCCTCCCCCATTCCCTCCTCGCCCGAAGGCCAGTCCCCCCGACGCGGCCCGATCCATCCGGCCGACGTCGATCTCGGCGGCATCCGCGGCTGGCTCTTCGACCTCGACGGCGTGCTCACGCCCACCGCCGTGGTGCACATGCACGCCTGGTCGCGCCTGTTCACGCCGTTCCTCGAGGCGCACGACGCCGCCCCCTACTCCGACGACGACTACTTCGCCTACATCGACGGCAAGCCGCGCTACGACGGCGTGCGTTCGCTGCTCGAGAGCCGCGGCATCGTGGTCGACGAGGGCGACGTGACGGATGCCGCGACGCTCGACACCGTGCACGGGCTCGGCAATCGCAAGAACGACGCCTTCAACGCCACCCTCGCCGAGGAGGGCGTCGAGCCGTACGCCACGAGCGTCGCCCTGCTCGACGCCGTCATCGCGTCCGGCGCACAGGTCGCCGTCGTCTCGAGCTCGAAGAACGCGCCCCTCGTGCTCGCGGCCGCCGGGCTCGCCGACCGCTTCGAGGTCGTCGTCGACGGCGCGGTCGCGGCTCGCGAGGGCCTGCCGGGCAAGCCCGAGCCCGACACGTTCGAGCGAGCGGCCGAACTGCTCGGCCTGCCGACCGAGGCGTGCGTGGTCGTCGAGGACGCGGAATCGGGCGTGAAGGCCGGCGCGGCCGGAGAGTTCGGTATCGTCATCGGCGTCGATCGCGGCGTCGGCCGTGAGGCGCTCGAGGAGCTCGGCGCCGACGTGATCGTCGACGAGCTCGACGAGCTGATCCCCGCGGTGGAGCGCGCCGCAGCGGCATCCGGAACCGACGACACCACCCCCACCCCCGCCCCAGGCTCCACCCGAGAGGACCGTCCATGAGGTTCGCCGACCACGACCCGCTGAACCGGAACCGGTTCCCCATCGACGAGTGGGCGCTGATCGAGACCGAGTTCGGCGTCGCCGACATGGGCCGCACCGAGACGCTGTTCGCCGTCGGCAACGGGTACCTCGGCCTCCGCGGCAACGTGGAGGAGGGGCGCGACGGCCACAT
This sequence comes from Agromyces sp. 3263, assembly GCF_031456545.1. NCBI lineage: Bacteria > Bacillati > Actinomycetota > Actinomycetes > Micrococcales > Microbacteriaceae > Agromyces > Agromyces sp. 3263. The sequence continues at coordinate 1,645,505 of NZ_JAVDUV010000001.1, forward strand.
GCACGGCACGTTCGTGAACGGCTTCCACGAGACGTGGCCCATCCGCCACGCCGAGGAGGCGTTCGGGTTCGCGCGGGTCGGGCAGACCATCGTGAACGCGCCCGACGCGAAGGTCATCCGCCTCTACGTCGACGACGAGCCGCTCGTGCTGACCATCGCCGAGATCCTCGCGTACGAGCGCCGGCTCGACTTCCGCCTCGGCTCCCTGCAGCGCTCGATCGAATGGCGCACCCCGTCGGGCAAGCGAGTGCTCATCACCAGCCGTCGCATGGCGTCGTTCACCGACCGGCACCTCGCGCTCATCGACTACGAGGTCGAGATGCTCGACGCCGACGCGGCGATCACCATCTCGAGCCAGATCCTGAACCGCCAGGACGGGCGCGACGAGTACCGTTCGGGCGTGAGCGAGGCCCCGGCCGGCTTCGACCCCCGCAAGGCGGAGCAGTTCATCGACCGCGTGATGCAGCCGCGGGTCAAGCGTGCCGAGGGCTCCCGCTACATGCTCGGCTACCAGACGACCAACTCGGGCATGACGATCGCGGTCGGTGCCGAGCACTCGATCACGACCGAGAACGACTACTCCGAATCCGGCTCCATCGGCGACGACCTCGCCAAGCACATCTACCGGGTGCACGCCCGGCAGGGCAAGCCGATCCGCATCACGAAGACGATCAGCTACCACACCGCGCGCACCGTGCCCGCGCGCGAGCTCGCCGACCGCAGCGACCGCACGCTCGACCGCGCGGCCGAGCTCGGCGTCGCCGAGATCTTCGCGCAGCAGCGTGCCTGGCTCGACGACTTCTGGGCGCGCTCCGACGTGCAGATCACCGACCAGCCCGAGCTGCAGCAGGCCACGAGGTGGAACCTCTTCCAGCTCGCGCAGGCCACCGCGCGCACCGACGGCGACGGCGTCGCGGCGAAGGGCGTGTCGGGGTCGGGCTACGGCGGCCACTACTTCTGGGACAGCGAGGTCTACGTCCTCCCGTTCCTCAGCTACACGGCGCCGATCGTCGCACGCAACGTGCTGCGCTTCCGGCAGCGGATGCTCGACGCCGCCCGCGCCCGCGCGATGGAACTGAACCAGCTCGGAGCCCTGTTCCCCTGGCGCACCATCAACGGCCAGGAGTCGTCGGCCTACTACGCGGCGGGCACCGCGCAGTACCACATCGACGCGGACATCTCCTATGCGCTGTGCCAGTACGTGGCGGCCACCGGCGACGTGGACTTCCTCGCCCGCGGCGCGATCGACATCCTGGTCGAGACCGCACGCATGTGGGAGGACCTCGGCTTCTGGAGGTCCACCAACGCCGACGACGTGTTCCACATCCACGGGGTGACCGGGCCCGACGAGTACACGACCGTCGTCAACGACAACCTGTACACGAACGTCATGGCGCGGTTCAACCTCGCCTCGGCGGCATCCGCGGTCGACAACCTGCAGGTGAACGATCCGCTGGCCTACCACAAGATGGTCGCGCGGCTCGGGGTCACCCCCGCGGAGGTCGCGAGCTGGCGGCGCGCTGCGGCCCACATGCACATCCCCTACGACGAGCAGCTCGGCATCCACCCGCAGGACTCGGCGTTCCTCCAGAAGGAGCTGTGGGACCTCGAGAACACGCCCGAAGACCGGCGGCCGTTGCTGCTGCACTACCACCCCCTCGTCATCTACCGCTTCCAGGTGCTGAAGCAGGCCGACGTGGTGCTCGCGCTCTACCTCCAAGGCGACCGGTTCACGACCGAGATGAAGCGCGCCGACTTCGAGTACTACGACCCGCTGACCACGGGCGACTCCACGCTCTCGGCGGTCGTGCAGTCGATCATGGCCGCCGAGGTCGGGTACCACGAGCTGGCGATCCGGTACTTCCGTTCCGCGCTCTACGTCGACCTCGCCGACCTGCACCACAACGCCTCCGACGGCGTGCACGTCGCCTCGACCGGCGGCGTGTGGAGCGCCCTGGTGTCGGGGTTCGGGGGATTCCGCGACCACAACGGCGTCTTCACGTTCGACCCGCGCCTGCCCGACGAGTGGACGGAGCTGGTGTTCCGCATCACCCTGCGCGGCACCCGGCTGCGCGTGACGCTGCATCCGCAGTCGATCGAGTTCACCGTCGAGGTCGGCGACGAGGCACGGGTGCGGGTGCGCGGCGCCGAGGTGCTGGTGACCGCCGAGGGCGGCCCGGTCGCGGTGCCGCTCGAGGGCCAGGGGCCGCGGCTCTACGGCGCCCCGACGATGCGCGACGTCACCGGCTCGCGACGCGCCGACGGCACGTATCTCACCGCGTCGATCCCGACGCTCTCGCTCGACGTCGACGAGGAGGAAACGGCGATTCCGGTCGACTGAACGAGGGGGTTCTCAGCCGCTGCGGCTAGCATGTCACACAATCACGGAACGGGATCGGGAGACCTGTGGGCCTACTGGACAACTTCGAGAAGGGTCTCGAACGCGCGGTCAACGGCGCCTTCGCGAAGACCTTCCGCTCGGGGCTGCAACCCGTCGAGATCACCGCGGCGTTGAAGCGCGAGATCGACACGAAGGCCGCAGTGGTGTCACGCGACCGCGTGCTCGTGCCGAACATGTTCACCGTGCGGATGTCGCCGACCGACCACGACCGCATGGCCGGCCTCGGCCCCGCCCTCATCGACGAGCTCACCGATCTCGTGCAGAAGCACGCTGCCAGCCAGCGCTTCCAGTTCGCCGGCGGCATCTCGATCAGCCTCCGGCCCGACGAGAGCCTCGCCGAGGGCATGGTGCAGGTCGACTCGAGCAACGTGAAGGGCCAGGTCGCGTGGACGCCCGTGCTCGACGTCGCCGGCAAGCGCTACCCGATCCTGAAGGGCCGCACGGTGATCGGGCGCGGCAGCGAGGCCGACGTCACGCTCGACGACTCGGGCGCCTCGCGGCGGCACGTCGAGGTGCAGTGGGACGGCACCCGGGCGCGCGTCCGCGACCTCGGGTCCACGAACGGCACCCAGCTGAACGGCGCTCCCGTGAAGGACTCGGTGCTCGAGCCCGATTCGGTGATCACGATCGGCCGCTCCCGCATCGTCTTCCGCGTCCTCGCGCAGGCCTCCGGTCCCGCCGCGGGTCGCCCCGCCGCCGACCCCGCCACCCAGCGCCACGACATGGGCGGGTTCTGGGGGCCCGGCGAATGAGCGAACTCACCCTCCTGGTCCTCCAGCTCGGATTCCTGCTGCTGCTCTGGGTCTTCATCTTCGCGATCGTCTACTCGCTGCGCAGCGACCTGTTCGGCCAGCGCGTGCGCAAGCTGCAGCCGGATGCCGCGGCCGCGTCACCTGCGCCCGCTGCGGCGTTCCCCGTGGCCGCCGCGGCGCCGGTCGCCGCAGGCGCATCGCCGTCCGCCCCGACCGCGGCCGTGTCGCATCCGGCCGCGCCGGCATCCGTCGGAGGCAACGAGACCGCCTCCACCGAGAACGCCACCCGCCTGGTGATCACGAGCGGGCAGAAGGCCGGCGCCGAGTTCCCGCTTGGACGCGACGAGATCACCATCGGCCGCTCCAGCGACTCGGCGATCATCATCCGCGATGACTACACCTCCACGCACCACGCCCGACTCATGCTGTGGAACGGCCGCTGGATGATCCAGGACCTCGACTCCACGAACGGCACCTTCCTCAACGGCTCCCGAGTGACCGTGCCGACGCCCATCCCGCTCGGAGCCACCGTCAAGGTCGGAGCGACGACGTTCGAGCTGCGGCGGTAGCGCCCATGGCCACGGTCAAGGCGAGCGCTGCGGTCTCGCACGTCGGACGGATCCGCGCGAACAACCAGGACTCCGGCTACGCCGGGCGCAAGCTGTTCCTCGTCGCCGACGGGATGGGCGGGCACGCCGGCGGCGACGTCGCGAGCGCGATCGCCACGCGGCGCATCGCGGAGGCCGACGACGACTACGAGTCCGCACCGGTCGCGGCGGCCGCGCTCGAGGGGGCCCTGATCGCGGCGAACCGCCAGCTCGCCGAGACCGTCGCCGAGCACTCCGAGCTCACCGGCATGGGCACGACCGTCAGCGCCCTGCTGCTCGACGGCGACCGCGTGGTCATCTCCCACATCGGCGACTCGCGCATCTACCTCCTTCGCTCGGGCGAGCTCAGCCAGATCTCGATCGACCACACCTTCGTGCAGCGACTCGTCGACGCCGGCCGCATCACGGCCGAGGAGGCGATGGTCCACCCCCGCCGGTCGGTGCTCATGCGCGTGCTGGGCGACGTCGAGGCCTCCCCCGAGATCGACTCGATGGTGCTCGACACGCGCGCCGGCGACCGGTGGATGCTTTGCTCCGACGGTCTTTCGGGTGTCGTGTCGTTCGACGAGATCCTCGAGATCATGGCGTCCGACGCCGGTGCCAAGCAGGTCGCCGATCGCCTCGTGAAGGCATCGCTCGACGGCGGCGCCCCCGACAACGTCACCGTCGTCGTCGTGGACATCGGCGATCCGCCCGCTCCCGCGACCCCGCCGCTCGTGGTCGGCTCGGCGGCGGCCCCACTCGCGTTCGGTGCGGCCGCCGAGCCGGCGCGTGCCCGCGGCATCCGTCTCGCGCCGTTCCGCCCGCACCCCGTGCAGGAGACCCACTTCGAGCCCGACTCGGCCGACTACTTCGACGAGCTCATCGAAGAGGACGCCCGCCGCCGCCGCCGACGCCGCCTGGTCTGGAGCTTCTGGATCGTGCTGCTCGTCGCGGCGATCGTGGCGGTGTTCGTGCTCGGCTACCAGTGGACCCAGACCCGGTACTACGTGGGCGAGTCCAACGGCCGGGTCGCGATCTTCCAGGGCATCCAGCAAGACCTCGGCCCCATCTCGCTGCACGAGCTCCACACCGAGACCACGGTCGACGTCGCCGATCTGCGCACCTACGACCAGCAGCGCGTGGAGCAGACCATCAGCGCCGGCTCGTTCTCCGAGGCGTACCGCATCGTGCAGCGACTGGAGGACTCCGTTGACTGACCGTGCCGGCCGCACCGCCGAGGCGTCGCCCGCCGGAGGGCCGCCCACGACTCCCGTGCGCCGCATCCGCATGCCGCAGAAGCTGCGCAACATGGAGCTCTGGCTGCTCATCGTCGCCTGCTTCATCAACGCCTCGGCGATCGTGCTCGTGCAGCTCGGTGCGATGGGGCACGTGGACACGCAGCTCGTGCTGCTCGGCGCGGGGCTGTCGGCCCTCGTCTTCGGATTGCATATCGCCATGCGCTTCGTCGCGCGCGACGCCGACCCCTTCCTGCTGCCGATCGCGACCGTGCTCAACGGGCTCGGCATCGCGATGATCTATCGCATCGACATCGCCGACGGCGAGACCGGGTGGGAGAGCGCCTCGGTGCGGCAGATCGCCTGGAGCGCGATCGCGATCATCGCCGCCATCGTGACCATCCTCGTCATCCGCAACCACCGGGTGCTGTTCCGCTACACCTACCTCTCGGGGCTCCTCGCGATCGTGCTGCTGCTGCTCCCCCTCGTGCCCGGCATCGGCCGCGAGGTGAGCGGGGCGAGGGTCTGGATCGGGTTCGGCGACATCGCGACCTTCCAGCCCGGTGAGATCGCGAAGATCGCCCTCGCCGTGTTCTTCGCGGGCTACCTCGTGCGCAACCGCGACTCGCTCTCGATGGTCGGGCGGAAGTTCCTCGGCATGCGGTTCCCGCGTGCTCGCGACCTCGGACCGCTGCTCGTGGTGTGGGCGCTGTCGATGGCGGTCATCGTCTTCCAACGCGACCTCGGAACGGCGCTCCTCTACTTCGGGCTGTTCCTCGTCATGCTCTACGTGGCCACCAGCCGGCTCTCGTGGGTCGTGCTCGGGCTGAGCCTGTTCATCGGCGGCGCCCTCGTGGCCAGCCAGACGCTCGACTACGTGGGCAACCGCTTCGCGAACTGGCTCGATCCGTTCAGCCCCGAGCGCTTCGACCAGGAGTTCGGCGGCAGCTACCAGCTCGTGCAGGGCCTGTTCGGCCTGGCGAACGGCGGTCTCATCGGCACCGGATGGGGCGAGGGCCGGCCCGACATCACGCCCGTGCCGCAGAGCGACTACATCATCGCCAGCCTCGGCGAGGAGCTCGGCCTCGCGGGCGTGTTCGCGATCCTCGCGCTCTACGTGCTCTTCGTCGCCCGCGGCTTCCGCATCGGGTTCGCCGGGCAGGACGACTTCGGCAAGCTCCTCGGCGTGGGCCTCGCCTTCGTGCTGGCGCTGCAGGTGTTCATCGTGGTCGGCGGCGTCACCCGCGTGATCCCGCTGACGGGCCTCACCACGCCCTTCCTCGCGGCGGGCGGCTCGTCGCTCGTCGCCAACTGGATCATCGTGGCGCTGCTGCTGCGGCTGTCCGACACCGTTCGCAACCATCCGAGGCTGGTGATCGACGGATGAATCGTGAGCTCAAGCGCGTGACGATCGTCGCGCTCCTCATGTTCCTCGCCCTGTTCGTCTCGTCGACGATCATCCAGTACGTGCAGGCCGACGCCCTCGCGGCCGACCCTCGCAACTCGCGCACGCTGTACGAGAGCTACTCCGTGGAGCGCGGGCCGATCCTCGTGGGCGGCGAGCCCATCGCCTACTCGACTCCCACCGACGACAACTACAAGTTCCAGCGCGTCTACACCCCGGGCGCGCTCTACGCGGCCGTCACGGGCTACATCCCGGTCAACGGTGAGGCCACCGGCCTCGAGCGATCGCTCAACTCCTACCTGAGCGGCCAGTCGTCCAGCCAGTTCTTCGACTCGCTGAACCGCATCATCTCCGGGCAGGACCCGATGGGGGCATCCGTCGAGGTGGCCATCGACCCGGTCGCCCAGCAGGCCGCGTGGGACGCCCTGGGCGACTACACCGGCTCGGTCGTGGTCACCGAACCGTCCACGGGGCGAATCCTCGCCATGGTCACGAAGCCGACGTACGACCCCAACACCCTCGTCGTGCACGACAGCGAGCAGGTGCAGGCCACGTACGACGCGCTCCTCGCCGACCCGAGCGACCCGCTGACCAACCGCGCGACGGGCGGCGACATGAACCCGCCCGGATCCACGTTCAAGCTCGTCGTCGTGGCGGCCGCCTTGGAGTCGGGCAAGTACACGCCCGAGTCGACGTTCCCCAACCCGGCGTCGCTGACCCTGCCCGGCACCGACGCAGTCGTCCGCAACTCCGGCGGCGGCACGTGCGGTCCCGGCGCCGAGGTGACCCTCGCCGACGCGCTCCGGCTGTCGTGCAACATCCCCATGGCCGAGCTCGGCATGGAGCTCGGCGACGCCGCGATCCGCGAGCAGGCCGAGAAGTTCGGGTTCAACCACGAGTTCGAGATCCCCACGGCGACCGAGCCCAGCGTCTACCCGCGCGCGCTCGACGAGCCGCAGACGGCACTCACCGCGTTCGGCCAGGGCGACGTGCGTGCGACTCCCCTGCAGATGGCGATGGTGTCGGCCGCGATCGCCAACGGCGGCATCGTCATGGAGCCCGATCTGGTCGACGCGATCACGGCGCCCGACTTCTCGCCGCTGCAGGAGTTCGAGCCGGTCGAATACGGCCGTGCGATCAGCCAGGAGACGGCTGCCACCATGGTGCAGATGATGACCAACGGCGTCGAAAACGGGGCTGCGAGTAATGCAAGAATAGACGGCGTCAGCGTGGCCGGTAAGACCGGTACCGCAGAGAACGGAGAGAGTGACCCCTACACTCTCTGGTTCACGGGTTTTGCCCCCGCCGACGACCCTCAGTATGCGATCACGGTACTCGTGGAGGATGGCGGGGGACTTGGTCAGGAGGGGTACGGCAATCTCATCGCCGCACCCATCGCAAAGCAGGTACTAGAGGCGGTGCTGAACAAATGAGACCGAGCGCAGGGCTCACCTTCGGAGGGCGCTACGAGCTGCAGTCCCGGATCGCCATCGGCGGTATGGGCGAAGTGTGGCAGGCCACCGACCTCGTGATCGGCCGCCAGGTGGCGATCAAGATCCTGAAGGATGAGTACCTCGGCGACCCCGGATTCCTCGAGCGCTTCCGCGCCGAGGCCCGGCACGCCGCACTCGTCAACCACGAGGGCATCGCGAACGTCTTCGACTACGGCGAGGAGGACGGCAGCGCCTACCTCGTGATGGAACTCGTGCCCGGCGAGGCGCTCTCGACCATCCTCGAGCGCGAGCACGTGCTCTCCACCGACAAGGTGCTCGACATCGTCGCGCAGACGGCGGCGGCGCTTCAGGCCGCGCACGCAGCCGGCCTCGTGCACCGGGACATCAAGCCCGGCAACCTCCTCATCACGCCCGACGGGCGGGTGAAGATCACCGACTTCGGCATCGCCCGCATCGCCGACCAGGTGCCGCTCACCGCCACCGGCCAGGTCATGGGCACCGTGCAGTACCTCTCGCCCGAGCAGGCCTCGGGTCACCCTGCCTCGCCGACCACCGACATCTACTCGCTCGGCATCGTCGCGTACGAGGCCCTCGCTGGCCGTCGCCCCTTCACGGGCGAGTCCCAGGTCGCCATCGCGATGGCGCAGATCAACGAGACGCCGCCCGACCTCCCCGTCACCGTGTCCGAGCCGGTGCGCAACCTCGTCTACGCCTGCATCGCCAAGAACCCCGCCGACCGTCCGCAGTCGGCGGCGCACCTCGCACGCGCGGCCACCGCCCTGCGGCGTGGCGACGTGCAGGGCGCTGCGGCCGCGGTGCCCGCGGTGCTCGGCGCGGCCGGGCTCACCGCCGCGACGATGCTCATGCCCCAGTCGGGCGCGACCGCCGCGACCACCGTGTTGCCGTCTGCCGCCGCCGGCGGGGTGGTCGACGCCGAGGTCATCGAGGACGAGCCCGCGAAGAAGAAGCGCAGCCCGTGGACGTGGCCCCTGATCGTGCTCATCGCGATCCTCGCGATCGTGCTCATCGGCACCATCATCGCCCTTGCCATGAACAACAACGGCGGCAAGGACCCCGCATCCACGTCGAGCCGCCCGACGGCGAGCACGACGACGACGACGACCCCGCCGACGAGCGCGCCGCCCACGACCGAGGCGCCGCAGACCATCCAGATCGACCGCAACTCCTACATCGGCATGAACGTCGACGATGCAGCCGCGCAGATCGAGGCGCTCGGCCTGCCCGTCGTCCGCGAGGCCGGCGGTGCTGCGACCGAGCCCGGACTCGCGAACACCGTCTCCGAGGTCAACCCGAGCGGCCCCGTGCAGCCCGGCACGACCATCACGCTGACGTACCTCACCGAGCCCGAGGCCCCGAGCGCACCGACGGCCCCACCGACCACGGCCACCAACCCGGTCAAGGCCAACGTCGGCCAGATCACGGTCAACTGGACGACCCAGTCGTGCCCGGCCGGGCAGACGCTGAGCGGCTACGAGGTCGCGGTCACCGGCGACGCCACCGTGCCGAACAATCCGGTCTTCGGTCCGGGCACCACCAGCGCCCAGGTCAACGTCAACAACACCCCGGGCGGGTCGTTCGACGTGACCTACCGCTACTTCTGCGGCCAGCTCGACTCGCCGTTCTCCCCTGCCCTCACGGTCGAGATCGAATAGCATCGGCGTTCGACCCTGACGGGCCCACGAGACGACAAGGACGGAGCTGCACGGTGAGCGATGAGGGACGCGTGCTCGCGGGGCGCTACCGCGTGGGCGCGCTCATCGGTCGCGGCGGGATGTCCGACGTCCACGTCGGAAGCGACACCCGGCTGGGCCGCCAGGTCGCCATCAAGCTGCTGAAGCCGCAGCTCGCGACCGATCCGGCCTTCCGCATGCGCTTCCGTCAGGAGGCGCAGTCGGCAGCCCGCATGGCGCACCCGACCATCGTGCGCGTGTTCGACGCGGGCGAGGAGACCGTGATCGACGGCCGCGGGCACGAGGTGCAGCTGCCGTTCATCGTGATGGAGTGCGTCGAAGGACGCCTCCTCAAGGACATCATCCACGACGGTCCGCTCGAGCCCGTTGCGGCAGTTCGCGTCATCGACGGGGTCCTGACCGCGCTCGAGTACTCGCACCGTGCCGGCGTCGTCCACCGCGACATCAAGCCGGGCAACATCATGATCACCACCACCGGCCAGGTGAAGGTGATGGACTTCGGCATCGCGCGAGCGGTGTCCGACTCGGCGACCACCGTCGCGCAGACCACGGCGATCCTCGGCACGGCGTCCTACTTCTCGCCCGAGCAGGCGAAGGGCGAGACCGTCGACGCCCGCACCGACCTCTACTCGACGGGTGTGGTGCTCTTCGAGATGCTCACCGGTCGCCCGCCGTTCCGGGGCGACACCCCGGTCGCGGTCGCGTACCAGCACGTGAGCGAGCGTCCGGTCAAGCCGAGCGTGATCAACCCCAAGGTCTCGCCGGCACTCGACGCCGTCGTGCTGCACGCCCTCTCGAAGAACCGGGAGCAGCGCTATCAGAGCGCGGCCGAGTTCCGGGCCGACGTCGACACCGCGGCATCCGGTCGTGTTCCTGTGCACCGCCAGCCCGATGAGGCGACGATGCTCTTCGGCGCACCCACCGGCTCCCTCTCCAGCTCGGAACTGGCACTGCGCCAGCTCACCGAGGACGAGACGATGACCCGCACCCAGCGCCGTCCGCCGGCCATCTGGATCTGGTCGGGCATCATCGGCGTCGTCGTGATCGTCGTGGCGGTCATGTACTGGGCGTTCAACCTCCAGCCGACCGACGATCTGCCGTCGAACGCGCGTGAGATCCCGGTGCTCACCGGCAGCACCTACGAGCAGGCGGTGCAGCAGCTCCAAGAACTGGGACTGCCGGCGACCCGCATCGACGAGTCCAACGACACCGTGCCGGCCGATCAGGTCATCCGCACCGATCCACCGAGCGGCGAGATCGTCGACACCGGCACGGCCGTCACGGTCTACGTGTCCACCGGCAAGGAGCCCGTGACGGTTCCCGATGTGCGCAACAAGCCGCTCGATCAGGCGAAGGCCGACGTGCAGGCGGCGGGGCTGACTCCGGGCACCGAGAATCGGGAGAACTCCCCCACGGTACCGGCCGACACCGTGCTCGGCACGACGCCCGAGGCGGGCACCTCCGCCGAGTCGGGGTCGTCGGTCGACTTCCGCATCTCGAGCGGACTCGTGACACTCACCGACCTGACGGGCCAGACCCTGTCAGCGGCGTCGTCCTACCTGTCCGCCGAGAACCTGCAGCTCACGCCGGTGCCCAAGCCCGACGCGTCGTGCAAGTCGCAGCCGGGCTCGCCGGTGACACAGCAGTCACTCGCGCCCGGGGACGTGCCGCAGAAGTCGTCGGTCGAGCTCACCTACTGCGCGGGCTGAACGATCGCGGGCCGACCCACCGCGGGCTGACCGAGCTCGCTCGGCTCGGTCTGATCTGCTCGGAATCGGTCAGCTCGCCCGCATCAGCGGGTTGAGGTGCGCTGCGCGCTCTCGCGCCGAGGGCAGTCCGGCGACGGCCAGCCAGTTGCCGAGCATCCGATAGCCGCCCTCGGTGAGCACCGACTCGGGGTGGAACTGCACCCCGAAGATGGGTGCGCTCTCGTGGCGCAGGCCCATGATCACCCCACCCTGCGTGCGGCTGGTGATGACGAGGTCGTTCGGCACGGTGCCGTCGACGACGGCGAGCGAGTGGTACCGCGTCGCCGTGAACGGCTGGGGGACCCCGTCGTAGAAGGCGCTGTCGTCGTGCGTGATGCGCGAGGTCTTGCCGTGCATGAGCTCCTCGGCGTTGGTGACCGTCGCACCGAAGGCCTCGGCGATCGCCTGGTGTCCGAGGCAGACCCCGAGGATCGGCTGCCCCGAGGCGAGCGCCGCGTTCACCACCGGGATCGAGACGCCGGCGTCCGACGGCTTGCCGGGCCCGGGCGAGATGAGCACCGCGTCGTACTCCGCGATCCGCTCGGGCACGTCGGTCAGGGCGATGTCGTCGTTGCGCACCACCTCGGTCTCGGCACCGAGCTCTTGCAGGTAGCCGTTCAAGGTGTAGACGAAGCTGTCGTAGTTGTCGACGACGAGTACTCGGGTCATGTATCCACCGTGACTTCGATCGGGTTGATGATGGCGTCGACCCAGGGGAACACCCAGGTGAAGAGGACGAAGACGACGGCGACGAGGAGGATGAGCACGAGGAGGATCCGCACCCACACCGGTCCGGGAAGCACACGCCACAGTGCACCGTACATGGCTCAGGACCCCCAGGTGGCGACGACGTCGGCGATCTCGGCCGGCGGACCGGCGGTGCTCGGCTGCCACGATTCGAGCACGCCGTAGGCGATGATGCGCTCCGCCGTGGAGTAGAGCGGGTTGCAGCTCGTGAGGGTCACGATGCGATCGGTCGGCTGCAGGTCGGGATGGTGCGGCACCGGCGCGAGCACGTCGACGGTCGAGGGGGTCACGTACTCGAAGTCGCGGAAGCGGTAGGTGTACCAGCCGTCGGCGGTCTGGATGTAGATCGCGTCGCCCAGCTGCAGCTGTTCGATCTCGTGCATGCCGCCGCCGTAGGCGCTGCGGTGCGAGGCGATCGCGAAGTTGCCCACCTGGCCGGGCATCTGCGTGCCGGGGTAGTGTCCGATGCCGAGCTCGGTGCTGTTCAGCACGTTCAGGCCCGTGCCCTCGGCCACGCGTCGCTGCGAGTCCTCGCCGAAGCGGGGCACGTACATCACCGCGAACGCCTCGCCGTCGTCGTAGGTGGCGGGCCCGACGACCGGGTCGCCGTACGCCGCGGGGTCTGGGGCAGGGGCGTCCCCGCGTGCCGCCCTGCCCTCCTCGAGCCATTCCGCGCCGAGGTCGGATGCCGCGGCCGACTGCTGGCTCGCCATGATCGCGTCGTTCCACCACAACTGCCAGCCGAGGAAGAGGAGGATCAGCGCGCCGGCCGTGAGCAGCAGTTCGCCGAGGACGCCGACGACGCTCACCCGCCGAGGGCGAGCTGCGCGCTCTGCGCGCGCGGCCGCGCGCGACGCGTGGCGCGGCGGCGGTTCGGCGGACATGAGGACGATTCTATTCGTCGCGGGCGACCCTCGGCTGGGAGTACCCGTCCGGCTCGGCTAGAATCGCCCGCATGGCACGTACGAAATCATCGAAGCCCGCGCGCGCGGAGCAGGCGAGCGGCGAAGAAGCCCCCAATCCCGTCTGGTTCAAGCCCGTCATGTTCGGCTTCATGCTGCTCGGGCTCGCCTGGATCATCGTCTTCTACGTGAGCCAGGGCCGGCTGCCGATCGCCGACCTCGGTTCATGGAACATCCTCATCGGCTTCGGCATCGCGTTCGTCGGGTTCCTCATGACGACGCGCTGGCGCTGACGCACGAGCACCGAGAGCGGGCGGATGCTGCGGCATCCGCCCGCTCTGTGCGTGTTCTCCACAGGTTATGCACACCCATGAATGTGCCCGTGTCCCCTGTATTGGCGTCAACTACAGCCGTGTAATTCTCCCCAGCTGTGGATGCGGCTGTGGATAACTAGAAGGCGCCGATCTTCCACCGGGCGACGACCGTGCCGATGACGAAGAGCACGACGGTGAGCCCGATGAGCAGGCCGATCTGCAGGCCGCGCCGCGATCGGCTGCGGGTCTCGAGGAGGATCAGCCCCACGAGCGCGCCACCGATCAGGCCTCCGAGGTGTGCCTGCCACGAGATATTGGCGCCCGGGATGAACCCGATGGCGAGGTTGATGGCCAGCAGGATGTACAGCTGCGTCATGTTGCCGCCGAGGCGACGCTGGATGACGACGAACGCGCCCATGAGGCCGAAGATCGCTCCGGACGCCCCGAGCACCTGCGTCGTCGGCGCAGCGAACACGACGACCCCGACCGAACCGGCCAGCCCGCTGATGAGGTAGAGCGCCAGGAATCGCACGCGGCCGAGCATCGGTTCGAGCAGTCGCCCGAAGATCCACAGCGTGTACATGTTCAGGATGATGTGCACGAACAGCGACGTCGAGTGCAGGAACACCGACGTGATCGCCCGCCACGGCTCGGGCAGTACCTCGGTCATGAAGACCGGACTGAAGAACAGCGCGTTCGTCACGCCGAGCCCGGGGATCCACTGCAGCAGGTACACCAGCGCGGTGATGCCGATGAGGGAATACGTCACCACCGGCGCGCCGCGCCCGGCGGCCGAGCGGACGCGCGTCCATGCCGCAGGCTTGGTGCGGGGAGCCGTCGCCCGCTGCTCCCGCATGCACTCGGGGCAGATCACGCCGACGGGCGCCTGGGTCTGGCACTCGGGGCAGATGGTGCGCCCGCACCGCTGGCAGAGGATGTAGCTCTGCCGGTCGGGATGCCGGTAGCAGAAGTTCGTGCGATCGGCGCCCGCGTCACTCACCGGAGCGTCAGGCCTGCTCGATCGTGATGCTCTCGATGACGACGTCCTCGAGCGGGCGGTCGCGACCGTCGGTGGGCACCGAGGCCAGCTTGTCGACGACGGCCTGGCTCGCGGCATCCGTCACCTTGCCGAAGATGGAGTGCTTGCCCTGCAGCCACGTGGTGGGGCCGACGGTGATGAAGAACTGCGAGCCGTTCGTGCCGCGCCCGCCCTGGATGCCGGCGTTGGCCATCGCGAGCACGTAGGGCTCGGTGAAGTCGAGCTCGGAGTTGATCTCGTCGTCGAACTGGTAGCCGGGGCCGCCCACGCCCTGGCCCAGCGGGTCGCCGCCCTGGATCATGAAGCCGGGGATGATGCGGTGGAACACGACGCCGTCGTACAGCGGGTCGTTCGACTTCTCGCCCGTGGCGGGGTGGGTCCACTCGATCTCACCGGTGGCGAGGCCGACGAAGTTCTTGACGGTCTTCGGGGCCTGGTGCCCGTACAGGTCGACCTTGATGGGTCCGAGGTTGGTGTTGAGGGTCGCGACTGCGGTGGGAATCGGCATGCCCTTATTCTGTCACGCGTGGATTCGTCAAGCGGCATGAAGGATTCCGACTCCCACCCCGTTTCCAGCCGTTTCGGTGGCAAGATGGAGGGGTTCGCTGCACAACGATGGAGGTCGAGATGAGCCTGTCACGCAAGCGCCGGAAGGAACTCAAGCGGCTGCGCAGCAGTGCGGAGGAACTTTGGGGGGTCCAGCAGGATGTGCTGGAGCGCGCCAATGACGTCGCACAGGAGGCCAAGCGTCAGCTCGGCCATCTGACGCGCGAGGAGGTCGTTCCGCGCGTGCGCACCGGCTACGAGAGCTACGTGCGTCCCGGAGTGGAGCAGGCCAAGGGCTACGTACGCGTCGCCGGCAGCTCTGCCGAGCGCACGCTGGGCAACGCACTCGGCTCGGTGCTCTCCATCGGCGACATCGCCAACGACGCGCGCGTTCGCCGTGCCGTCGAGCGCATCTCGCCGCGGGCCGCTGCGGTCGTCAAGGAGAAGAAGGGCACCGGGGTCGGCACCTACCTGGCGATCGGCGCGGGCATCATCGCCGCGGCCGGCGTCGCGTACGCCGTCTGGCAGACGTTCCGCGCCGACGACGAGCTGTGGGTCGCCGACGATGAGCCGACGCCGTCGACGAGTGCGACGACGAGCAGCTCGACGACCCCGTCGATCTGAGCTGAATTTCGAAGGCCCCGCCTGTGACACAGGCGGGGCCTTCGTCATGCCCGGATGCCTCTCACGGGAGCGCCGTGCCGGCGCCCACGCTCAGGGCTGGCACTGATTTCCGACGAATCTGGGAAATCGCCTTGCGTCGGGCCTGAATTCCCCGCTAGTCTCAACTCTCGGTCAGACACACGCAGAACCGAGAGGAGTTGATACCCATGATGCAGTCACAGCAGCCCATCTTCACGGCGCGGCGCACGGGAGTCCTCCTCACGCAGCCGGCCTGCTAGTTCGCCCCGTCGTCACGCGCTCCTGCGCCTGACCGGCACCGCGCCCCACACGGCGTGACCGCGCGGCATTCGTGCCGCGGCATCCGTCGCCTCGCGATCTGTTCGATCGTCGGGCCCACGGTCGCCACCGCGAATCGGGATCCTCCGATTCCCACTCCCCACTCCGCCATCGCGCCTCGCGTGCCCGGAGTCTTCGACGTGCGTTGCTCGCGCCCGGTCCGTCCGCGAGCCGCCGGTACCACCGCACACCGCACCACCGACGGACCACTCGCTCGCTCGGCACCGTGTCGACGGGCTTCATCTCCCGCACCACCATCCAACGAAGGAATCACCGTGAACACGAGTTCTCTCACCGCCGGTTCGGCTCACCAGGGCCAAGCCACCGAACTGCGTGCCCAGGCACGCCAACTGCACGAGCGACTCGCGCGTCGTGCGGGTCTCGCGCTGCTCGCGTGGACCCGCCGACAGGACGAGCGCCGTGCGCATGACGCGGTGCACCTGCGCCGTCACACCGCTCGGGCAGCCGAGCGTGCACACCAGGACCAGTACCGTCTGGTCACCCTCGCCACCCCGCTCGCCTGATCATGGGTAGCGGAATCACCGAGCCCCCCGCGGAGCGACCTCGTCTCGAGGACAGGATCCGCGGGGGCCTCGGCTGCACAGGCCGGCGTCGAGAGCGCATCAGCGGCCCTCGCCGCTGCGTCGTCGCCGCCGGCCTGCGCGCGTGATGCGACCCGTCGCTCGTCAGTCCTCGGCCGGAGTCGCCGGAGGGGCTGGCGGCGCCACGCCGTCGGCGGGCTCGGCTTCGTTGAGGCGAAGCCCGATGTCGAGCAGGCTCACCCGGTGCAACCGGGGCACCTCGGCGACCGGGAACCAACGCGCCTCATCGCTCGAGCCGCCCACCTCATTGCGGAGTTCGCCGGCGACCACCGTCGCGCGGTACACGATGCGCATGGCGTAGAGCGGATCGGTGCCCGAGTGGCGTCTGGCCGCGGGCACGACCATGGTGTCGATGCCGAGCAGTTGGTCGATGGATGCCTCGTAGCCGGTCTCCTCGAAGATCTCGCGCTTCGCCGCGGCGACGGGATGCTCCGCCTCCTCGATGCCACCCCCGGGCAGGGTCCAGCCCGACCGTCCGTGCTCGTTCCAGTGCGACAGCAGGATCTGCCCGTCGCGGATGATCACGCCATACGCGGCGATGCGGATGTCCATCCCGACACTGTACCCGTGGCCCCTCGCAGCCGGTCTGCGTCACCCGCCCCAGAAGATCCCGCCGCCGTGCGGCAGCAATGGCACGGCGAGGAACCGGAAGTCCGCGTGGGCGACCCCGAGCGGTTCGGCGACGCTCGAGTCGCTCGGCAGCAGCTCACCGGCGTCCCATGCGGAGTCCCCAGGCGCCCGCGTCTGCGACCAGACCGCGCGCGCCTGGGCTGGACTCAGCACGAAGCAGGCCGTCCCGGGACCTCGTTCGATGTGATGACCGTCCTGCCCGAGGTAGGGGCTGATGTCGTCGACCGCATCGACCGCGAAGCTGAGGACGCGGCCGGCACGGAAGAGCGCCTGCTGCTCGGGAGGCAGACGACGCCAGATCGATCCCACGTCTCCCAGCACCTCCCCGTGTCGGGAAGTGCCGTCCGCGTCGATCTTGCACACGGCGTACCGCTCGGGCCGGACGACATCGGGGATGGGGTCGGACCACGCCGAGGCAGGCACGCTCATGCTCAGGTAGAGCTCCAGATCCTGCGGCGCGAGGATCCCGCGGCGAATGAGGTCCACGCCGTGGAGGCTGAGATGGCGTTCGAGGATGGGGCCGACATCGCGATGGGAGAGCACCCGTCCGTCGTCGTACACGAAGATCCAGCCCTCGTGGATCCTGGCCCACACGGCGACGACTTGGGGCGTGTCCGCGGTTACGGGAGCCGCGGGTATCCCGTCGTGCACGGCGACGACGTCGGGTGTGGCCATGGTCGTGCGAGCCGCGGATGTCCCGTCGCCGGGCACGTCGGGCCCATCCGCCGGAGGGCCGGCCTGCCCCGCGACGATCGCGATCGCACCTGCTGCCAACGCGAGCGCCGAGGCCGCGGCGATCCACGCCAACCGGGCTCGCCCCGGTGGTCTCGGTGGTTCAGCGGTGATCATCGTCGCCTGCTCCAACTGATGAAGTCTCTTCATCAGTAGCACCAACAGATGTGAACCACGACCGAACGATCGGACGGGGTGCTGAGCGTGAGGCGGCCGGCATGCCGTGAATACTGTGGAGCCTAGGAGATTCGAACTCCTGACATCCTGCTTGCAAAGCAGGCGCTCTACCAACTGAGCTAAGGCCCCGGAGCGGATGCCGTGACATCCGCGGCTTTGGAATTATCGGAGTGGGGATACGAGGACTTGAACCTCGGACCTCTTCGTTATCAGCGAAGCGCTCTAACCGCCTGAGCTATATCCCCGAATTTCGGCCGAAGGAAAGACTACCTGACGCTGCAGGAATCTCCGAATCGAGCCGAGCCTCGCGTCAGTTGTTGGTGAACCCGACGAGCAGGCCGCCGGTGATCTTGACGCTGAGGTTGTAGAGCACGGCGATGATCGCGCCGAGCGCGGTGGTCACGACGAGGTTGAGCAGGGCCGCGACGACCGCGAAGCCCATGACGTTGCCGAGTGAGAGCACCGACGTGAGGTCGCCGCTCGAGCCCGCGACATCCTGCACCAGGGAGTTGACCTGCTCGAAGATGCCGGTGGAGCTCAGCACCGTATGGATGAGGAACGTCACGACGATGCTGATCACCGCGAAGCAGACGGCCACGAGGAACGAGAGCTTCACCGCCGACCAGAAGTCGATGTAGACCAGGCGCAGGCGCACCTGCTTTGCCGGGGGCCGGCGGTTGGACTTGCGGGCCAGCTTCTCGGCGACGCTACTCATAGACGGTTACTCCTCTCCCGCGGGCTCGGCCGCTTCGGACTCTGCGGCCTCCTCCACGAGATTCCGTTCGGAATTCTTCGCGATGGCGATGATCCGGTCGTCTTCCGCGAACTTCGCGAAGACGACGCCCATCGTGTCCCTGCCCTTGGCGGGAACCTCGGCGACGTCAGAGCGTACCACCTTGCCGCTGGCAAGAACCACCAGCACCTCGTCGGCCCGGGAGGCGATGAGCGCGCCAGCGAGATCGCCGCGATCGTCGCTCAGCTTGGCCACCTTGATGCCGAGTCCGCCGCGCTGCTGCTTGCGGTAGTCCTCGACGCGCGTGCGCTTCGCGAAGCCGCCCTCGGTGACGACGAACACGTAGGTGTCGGATGGGCTGAGCTTCTGGCCGGCGTCGTCGGGGCCGGATTCCGGAGTCTCGACCTCGGTGTCACCGTTCGAATGGGCGACGACGGATGCCTCCAGCAGGCTGTCACCGTCGCGGAAGCTCATGCCCTTCACGCCCGACGTCGAACGGCCCATGGGCCGCAGCGCCTCGTCGGTCGCCTCGAAGCGGAGCGACATGCCCTTCTTCGACACGAGCAGGATCTCGTCGTCCTCGTCGGCGAGCATCGCCGAGACGAGCTCGTCGCCCTCGCGCAGGTTGATCGCGATGACCCCCCGCGAGCGGTTCGTGTCGTAGGCGGTGAGCTCGGTCTTCTTCACGAGGCCGTCGTGCGTGGCGAGCACCAGGTACTTCGCCACCTCGTAGTCGCGGATGTCGAGGATCTCGGCGATCTGCTCGTCGGGCTGCATCTCGAGCAGGTTGGCGACGTGCTGGCCCTTCGCGTCGCGGCCGCCCTCGGCGATCTCGTACGCCTTCGCGCGGTAGACGCGGCCCATGTTCGTGAAGAAGAGGAGCCAGTGGTGCGTGGTGGTCACGAAGAAGTGCTCGACCACGTCGTCGGCGCGAAGCTGCGCGCCCTTCACGCCCTTGCCGCCGCGGTGCTGCGAGCGGTAGTTGTCGCTGCGGGTGCGCTTGACGTAGCCGCCGCGCGTGACGGTGACGACCATCTCCTCTTCGGGGATGAGATCCTCGACCGACATGTCGCCGTCGTAGCCCGGCAGGATGTGCGTGCGTCGCTCATCGCCGAACTTCGCGACGATCTCGGCGAGCTCGTCGGAGACGATCGTGCGCTGGCGGGCCGGCGAGGCGATGATCTCGCGGTAGTCCGCGATCTCGGCCTCGAGCTTCTCGGCCTCCTCGATGATCTTCTGGCGCTCGAGCGCGGCGAGGCGGCGGAGCTGCAGCTCGAGGATGGCGCGGGCCTGGAGTTCGTCGATGTCGAGCAGGTCGATCAGGCCGTCGCGGGCCTCCTCGACGGTGGGCGAGCGACGGATGAGCGCGATGACCTCGTCGAGCGCGTCGAGGGCCTTGAGGTAGCCGCGCAGGATGTGCATGCGCGCCTCGGCCTCGCGGAGGAGGAACTGGGTGCGCCGCACGATGACATCGATCTGGTGGTCGACCCAGTGCGCGATGAAGCCGTCGATCGAGAGCGTGCGGGGCACGCCGTCGACGATCGCCAGCATGTTCGCGCCGAAGTTGTCCTGCAGCTGGGTGTGCTTGTACAGGTTGTTCAGCACGACCTTCGCCACCGCGTCGCGCTTCAGCACGATGACGAGGCGCTGACCGGTGCGGCCCGAGGTCTCGTCCCGGATGTCGGCGATGCCGCCGATCTTGCCGTCCTTCACGAGGTCGGCGATCTTGATGGCGAGGTTGTCGGGGTTCACCTGGTACGGCAGTTCGGTGACGACGAGGCAGGTGCGACCCTGCAGCTCCTCGACCGAGACGACGGCGCGCATCGTGATCGAACCGCGGCCGGTGCGGTACGCGTCGGTGATGCCCTTGACGCCGAGGATCTGGGCGCCGGTCGGGAAGTCAGGCCCCTTGATGCGCTGCATGAGCGCTTCCTGCAGCTCCTCGCGCGAGGCCTCGGGGTGCTCGAGGTACCACTGGGCGCCGGATGCCACTTCGCGCAGGTTGTGCGGCGGGATGTTCGTCGCCATGCCGACGGCGAT
Source organism: Agromyces sp. 3263 (assembly GCF_031456545.1). Lineage (NCBI taxonomy): Bacteria > Bacillati > Actinomycetota > Actinomycetes > Micrococcales > Microbacteriaceae > Agromyces > Agromyces sp. 3263. The sequence continues at coordinate 1,666,224 of NZ_JAVDUV010000001.1, forward strand.
GCCGACGGAGCCGTTGACGAGGAGGTTCGGGAACCGCGAGGGCAGGATCGACGGCTCCTGCGTGTGGCCGTCGTAGTTGTCCTGGAAGTCGACGGTGTCCTTCTCGATGTCGCGCACCATCTCGAGCGCGAGCGGAGCCATCTTCGTCTCGGTGTACCGGGGGGCGGCCGCGCCGTCGTTGCCCGGCGAGCCGAAGTTGCCCTGCCCGAGCGCGAGCGGGTACCGCAGGCTCCACGGCTGCACGAGGCGCACGAGCGCGTCGTAGATCGCGGTGTCGCCGTGCGGGTGGAACTGCCCCATGACGTCGCCGACCACGCGGGCGCACTTCGAGAACGACTTGTCGGGGCGGTATCCGCCGTCGTACATCGCGTAGATCACGCGGCGGTGCACGGGCTTCAGGCCGTCGCGCACGTCGGGCAGCGCGCGCCCGACGATCACGCTCATCGCGTAGTCGAGGTACGACCGCTGCATCTCGAGCTGCAGGTCGACCTGGTCGATCCGGCCGTGGATGCCGGGGCCCTCGTCGTTCGCGTCGGTGCCGGGGTTCACGGTGTCAGATGTCAAGGAAGCGCACGTCCTTCGCGTTCTTCTGGATGAAGTTGCGGCGGCTCTCGACGTCCTCGCCCATCAGGGTCGAGAAGATCTCGTCGGCAGCGGCCGCGTCGTCCATGGTCACCTGGAGCAGGGTGCGGGTCTCGGGATTCATCGTGGTCTCCCAGAGCTCCTGGTGGTTCATCTCGCCGAGACCCTTGTAGCGCTGGATGCCGTTGTCCTTGGGGATGCGCCAGCCCTTCGCCGTGCCGTCGGCGAGCAGGGCGTCGCGCTCCTTGTCGGAGTACACGAACTGGTGCTCGGCGTTCGTCCACTTGAGGCGGTACAGCGGCGGCTGCGCGAGGTAGACGTACCCGAGCTCGATGAGCGGTCGCATGTAGCGGAACACCAGCGTCAGCAGCAGTGTCGTGATGTGCTGGCCGTCGACGTCGGCGTCGGCCATGAGCACGATCTTGTGGTACCTGGCCTTCTCGGTGTTGAAGTCCTCGCCGATGCCGGCGCCGAACGCCGTGATCATCGCCTGCACCTCGTTGTTCGCGAGGGCACGGTCGAGGCGCGCCTTCTCGACGTTGAGGATCTTGCCGCGCAGCGGCAGGATCGCCTGCGTCTCGGGGTTGCGCCCCTGCACGGCCGAGCCGCCGGCCGAGTCGCCCTCGACGATGAAGATCTCGGAGACCGAGGGGTCCTTCGACGAGCAGTCCTTCAGCTTGCCGGGCATGCCGCCCGACTCGAGCAGGCCCTTGCGCCGCGTGGCCTCGCGGGCCTTGCGCGCCGCGAGGCGCGCGGTCGCCGCCTGGATCGCCTTGCGGATGATGTCGCGCGCCGGGCCGGGGTTGCGCTCGAACCAGTCGGTGAGCTGGTCGCCCGTGACCTTCTGCACGAACGACTTCGCCTCGGTGTTGCCGAGCTTCGTCTTGGTCTGGCCCTCGAACTGCGGCTCGGAGAGCTTCACCGAGATGACCGCGGTGAGGCCTTCGCGCACGTCGTCGCCGGAGAGGTTGTCGTCCTTCTCCTTGAGGATGCCCTTCTCACGCGCGTAGCGGTTGATGAGCGTGGTGAGCGCCGCCCGGAACCCCTCTTCGTGCGTGCCGCCCTCGTGCGTGTTGATGGTGTTCGCATAGGTGTGGACCGACTCGGTGTAGGCCGTCGTCCACTGCATCGCGACCTCGAGGGCGATCTTGCGCTCCGTGTCCTCGGTCTCGAAGGAGATGATCTCCTCGTTCACGAGGTCGGACTTCTTCGAGCGGTTCAGGTACTCGACGTAGTCGACCAGGCCGCGCTCGTAGAGGAAGGTGTCGGTGCGCGGGGCAGCGGCCTCCCCCTCGGTCTCTGCCGTGTCGTCGGGGTCGATGTCGACGTGGCCGACGCGCTCGTCCGTCAGGGTGATGCGCAGGCCCTTGTTGAGGAACGCCATCTGCTGGAACCGTGCTCGCAGCGTCTCGTAGTCGAACTCGACGGTCTCGAAGATGTCGGGGCTCGGCCAGAACGTCGTCATGGTGCCGGTCTCGTCGCTCGGCTCGTCCTTCGAGAGCGGGGCGTCTGGCACGCCGACGGTGAAGGACTGGCGCCAGACGTGGCCCTGACGGCGGACGGCCACGTCGAACTTGGTCGAGAGCGCGTTGACGACGGATGCCCCGACGCCGTGAAGGCCGCCGGAGACCGCGTATCCGCCACCGCCGAACTTGCCGCCGGCGTGCAGCACGGTGTGCACGACCTCGACCGTGGAACGACCCTCGGTCTTGTGGACGTCGACCGGGATGCCGCGGCCGTCGTCGATGACGCGAACGCCGCCGTCGGCCAGGATCGTGACGTCGATGGTCGTGGCATGGCCCGCAAGCGCTTCGTCGACCGAGTTGTCGACGATCTCGGAGACGAGATGGTGCAGGCCTCGGGGACCCGTCGAGCCGATGTACATACCCGGCCGCTTGCGAACCGCTTCGAGGCCCTCGAGTACCTGGATCTCATCAGCACCGTATGCCGGCGACTGCTGGGCCTTCGTGGGTTCGGCTGTCATGTGTGAATCGGGCTCCTGACCGTCATTCTGGCGACCCTTCATCCTATCAAACGGAGGGTGCTCACCGACCCGGAAGCGCCGATCTGAGGCGATCGAACAGGCGAAGTGACCGAATTTGCCGTGTCAGCCGTAGGTATCGCGTGGACCACGCCCTGGAACCGATCTGGGGCCCCTTTTCCAGGTGGGGGCATCCGGCCCTTGGAAGCGGATCATCTCGACCCCCGCGCCGGGGTACCTGTCGAGGATGCGCGTGAGCAGGTCGGTGCGCATCAGCCGCAGCTGCGTGGCCCAGGCGGTGGACTCGCACCGCACCTGCAGCACCCCGCCCTCGATGGCGATCGCGTCGGAGTGCTTCGCGATCTCGTCGCCCGCGACCTCGGCCCACGAGGCGAGCACCTCGTGCTGGGAGAGCGGTGCCGACCATCCGAGCTGCGTCGTGAGTCCGTCGATCGCGGCCGCGAGCGGCTTCGGGTCGCGGCCGGGGGTGAACGGCTCGCTGCCGGATACCTCGCGGGTGCGGGCTCTGGTCCGGCCGGGTCGCGGACGGGCGTCGCCGAAGATCTCGCGGAAGTGCTGGTACACCCGGGCGGCCTCCGACCGGGAGGCGTCAGACATCGGTCGTCGCCTCGGACTCGACGACGCCGGCCGACTCGACGATGCGGCCGGACTCGATGTGCACGATGCGCGCCGTGAGCGGCTCGGGCACGTCCTCGAGCACCGCGGCGGTGACCAGCACCTGCTCGAAGCCGACGATCGCCTCGGCCAGTCGCTGACGGCGCAACCGGTCTAGCTCGGCGAAGACGTCGTCGAGCACGAGCACGGGATCACCGGTCGACGAGTCCCGGCGCAGGAGCTCGGCGGACGCGAGGCGAAGGGCGAGCGCGAACGACCACGATTCACCGTGACTCGCGTATCCCTTGGCCGGCAGCCCGTTGAGTAGCAGCAGCACGTCGTCGCGGTGCGGACCAGCCAGGGTGATCCCGCGCTCGAGCTCCTTCGCCCGCAGCACCTGCAACGCCGAGGCGAACCTCGAGCGGGTGTCGGATGCCGCGGGCGCGTTGTGGTCGTCGGGTGCCGATGCTGACGCCGAGGCCGAACCGGACGCCGCGGGGGCGTCGTCGTCGGGATCGGCACCGTCGATCGACAGCGACGGTTGCAACGACGGAGCGTGGTCGGCGTCGACGATCGAGCGGTACGCGGCGGCGAGCGGCCCGGCCAGCTCGTCGATGAGCGTGAGGCGCTGGTCGATCAGCTCCGAGCCGAGGTCGACGAGCCGTTCGTCCCAGATGTCGAGCGTGGGCAGCCGTTCGGCCGAGAGGCCTCGCGCCCGGGCGCTCTTGAGGAGCGAGTTGCGTTGCTTGAGCACGCGTTCGTAATCGGCCATGACGCCCGAGAGCCGCGGTGTGCGCTGCACGAGCAGCTCGTCGAGCATGCGGCGGCGAACCGAGGGCTCACCTCGGACGATCGCGAGGTCCTCAGGCGCGAACAGCACGCTGTGCGCGTAGCGCGGCAGCTCGCGCGTCTTCACGGGAGAACGGTTGAGCTGCGCGCGATTGGCGCCCTGCCGGTTGAGCTGCAATTCGACGAGCAGCTCCCGCTCGCCGTGGGCGAGCAGCGCCCGCACGATCGCGGCATCCGCCCCGGCCCGGATCAGCGGCTGGTCGCTCGACACCCGGTGCGAGCCGAGCGTCGAGAGGTAGCCGATCGACTCGACCAGGTTGGTCTTGCCCTGGCCGTTCCGGCCCACGAGCACCGTGGCACCCGGCCCGAGCTCGAGCTCGGCGCGCTCGTAGTTGCGGTAGTCGGTGAGGGAGAGGCGGGCGACATGCACGCGGGGCTCCCTTCGAATCCGAACGAACCAACGCTACCCCGCGCCACCGACGGTGAGGCGGGGTCGCCCCGGGGCACCCCGACCGGACTCAGCGCAGCAGCAGGTTGGGCTGCAGCAGGTAGCGGTAGGTGTCGGCGCCGGCCTGCTCGCGCGAGGTCTGGCTCGTGATCAGCACTGGGCCCGGCTTGTTCGGGTTCTCGGTCTTGGTGAACGAGATGCGCACGAACTCCGAGTGCACGGCGCCGAGGCCGTCGAGGAGGAACTGCGGCTTCAGCGACACCACGGTGTCGTCGCCCGTGAGGATCGCGTCGATCGTCTCGGACGCCTGGGCCTGCTCGCTCCCGATCGCCTCGAGGGTGAGGCCGTCGGCCGAGAAGCTGTACCGAAGGGCGGCTTCGCGCTCGAGGACGAGCGCGACACGGCGAGTCGCCTCGATGAGGTCGGCGGTGTTCATCACCGCGTAGTTGTCGACCGTCTCGGGGAACAGCCGGCGCACCGGCGGGAAGTTGCCCTTGATCAGCAGTGACGTGACGGTCTTCTTCTCGGCGCTGAACGCGATGAGCTCGCGATCGTCGCGGCTCGTGATCGCGACCGAGATCGTGCCGGAGTGTCCGAAGGTCTTGCCGACCTCCTGGAGGGTGCGGGCGGGAACGAGCGCGGTCACGGCGTCCTCGCTGCCGCCGACGCTGCCGCCGTCCCAGTCGATCTCGCGGACGGCGACGCGGTAGCGGTCGGTGGCGACGAGGCTGAGGTTGTTCTCACGGACCTCGAGCTGCACGCCGGTGATGACCGGGGTGACGTCGTCGCGGGATGCGGCGACCGCGACCTGCGCGACGGCCGAGGCGAACTCCTCGGCGGGTACGACGCCGGACTCGGCGCCGATCTCGGGAATCGACGGGTATTCCTCGACGGGCATCGAGAGGAGGGTGAAGCTCGCGGAGCCGCAGCTCACCTGGATGCGCGACTCCTCGGTCGCCACGCGCACCGGCGCGTTGGGAAGGCGACCCGCGATCTCGGCGAGCAGCCGACCGGAGACGAGCACGGTGCCGGGCTCCTCCACATCGGCCTGGATCTCGGTCTGCGACGAGACCTCGTAATCGAAGGAGGAGAGGACCAGGCCGTCGGCGTTCGCCCGGATGAGGACGCCGGAGAGGATCGGGAGCGTGGTGCGCTGGGGCAGGAGTTTGACGGCGAAGGAGACGGCCTCACTGAAGACGTCGCGATTGACCTGGAACTTCACGGTTCTCCCGTCGTGGATGTCGCTGGGTGGCTCCCATGCTAGCGGGCCTGCTTCGCGCGGCGCGGGGACATTCCGCCGCGCAGAGCGCCGAGCGCTCCCCCGATCTCGATGTTGTCGGGATCCCCCGATTAACCAGTTCTCTCTTAACGGTGTTAACCGCTGTGGAAACTGTGGATGGTGTTCAGTGATCCGCGGAACGACGCCCGAGTCGACCCATTCGATCTGTGCACAGCGTGTGGGTTTGGGGGCCGATGCCGTTGGCCGGCCATCCGACGATCCGGTGGTTGTGCACAGGCTCACCGTCCGTCTCAACAGGCGTGGCGGGGTTGCTCGTTAACAATCCACAACTTCTCCACAGCTGTGGGAATCGTCGCCGAACGGTCGCCACAGGGCGCTGAGGCGGCGTCTGAGCCCCCCGATCGAGCCGAGCGGATGCCGCGGCGGCGGCTCGCGGCATCCGGAATCGAAGTCGAGATCAGCGGTAGCGGCTGACCTGCTTGATGCGCGCCGTGAGCTCGGTGACCTGGTTGTAGATCGACCGCCGCTCCTTCATGAGCTCGGAGATCTTCTTGTTCGCGTACATCACGGTCGTGTGATCGCGGTTGCCGAAGAGCTGCCCGATCTTGGGGAGTGAGAGGCTCGTCAGCTCACGGCACAGGTACATCGCGATCTGGCGGGCGGTGGCGACGGCCTGCGAGCGACTCGAGCCGTAGAGGTCGTCGACGGTGAGCTTGAAGTAGTCGGCCGTCGCGGTGATGATGTCGACCGGAGCCACGACGTTGTCCGTGTCATCCGTGATCAGGTCCTTCAGCACGGTCTGCACGAGGGGCATGTCGACCGGCGTGCGGTTCAGGCTCGCGAACGCGGTGACCCGGATGAGCGTGCCCTCGAGCTCGCGGATGTTGCTCGAGACCTTCGACGCCATGTACTCGAGGATCTCGTCGGGCACCTGGAGCCGCTCGGACTGCGCCTTCTTGCGCAGGATCGCGATGCGCGTCTCGAGGTCGGGCGCCTGCACGTCGGTGATGAGGCCCCACTCGAAGCGGCTGCGCATGCGGTCCTCGAAGCCGGTGAGGTGCTTCGGCGGCACGTCGCTCGTGATCACGACCTGCTTGTTGTGGTCGTGCAGGGTGTTGAAGGTGTGGAAGAACGCCTCCTGCGTCTCGGCCTTGCCCTGCAGGAACTGGATGTCGTCGATCAACAGGATGTCGATGTTGCGGTACCGCTGCTGGAACAGCGAACCGCGGTTGTTCGCGATCGAGTTGATGAAGTCGTTCGTGAACTCCTCGGAACTGACGTACCGAACGCGGATGCCGGGATACAGGCTCATCGCGTAGTGGCCGATGGCGTGCAGGAGGTGGGTCTTGCCCAGGCCCGAGTCGCCGTAGATGAAGAGCGGGTTGTAGGCCTTCGCCGGCGCCTCGGCCACGGCGACGGCCGCGGCGTGCGCGAACCGGTTCGACTGCCCGATCACGAAGCTGTCGAACGAGTACTTGGGGTTCAGGCGCGAATCACGTGGCCGATCGGGGCTCGTGTTCTCGAACACCGACTGCGGAGAGGCGTGCAGCTCCACCGGGTTCGGGTAGTCGTCGAGGGCCGGCGACTGCGGCTCGGGAGCGCGCGCCTCTTCGAGCTCGGGGTTCACGACCACGTAGAACGACGTGACCGAGGACGGCGAGTCGATCGCGCTCATCGCCGTGAGGAGCGACACCCGCATGCGCTGGTTGAGCATGCTCGCCGTGAAGTCGTTCGGAACCTCGAGGTAGAAGGTGCCGGCCGCGATGCCCTTCGGCTCGACGAGGTTCAGGAAGCCCTGCAGCATCGGGGTGATCGCATCGTCATGGGAGAGGCGGTCGAGGACGGTGGCCCATGTGTCCGAGATGGGCTGCTCTGTCATCGTTCCCCGCATTCGTTCGGTGCCGTTGTGTGTGCCGCTGATCGATCCCCCGATCGACGATGCAAGCGGCGCGAGGCGAAGTGTTCACAGCGTTATCCACCGCCTGTGGGCAGAATTGCGACGACGCCCGGGATTCCGCGTGCGAGGCTGGGGATAACTGGTCTCAAACGGTAGCGAATGTCGCCCCCGGGGACAAATGCCCGTGCAGGGATTCGACCGCCCTGGCGTGTCGTTCCACAGGCTTTCCCGAGGAACGCGGGATACTGTGTCGTTTGCACTCCGGCGTGATCGAGTCGTGCCCGGTTTGACCACGGCCCTTCGAGGCCGTAGTTTTAATAGGTTGACCCCAGCCCTTTGGGCACCCAGTTTTCCCGCCGCACCATCGCATCATCAGCACGGCGCGGAGATCCGACAGTCGGAGAAGAAGAATGAGCAAGCGTACGTTCCAGCCGAACAACCGTCGTCGCGCCAAGAAGCACGGCTTCCGCCTTCGCATGCGCACCCGCGCAGGCCGTGCCATCCTGTCGGCACGCCGCGCCAAGGGTCGCACCGAACTCTCCGCGTAGCCGCTGCGGTGCTCGCCAAAGCCAATCGCATCACGAGCGCCGACGACTATCGAGTCATCGTGCGCCGCGGTGCGAAGGTCGCCGGTGCCCACACCGTGAGCTATGTGCGCTCACGGGAGTCGGGTGCCGACGCACGCTTCGGCTTCATCGTCTCGAAGAAGGTCGGCAACGCGGTTCGCCGCAATCTCGTGCGCCGTCGACTCAAGGCCGTCTGTCATGACGCCCTGGTCGGCGGCGTTCGCGGTGTCGACGTCGTGGTCCGCGCACTGCCCGGTGCCGCGGATGCCGAGTTCGGCACCCTTCGCATCGAGGTGCTCGACGCGTTGGCCCGTCGTGCTCGACCGTCGGCCTCCGATCATGCCCCCCTCATCGACTCCCGGGTGGGCTGACATGCGCGACCTCGCCCTCTTCGTCGTGCTCCTCCCCCGCAACCTGGGCGTGCTGCTGCTCCGTGGATATCGCGCCGCGATCTCACCCCTCTACGGCGACGTCTGCCGCTACTACCCGTCCTGCTCGGCCTACGGGCTCGGCTCGGTGCAGCAGCGCGGACTGGTCGTGGGCACCGCGCTGACGGCATGGCGCATCATCCGCTGCAATCCCTGGACGGCCGGCGGCATCGACGACGTCCGGCCGGCGGGTCACGACCGGTACCGCACCACCTCGTTCGGATGGGTGGTGCCGAAGGGCATGTTCCCGAAGGCGGAAGCGGATGCCGCGGCCGCGCGCCGCGCCCACGAACTCGCTCATCGGGCTGACGACGGCATCGCCCGCCACTCCACGCTCCGCCCGCTCACCGCCGAGCCGGCGAACATGACCTCGACCCCCGCACTGTCCCGAAAGGACTGACCCCGCACATGCCTGATCTCATCGGCTTGATCCTCTGGCCCATCAAGTGGGTCATCGAGTTGATCCTCGTCGCGTTCCACTCGATGTGGACGTTCTTCGGGCTCGACCCCAACGCGGGCGTCACCTGGGTGCTGTCGATCGTCGGCCTGGTCATCGTGGTGCGTGCCGCGCTGATCCCGATCTTCGTCCGCCAGATCAAGAGCCAGCGCCGCATGCTCGAGGTCGCGCCGCAGCTCAAGAAGATCCAGGACAAGTACAAGGGCAAGAAGGACCAGTTCTCCCGCGAGGCGATGTCGCGCGAGACGATGGAGCTGTACAAGAAGACCGGCACCAACCCGCTCTCCTCCTGCCTACCGCTCCTGCTGCAGATGCCGGTGTTCTTCGCACTGTTCTCGGTGCTCCAGGACGCGCAGCACGACAAGGCCGGTGTCGGCCTCTTTACGCAGGAGCTCGCCAACTCGTTCGCGAACGCCGAGTTCCTCGGCGCACCGCTGAAGGCCACGTTCATCGAGCAGTGGAACCTCATGACGGCCAGCGAGCCGTTCAGCATCAACGTCATGGTCATCGCGCTCACGATGATCGTGCTCATGACGGCGTCGCAGTTCATCACGCAGCTGCAGATCGTCTCGAAGAACATGTCGCCTGAGACCAAGGCGAGCCCGATGTTCCGTCAGCAGCGCATCCTCCTGTACCTGCTCCCCCTCGTCTTCGCGTTCTCGGGTGTCGCCTTCCCCCTCGGCGTGATGTTCTACTGGCTGATCTCCAACTTCTGGACCATGGGGCAGCAGTTCCTCGTCATCCGCAACATGCCGACGCCGGGCAGCGAGGCGGCCCGGGCCCGTGAGGCGCGCTTGGCGAAGAAGGGCAAGCTCGTCGTCGAGGACAAGCCCGAGACGATCGTCGTCGAAGAGAAGAAGACCACGCAGCGTCAGCAGCCAGTCGGCAAGACGCGTGCGAAGAAGCAGGGTGGAAAGTAGACCATGACCAACGTGCAGCACGAGACGGACGACCGCTCGATCGCCCAGCTCGAAGAAGAAGGCGACATCGCCGCCGACTACATCGAGGAACTCCTCGACATCTGCGACCTCGATGGCGACATCGACATCGACGCACGCAACGGCCGGGCGTACGTCTCGGTGAATGCCGGCGAGGGCGCCAACCTCAATCTGCTCTCGAAGCCCGACACGGTGAGCGCCCTCCAGGAGCTCACCCGGCTCGCCGTGCAGACCAAGACCGGTGCGTTCTCCCGTCTCATCCTCGACATCGGCGGCTCGCGCGACATCCGCCGGAGTGAGCTCGGCGGCCTCGTCAGTCGTGCGATCGAGCGCATCGAGGCCGGCGCGGCCGAGGCGGCCCTGCCTCCGATGTCGTCGTACGAGCGCAAGCTCGTGCACGACCTGGTGAGCGAGCAGGGATTCCACTCCGAGTCCCGCGGTGAAGGCGCCGAGCGTCACACCATCATCACCCGCGGTGCCTGACGTTTCACGTGAAACGATGACCGACGGACTCGAGCCCGAGCCGGCGGCCGCGGCCGCGATCTTCGGCGAGCACCTCGACATGGGCCGCCGCTTCACCGAGTCGCTCGCACGTCACGGTGAAGAGCTGGGACTCATCGGGCCGCTGGAGCTGCCGCGCCTCTGGACCCGCCACATCCTCAACAGTGCGCTGGTCGCTCCGCTCCTCCGCCCCGGCCGCGTCGGTGATGTCGGTTCAGGAGCTGGGCTCCCAGGCCTCGTACTGGCGATCATGCGACCGGATGTCGCATTCACGCTCATCGAGCCGATGGAACGACGTGTGGCATGGTTGCGGCGGCAGGCCGACGAACTCGAGCTCGCGAACGTCGAGGTGGTTCGCGCGCGCGCCGAAGAGTCGAAGCTCAACGGGAGCCTCGACCAGGTGACCGCGAGGGCCGTGAGCGCGCTCCGCACTCTGATCCCCGTCACCGCTCCCCTGCTCAAGCCGGGCGGTGAGCTCGTGCTCATGAAGGGCGCAGGAGTCGACGGTGAGATCGCGGCGGCCGAGAAGGTCATCCGCAAGTTCGGTGTTCGGAGCGCTGAGGTGCTGGTACTCGGCGAAGGCGTGGTGTCGGAAGTCACCCGCGTGTTCCGGGCGACTGTCCGCTAGTCAGGGCGCACCTCGCGCGCTCGGTGCCGTTGGGCATGCCTCCCACAACGGGTTCGTGAACCATGGCGTCCGCAGACCCCGATCTGTCGCGATGTCGCACCCGCGCGCGACTGGGGGCCGGCGGGTCACCCGACTCGCGTGAATGGACGGCATCCACTCCCGCTCGGAGATCCGTCAGCGGCTGCCACTCGTGATGCTCCTCGCACCGATTGCCGCTTGCTCTGCCAGGAACCACGGATCTCAGGTGGCGCTCCGCTTCCCCACACGGGTTTCACGTGAAACGGTCACATGCCAACCTCGTGGTCTCCGGCCCATTGGGCGTCACCTCGGCCAGCACTACGCCGCTTCCGGCGTGCTCTTCGACTGGGTGCAAGGCGGGGATCGCAGGCCGGCACGCGGCTGCGCTGCCGCCTGTGCTCAGCTCGTGGACTAGCGCGAGGCCGTCTGGGTATCCCCTCGCCAGAACCAGCTTGCATGACAGGGGTGCCCCGGTCGCCGGCTGTGATCAGGCGGGTGCGTTCTCCGACCGAGGCGGATAGTCCGGACGATGCCGGTCAACGCGGCAAGCTCAGCGGGACTCATCTCTCGACTGGTCGTCCACCGAACCGGCTGGAATCCACTCCGCGATCCCGGTGTGAACGCCATCCACTACGCCCGCCCCGAGCTCGCGTTGCAGATCCCGCGGTCTGCCTGAACCGCGGAGAGATCCCCTCCGGACCACAGGTCGCAGTTGCCCGTCGGTATGCAGCCGGAGCGCGGGAGGCTGCGGGCCCGAGGCGTCGCGTAGGGATGGCCGGTGGGATGCCGCTGGTGTGAGTCTGGGTCGTGGCACCTGGACGCGAGACGTCGGCGTCCGAAGCCTACTGGCTGTGCCACAGCGGACGGGTTCCGGTCCCATGGTCGGTTGTCTGAGCTCTGCCGAGGTGCAGGTCGGCTTCCTGATCCGTCGGCCCCGCTCTGCCGGATGACGTGCCAACCCGTCCACTGTGCCCACCCCGGAGTGAAGGCCACCATTCGTACCAGCGGGCGCCCGAATGTCAACGGGCGGGATCAGTGCGTTCCCGTCCTCGTGCACAACGGGCGCCGTCGTGATGCCGTCGTGCACGTCCGGTACTGGGTGCCGTTTCACGTGAAACGTCGCTCCCCCTCGCGGTTCCGGTTCACGCCCTGCCTCCACTTTCACGCGGGCGCGAGGATGCCTACCAGGTGTGCGCGACCGAGTCCGGGGAACCTCCGTCCTCCCGCGCGATCCGTGAGCCCACGGGCGATCCGATGCAGCGAGCGAACTGGCCGGGTCTGGCTCCTCCCCTGAACCCGCACGCCACCGGCCACTCGCCCGCGCCCGCCCCGCGCCGGGACACTCGCCCGCGCCGGCCTCGCGCCGGCCTCGCGCTGGCCTCGCGTCCGGTCCGAACTGCGCCGCCGCGGACCACCGATCGCTTCCAAGGCCCGAAGTGCATCAGACGACTCTTCTCGTCTACACCGGCCCTGCGCGAGCGCACAATCCCTCCCGCCGAGTGACGGGCGGATGGCCGCCGTTTCACGTGAAACATCCGTGATGTGGCTGGCCAGGGAGGCTCGATTCAGGCTCGGTGGGTGGCCCGGGGGTCATCACTCGCGGGCTTCCGGCCATCGCGATGAGGCTACTTTTCGGGGCTGGTCCCGTCCCACCTCGCGTCAAGCCCTGCTGAGCGCCCGGAACCGGCTTGATCATGCCAGGCGCGTTATCCCTGTTTCACGTGAAACATCACGATTGAGGCCCCCCTCCGCGCCGTCCTTTCCATCAATGGTCGGGTGCAGTGGGGATGGGCCGCACACTCACTCTCCGATCCGTGACGGTGCTGGGGCTCAAGATTCGCCGTCCGGTCCATCACAGGTCCCGTACGGTGGCGTGCCTCAGCCGATACGCAGGGCGTGGAAGTCCCAGATGAACCGAGCCCCCCTCCGGCCCTCTTCACGCATGCTGGGTTGGGGTGAGCCGAATCCGCTTCAGGCTGTCTTCCCCGCGCCGGAGTCCGTTTCAGTGGAGTGAATGGCGCGCCGCGAAGACAGGAAGAAGGGTGGTGGCGGTTAGGCTGGAAATGCAGGTCGTCGACGGCGACCGGGATCCGTGAGCACCGCGCACCGCATGACGTTTGGAGCAGTCAGCATGGCCCAAGGGGGAGGACGCGGATGGTTCCACCGAAAGCGTCACCAGCCCGAGGTCGACTCGCAGAACGGCACCACTCACGCGTCCGCTGCCTCCAGTTCCGCGGCCGCTGAGCCGATCGCGGTGCCGTTCGGCAATGATCGTGACGACCAGGCGCGATGGAGTCCTGAGGCGCGCGCGACGCCGCCGCTCTCACCGACGCCGGCGTCGCCAGCCGTCTCCACCACTCCATTCACGCCCGGCAACTCCGATGATTCGACGACACTCCCGGGCATGCTCGAGTCACCGACGACGCCCGCTCAGCCGGAAACCGGGCAGGCCGCATCCCCACTCACCGACCCGCTGACCGCGGCGTCCGCCGTCGAATCCGCGCGGACGATTGACGAAAACAGGGGCCAACGTGTGCCTGATGTGCCAGATGAGTCCGTCACGCGAGTGGAGCCGGCAGGCCCCGCACCGATGACGGAGTCGTCGCCCCGGACGGCGCGCGGGGATGCCGGGCGACCCGCGGACCCCGTCGAGGTGGATCGCACCGCTCGGGCGGCGCCGAGTATCGACTGGGATGTCGCGACCGCGGCAGCGCTGGCTGATGACCCCGAGGCCACGGCGGCGGCGACGCCGCATGCTGGCAGCACTGCGTCCGCCGACCGCTTGCTCGAAGACCTGATCCGCGAGATCGTCGGCGACGCCGCCGCCGACACCGTTTCATCGCTGCAGCCCACCCGGACAGCTTCCGCAGCCGCTGCTTCCGGTGCTTCCAGCACGACCGCGTCGACCGCGGCTCCTCCTGCCCCGGCCCCGTCGACACCGTTTCCGTCCCCTTCGACCTCCCTGAACTCGGCCGAGTCCACGCTCGTCCGCGATGGATCGCCGACGACCACGGTCACGAGGCCCCCTGTGGAACAGCGCTCCGACGAGGTTTCCGGCGCAGCGCCGCTCACCGATCGAGGCGTTGCGGCGATCGGACCCAGTGACCACGACAGCGCCGATGCGCCGTCCGCCCGGGGCACGACCGCCCGGGTCGCGACCGCCTCAGCTACGGGGTTGTCCCCCGCGGTCGATCCAAGGGAACCGGATTCGGTCGAGCGCGTCCAGAGAGATGTCGACGCGGATGGTGGACGGGTGGCCGCTACGCTTGATCTCCGGGTCGGGGTCCCCGCCGATAGCACCGCGTCCACGAACGCGTCGCCGACCGTTTCACGTGAAACACCCGTTCCGACTCTGCCACCCATTCCCGTTTCACGTGAAACGGACGTCCGACACGGAGGAACTCCCCTGGCCGATCAACTTGCCGAAGAGACTCGGCGCCGCATCGCCCTGGACGAAGCGGTGCTTCCACTGCCAGCGAGTACCAGGGTCCTGACCATTTCGAACCAGAAGGGTGGCGTCGGAAAGACGACGAGCGCGGTGAACCTCGCCGCCGCACTCGCCCGCTCCGGCGCCCATGTGCTCGTCATCGACCTCGATCCTCAGGGGAACGCGTCGACCGCGCTCGGCGTCGACCATCGCTCCGAGCAGCAGAGCGTGTACGACGTGCTCGTCGCGGACCTCCCGCTTGCCGACGTCGTGCGCCCGTCGACCGAACACGAATCACTCGACTGCGTACCCGCGACCATCCACCTCGCCGGCGCCGAGATCGAGCTCGTGTCTCTCGTGGCGAGGGAGCAGCGTCTTCGCAGGGCACTCGATCGACACCTCGTCGACATGGAGCGTCCGTACGACTACGTCTTCATCGACTGCCCTCCGTCGCTGGGCCTTCTCACCATCAATGCCTTCGTCGCGGCCCGAGAGGTGCTGATTCCCATCCAGTGCGAGTACTACGCTCTCGAGGGACTCTCCCAACTGCTGAGCAACATCGAGTTGATCGAGAAGCACCTCAATCCCGAATTGCGACTTTCGACGATCCTGCTCACGATGTACGACTCCCGCACGAACCTGGCGCAGCAGGTCGCGCAAGAAGTACGCGACCACTTCCCCGCCCAGACGCTGGAGACGATCATTCCGCGGTCCGTCCGAGTGTCGGAGGCACCGAGCTACGGCCAGAGCGTGATCAGCTACGACTTCAGCTCGAGCGGATCCTTGTCGTACCGCGAAGCAGCGGCAGAGATCGCGCTTCGCGGCGCAGTGAACCAGAAGGACGACCACTGATGGCAACCAAGCGAACCGGACTCGGCCGTGGCATCGGCGCACTGATTCCCACGGGCGAAGACACGCCTCGCCCGAACCGACCGGTCGACGTCTTCTTCCCCGACTCCGACTCCCAGTCCCCCACCGCGGTTGCGGTGGTCGAGCAAGCGGCGGCGAGCGAGGGACTCCTCGCTGTCCCGGGGGCACGACTTGCACGCCTGAATCCCGACGACATCGTGCCGAATGCGCACCAGCCGCGCAGCGTCTTCGACCCGGAGGACCTCGCGGAGCTCGTACACAGCGTGCGTGAGTTCGGCGTGCTGCAGCCGATCGTCGTGCGTCCCCATCCCGACCAGCCCGGCAAGTACGAGCTGGTCATGGGCGAGCGACGACTCCGTGCCACGAAGGCGGCCGGCCTCGACACCATTCCCGCGGTCGTGAAGGATACGGCGAACGAGGACATGCTGCG
Source organism: Agromyces sp. 3263 (assembly GCF_031456545.1). Classification (NCBI taxonomy): domain Bacteria; kingdom Bacillati; phylum Actinomycetota; class Actinomycetes; order Micrococcales; family Microbacteriaceae; genus Agromyces; species Agromyces sp. 3263. The sequence goes on from NZ_JAVDUV010000001.1 coordinate 1,682,039, forward strand.
CGACGCGCTGCTCGAGAACCTCCACCGCTCTCAGCTCAATCCGCTGGAGGAGGCGTCGGCGTACCAGCAGTTGCTGGCCGACTTCGGAATCACCCAGGAGGAGCTGGCGTCGCGCATTGGTCGCTCACGTCCGCAGATCTCGAACACGCTTCGCCTGCTGAAGCTCCCCGAACCGGTGCAACTGCGCGTCGCAGCCGGGGTTCTCAGTGCCGGGCACGCTCGCGCGATCCTCGCGTCCAGCGACGACCCGGAGGCGATGCAGCGATTCGCCGACAAGATCGTGAACGAGGAACTCTCGGTCCGTGCTGCGGAGGCCGTCGCCACCAGCGAGGCGAAACCGTCCCGGGTGAAGCCCGCTGCAGGGAAGCGCCAGGATTTCCTGGACGACCTCGCCGGACGACTGGGAGATCGACTCAATACCCGCGTCCGCATCGCCCTCGGCGCTCGGAAAGGCCAGATCAGCATTGATTTCGCCACCGTGCAGGATCTCCGCCGTATTCTCAGCGACCTCGGTGAGGAACTCGAGGGCGTCTAAGGCGTCGCCCACCGCAGGATCGTTCCTGGTGACCTGAACCGGGCTGTTTCACCCGGTTTCGTGCGACTGCGCCGACCGGGTGCGGGCGGATGCCGCTCGCACGAGCCCGCTGTACACGGTGCTCGCACTCGTGCCCGAGGCCTCGATGGCCAGTGGCAGCAGTGACGTCTCGGTGAGTCCGGGAATGACGTTCGCCTCGAGGAACCACGGCGTGCCGTCGGCGTCGACGATGAAATCGACCCGGGAGAGGTCGCGGAGTCCGAGGGTGCGGTGCGCGAGCACCGCGGCATCCGAGACTGCAGCAGCCACCTCGTCGCTCAGGCGGGACGGCGCATAGAACGTCGTCTCGCCGGCGTTGTACCTCGCTTGGAAGCCGTAGATCCCCGCCGACGGCTCGATCTCGACCGGGACGAGCGCCTGCGGGCCGTCGCCCGCATCGATCACCGCGACGGCGATCTCGGTGCCGACGATGCGACGTTCGACCACGGCGACGTCGTCGTAGGTGAAGGCCTCCACCATCGCGCGAGGCAGCGCGTCGGTGTCGTCGACGATGGTGACGCCCTGCGCTGAACCGCCGGAGCCCGGTTTCACGACGAGGTCGCCCTCGAGGGCCGAGCGCACGACCCGGAGCACGCTGGCCGCACCGAGTTCCCGGAAGGCCTCATGTGACAGCACGATCGACTGGGGAACCGCGAGTCCCGCCTGGGCGACGATTGAGCTCGCCAAGGGCTTGGACCATGCCCTCCTTGCTGCAGCACCCGTCGAGCCGACGGTGGCGACACCGAGGCCGGCCAGCAGTTCGAGCAGTGAGCCGTCCTCACCGCTTGATCCGTGCAGGGCGGGGAACACCACGTCGGGTTGCTCGGTCGCGAGGAACGGCAGCAATGCCGCATCGGGGTCGCGCAGCACGACTCGGTGCCCGGCTGACACCAGCGCGTCGGCCACTCGCCGCCCCGACCGCAGTGAGACATCGCGCTCGTGAGAGATGCCGCCCGCCAGGACGATCACGTAGAGACCGTTGGAATCGCTCATGATCTGGGGTTTCTCCACTACTTGAGGTCGGACGGCGGGGCGGATTCGTAGCCGGAGCTGGGCGGCAGTTGCAGCGTGCCCGTGCCGGCGAAGGTGTCGAGGAGGTCGAGTTCGCCGTTGACGACCGTGGCGAGCCGACGGATGCCGACGCGGATGGCTTCGGGCGTCGGATAGCAGAACGAGAGCCGCATGGCGTGTCGCCCGCGACCATCGGCGAAGAACGCGGTGCCGGGCGTGTAGGCGACCAGCTCTCGCACCGCCCGAGGCAGCATTTGCTTCGAATCGAGCACATCCGGCATGGTGACCCACACGTAGAAGCCGCCGTTCGGATTCGTCCAGCTGAGTTGCGGGAGGTACTCCCCCAGCGCCTCGATCATCGCGTCCTTGCGCTCCCGATACACACCTCGGAACGTGTCGATCTGCGCGCGCCAGTCAGTGCTCGACAGGTACTCCGACACGACGAGCTGGCTGAACGAGCTCGGGGAGAGGATCGCCGATTCGGCGGCGAGGATGAGCTTCTCGCGGATGGCGTGCGGCGCGAGGGCCCAGCCGACGCGGAAACCGGGGGCGAGCGTCTTCGAGAACGAGCCCAGGTAGATGACGCCGTCCTCATCGAGCGAGCGGAGTGCGTTCGGTGCCGGCTCATCGAAGTGCAGCAGCCCGTAGGGGTTGTCCTCGAGCACGAGGATCTCGTTCTGGCGGCAGATCTCGAGGATCTCGGGCCGCCGTGACGCCGCGAGCGTGACGCCGGCCGGGTTGTGGAAGTTCGGAATGGTGTAGAGGAATTTGATGCGCCGACCCTGCCCGCGCAGGTGGGCGATCGTCTGGCGGAGCGCCTCGGGAATGAGGCCGTCCTCGTCCATCGCGACGTGCACCACGCTCGCCTGGTACGACCGGAACACGCCGAGGGCGCCGACGTAGCTCGGCGACTCGGCGAGAATGACGTCGCCCGGGTCGATGAAGAGCTTCGCGACGAGGTCGAGGGCCTGCTGGGATCCGGTCGCCGTCACGACGTTGTCCACCGACCCGCGGATGCCCTCGAGTGACATGACATCGAGGATGTGTTCGCGGAGCTCGGGGATGCCCTGGCCTGAGCCGTACTGCAGCGCCGTCGGACCCTGGGTGCGCATGACGCGCTCCATCGACGAGACGATGAGCTCCTGCGGGAGGGCGGAGACGAAGGGCATGCCGCCGGCGAGCGAGACCACCTCGGGGCGTGAGGCGACGGCGAACAGGGCTCGGACCTCGGAGGCGGCCAGGCCGGCAGCTCGCTCGGCGTAGTTCGCGTACCAAGGGTCGAGGTTGTTGCCGGTCCGCTGGGGGACGCCGTCAGAGGTCACGTCACTTCCGTTTCTGCTCAGGATATTCATGCTAGTTGCTGGGTTCGGGTGGCCCGTTCGAGATGACGACACGTGCGGCCGGCGGCATCCGGAGCCCCGATCGCGATCGAGGATCGACGGATCGAGCCCTGGAAACGCGAGAGACCCGCCCGGCGTGTGCCGGGCGGGTCTCTGCGTATGCGAGGCGGCCGACTACGAGATGTAGGCGGCGAGGTCGGCCTCGAGTGCGGGCTTCGGCTTGGCGCCGATGACGGTCTTGACGACCTCGCCCTTCTCGAAGACCTTGAACGCGGGAATCGCGGTGATCTGGTACTTCATCGCGAGCTGCGGGTTCTCGTCGACGTTCAGCTTCACGATGTCGAGCTTGTCGGCGTGCTCGGTCGCGATCTGGTCGAGGATCGGGCTCACCATGCGACACGGGCCGCACCACTCGGCCCAGAAGTCGACCAGGACGGCCTTCTCACTGTTGAGGACCTCCTGCTCGAAGGTGGCCTCGGTCACTGCGCGTGCAGTCATTGCGTTCTCCTTTTGGTGAAGCGGATGTCGCGTCGGGTCAGTCGACCGCGACGAATTCGTTCTCGAGCAGCGCCTCGGCGGCCTGCTCGTTGCCCAGGGCGGCGAGGTAGTGCTCCGCGTCGAGCGCGGCGACCGTGCCCGAACCGGCGGCGGTGATCGCCTGCCGGTAGTGCGGGTCGATCACGTCGCCGGCCGCGAAGACACCCGGCACCGAGGTCTTCGACGTGCGACCGTCGACCCAGATGGTGCCCTCGGGCGTGAGATCGAGCTTGCCGTGCACGAGGTGCGTGCGCGGGTCGTTGCCGATGGCGACGAACAGGCCGTCGAGGTCGAGTGCGCGCTGGTCGCCGGTGACGGTGTCGCGAAGCGTCACGCCGGTGACCGCCGTGGTGCCGTGGATCGCCGCGATCTCGGCGTTCCACACGAACTCGATCTTCTCGTTGTCGAACGCGCGCTGCTGCATGATCTTCGACGCCTTGAGGGAGTCGCGACGGTGGATGACGTAGACCTTGTCGGCGAACCGCGTGAGGAAGGTCGCCTCCTCCATCGCGGAGTCGCCGCCGCCGATCACCGCGATGGTCTTCTGACGGAAGAAGAATCCATCACAGGTGGCGCACCACGAGAGGCCGTGGCCCGAGAGGATCTCCTCCTCGGGAAGGCCGAGCTTGCGATAGGCCGAACCGGTCGCGTAGATGAGCGTCGTGGCCTCGTGGGTCTCGCCGTTGCCGAGCTTGACGCGCTTGACCGGCCCGTCGAGCTCGAGCTCGACCACGTCGTCGTAGACGACCTCGGTGCCGAACCGCTCGGCCTGCGCCTGGAACTTCGCCATCAGGTCGGGGCCCATGATGCCGTCGGGGAACCCGGGATAGTTCTCGACCTCGGTCGTGTTCATCAGCTCGCCGCCGATCTCGACCGAGCTGGCGATGAGGAGGGGCTTCAACTCGGCGCGCGCGGCGTAGATCGCGGCCGTGAATCCGGCCGGCCCAGAGCCGATGATGATGATGTCGCGCACTTCCACTCCTGTCGTCGCATGTGCTCCGGTGGATCGGGCGAGCCGAGAGCCACCGTCATGGTGAACACAGTCTAGGCGGCGCGTATTCCTTCGCCCGCGGTGCGACGGCGAGGGTCGGATGCCGCGGGCTCAGCCTCGGCGGAGACGCGCGACCAGCGGCGTGGCGAACCCACGAAGCTCGGGCGACCGCAGCAACCACAGGCCGCCGAAGTAGAGCACGGCCATGACCGTGCCGATGACGGCCATCGAGACGACGGCGCCGAAGATGCCGGAGACGGCGAACCCGCCTTCCACGGTGCCGCCGAGCAGGATCAGGAGCCCGACACCCGCGAGGAGAGGCAGCACGAGCGCTGCGAGCGAGCGAGCGAAGCCGCCGAGGATGCGCCGCCCGTCGAGCGTGTCGAGGCGACGCCGCAGCAGCCATGCGGCAACGGTGAGCTGAGCCATGCACGCGATCGTCGTGACCAGGGCGATGCCGGCAGCCAGCAGATCCTTGGGGAGCAGGAGACATGAGAACGCACCTGCCGTGAACACGATGACCTGGAAGAGCGTGAAGCGGAACGGCGTTCGGGTGTCGCCGAGTGCGTAGAACGTGCGTTGCACGACGAACAGCATCGAGAACGGCACCAAGCCGAGGGTGAACGCGATGACGACGTTGCCGAGGGCCGCGGTGTCCGGGAAGCTGCCGGTCTCGAACACGGCGGCGAACGGATAGGCGATGACGAGCAGCACCGCGGCGGCGAGGTTGATGATGAGCGTGATGCCCCGGATCGCGCTGGACACGTCGTCGCGCACCTTGTCGTGGTCGTCGCGCGCGGCGTGCTCGCTCATGCGAGTGAAGTACGCGGTGGCGATCGACACGGTGATCACGGAGTGCGGGAGCATGAAGATGAGCCACGCGTAGTCGACCGCGGCGACCGACGCGTTGTCGCTTCCGGAGGCCGTGCCCAGCACGAGCGACTGCACGATGCCCGCGAGCGTCGTGAGCAGCAGCATGCCGAACGTCCAACCCGCCATGCGGCCGGCGGTGCCGAGGCCAACACCGCGCCACGCGAAGTCGGGGCGGTAGCGCAGGCCGATGCGGCGCCAGAACCAGAAGAGGATGAGCGCCTGCGCCGCGATGCCGGCGGTCGCCGAGCCCGCCAGCACGGCGACCATGCCGGGCGTCCAGGCGTCGGCCGACCTCGTGCCGTCGGGATCGACCCCGAAGAGCGTCGCGAACACGAGGAGTCCCGCGATCGCCACGATGTTGTTGAGCACCGGAACCCAGGTGAACGGCCCGAAACTCCGGCGGGCGTTGAGTACCTCGCCGAGGAGCGTGTAGAGGCCGTAGAAGAAGATCTGGGGAAGGCACCACCACGCGAACGCGATGGCGAGGTCGAGGGTGGCGGGCGGCAGGGTCGCCCCGTACAGCAGGGCCAGGAGGGGTGCGAGCGCGGTGGCGATGATCGTGGCGCCCGCGAGGATCACGAGCGCGACCGTGAGCAGCTTGTTGATGTAGGCGCCGCCGCCGTCGGCGTGCGAGCCGGCACGCACGATCTGGGGCACGAGCACGGCGCTCAGCACGCCGCCCGCGACGATGACGTAGACGGTGTTGGGAAGCCCATTGGCGACCGCGAACGCGTCAGCCCCTGCGGACCCGACCACGCCGATGGTGGCGGCGACGATGATCGCCTTCACGAACCCCAGCACGCGCGAGACGATGGTGCCCGATGCCAGGAACGCGCTGGCTCGGCCGATACGGTCGTCGTCAGCCACGGGAGCTGCCGGTCGGGTCGTCGCCGGCGTCGGGTGCGACTCGGGCGGACTGGCTGGGGTCGGCATCGGTGATCGCCTCGGTCTCGGGTTCGGCGGTCTCGGGAGCCTCGCTCTCAGGACGGGCGGTCTCGGGAGCCTCGCTCTCAGGACGGGCGGCCTCCAGACCGGCAGCTTCGGCAGCCGCGGACCGGTCACGGCGTCGCCGCCGGATGTTGCGCCAGACGCCGAGGCCGAACACGACGACCGCGATCGCCGCGAGGATCGCTGCGCCGAGCCCCTCCCAGTCGGCCTGCACGTTGACGGGAATGTCGACCGGCGTGCCGATCGGGACACCGGACGTCGAGGCGAGCGACACCGTCAGCGTGACCTCGCCGTTGCCGACGCCGGCGGCGACGGGCACGCGTACCGTGGAGCGGGACTGCGGCTCCACGGTCTGCTCGACCTGCTCCTCGACGATGAGGCGCCCGTTGGACGGGCTGACGTCGACCACGACGGTGACGGGATACGGCAGCGTGTTCTCGATGGTCGTGGGCACGCCGGTCTCGGTCGAGACGACGTTGATGGTGCTGCTCGGCACGACGGAGATGGACGCGAGCACGCCTCGCTGGGCGACGAGCCATTCGGTGGCGACGCCGTTCCACGCCTCGAGGTCATCGAGCCACGCCACGTCGAGCAGTGAGAGCAGCTCGCGTCGCACCGGGCCGGTCAGCAGCGCCGGATCCGTGAGGACCGTGGAGAACTCGGTGACCTGTGCCTCGACCTCGGTCAGCCGCGAGACCTGCGCCCGGCGCTCATCCGACTCGGGCTCATCGATCAGGGTGCGCGCCTCTGGGGGTGCCCCGATCGCCTCGGAGAGCCCGGCCAGGGTGGACCACGGCGAGTTGCCGATCTCGTCGATGAGCGCGGAGACGCGGGCGACCTGCGAGACCGAGCCACGGTCGAACGTCGCGAACACGGTCGTGCGCGCCGTGCCCGCGTCGAGCGCGAGCGAGGCGAGCACCTGGCCGCTCGCCTCGCGCCACTCGGTGTCGGTCGAGGCGGTGGCCGCCGCTCGCAACGGCTCCGTGAGCGCGCCGTCGGCGACGAGAGCGGTCGAGCCGTCGATGGTCGCCGAGGACGGGGCGACGCCGCCCACGGGCTCGACGTTGCCGGGGGCCAGGATCGAGGTGGTGAGCCCGGATGCCGCGAAGAAGCCGAGGTCGCCGGTGGCCACCGTGTCGTCGCCCGGCCACGCGAGGTCGGTGCGCGTGTACGGCCACGACAGGAGCTGTTCGTTCGTGGGCAGGGTGCCCGGGGTCGGCTGGGGCGTGGGCGCATCCGTCGCCGAGGCCGTGGGCGTGCCGGTCGCGTCCTGCTCGGCTTCGGCGCCGACGCCGATCGAGCTCCCCCCCGCCGGGAAGTTCGCCGGATCCATCGCATCGGCGAACGAGGTCGGGCCGAGCAACGCGGGGAGTCCGACCTGCGCCTGCACCGCGACGTCGGCATCGGAGTAGGCCAGCGGGAAGATCTCGTTGGGCAGCTCGGCGAGGCGCTGCAGCCACGCGGTCGCGCTGGGCGGCGCGGTCGTTCCGAGCACCCGGATCGACGCGATGATGCGCGGGTCGATGCCGATGGCCACGCGTCGGCCGGCGAGTGCGTCGAGCTGTCGGGTGAGGAGCCCGGTGGGGCTCGTCCAATTCGTGAGCTGGTCGACGTCGATCAGGCCCGCGGCGCCGCCGGTGGTGGGCGTCGTGACGGGTGCGGCGAGGGCCACCGCGACCGAGCCCGATGCCGGCACGTCGGCGTTGGCGTATGCCGACGTGCCCGAGGCGACGACCGTATCGCCCACGAGGAGCTCGGCGCCCAGTCCGATCACCGGCGAGTCCGCGAGCTCGGCGAAGGCGTCGGCGGCGACCGTGAACGACACGACGGTGGCTGCCCCTGCCGGCAGCCCCCGCGCCTCGCCGTCGGCGATCGGCACCATGCCGGCGGCATCCGACTCGGCGGCCTGGTCGCCGCCCTGCTCGGCCGCGAGCCACTCGTCGAGCTCGCCGGCGTCGTCGATGTCGGCGTCGGCGCGCACGAGGCGCACGACCCCGGGAGCGAGGGCCTCGCCCGTGGCGTTCTCGATCTCGACGGAGATCGCGACGGGTCCGCCGAGCGAGACGGTGCTCGAGATGGTGGGCGACACGCTCACGCGCAGTCCACTGTCGTCGGCGACGGCCCGCGACGGGCCGGCTGGTCGTATGCCGCGAGCGGCATCCGAGTGCGGGGAGGCGGCCTCGGCGGCCGGAACGGGCAGCACGGCCTGCAAGGCGGCCGCCGGGTCGACGCCGGCGTTGGCGGCGATCGGCGCGCCGACCATGGTGGCGACGGCCACGAACGCGGCGCCGCCGAGGGCGAATCGGGCCGGCCGGGAGAGCGGGCGAGTGCGTCGGGTGGGAGAGTCGGCGCGCGGGCGCGCAGGGATCGACTCGTCCACCATGCAGGCGATTCTACGGCGTGGCCCCGGGGCATCCGCTCGGCCTCCACAGGCGGGGCCGCGCACGGACGCGCTCGACGGGTCCCCTTAACATAGGGGCATGCAGAGTGTCGCGGCGGCCCTCGACCGATTGGGCGAGCTGGCTGCTTCGCCGACCGTGTCGAAGCTGGCGGCGGCGTTCGATGCGGCGGGCCACGAGCTGGCCCTCGTCGGCGGCCCGGTGCGCGACGCGTTCCTCGGCCGGGCCACGAACGACCTCGATTTCACGACGGATGCCACGCCCGACGAGATCCTCGCCATCGTGAAGCCGATCGCCGACGCCCACTGGGACATCGGCCGGGCGTTCGGCACGATCGGCGCGAAGATCGCCGGCGAGACGGTCGAAATCACGACGTACCGCGCCGACGCCTACGACGGCGAGTCGCGCAAGCCCGAGGTGGTGTTCGGCTCCAGCCTCGAGGACGACCTGGCCCGGCGCGACTTCACCGTGAACGCGCTCGCCCTCCGGCTCCCCCAGCTCGCGCTCGTCGACCCGTCGGGCGGGGTCGAGGACCTGATCGCGAAGACGCTGCGGACCCCGGCGGCTCCCGAGCAGTCGTTCGGCGACGATCCGCTGCGGATGCTGCGTGCGGCACGCTTCTCGGCGCAGCTCGGCTTCGACGTCGAGGAGGGCACCCGCGACGCGATGTCCGCGCTCGCCCCTGAGATCGACCGCATCTCCGCGGAGCGGGTCCGCGACGAGCTGTCGAAGCTCCTCCTGACGGCGTCGCCCCGCGGCGGCATCCGTCTGCTGGTGGATTCGGGCCTGGCCGACCGGGTGCTGCCCGAGATCGCGGCGTTGCGGCTCGAGGTCGACGAGCACCACCACCACAAGGACGTGTACGAGCACTCGCTGACGGTGCTCGACCAGGCGATCGACTACGAGGTCTCGCGCGGCAACCTGGACTCCCCCGACCTGGTCATGCGCCTCGCGGCGCTGCTGCACGACATCGGCAAGCCGGCGACGCGCAAGCTCGAGGCGGGCGGCCTCGTGTCGTTCCACCACCACGACGTGGTCGGTGCCAAGCTCGCCCGCAGGCGCCTGCGCGCGCTGCGTTTCGACAACGACACGATCGCCGCGGTCTCCCGGCTGATCGAGCTGCACCTGCGGTTCTTCGGGTACGCGGATGCCGCGTGGAGCGACTCGGCGGTGCGCCGCTACGTTCGCGACGCCGGCGACCAGCTCGAACGCCTGCACATCCTCACGAGGGCCGATGTCACGACGCGCAACCGGCGCAAGGCCGACCGCCTGGGCTTCGCCTACGACGACCTCGAGGAGCGCATCGCCGTGCTCGCCGAGGAGGAGGAGCTCGCGGCCGTGCGGCCCGAGCTCGACGGCGAGCAGATCATGCGGCTCCTCGACGTGAAGCCGGGTCCGGTCGTGGGCGAGGCCTACCGCTACCTGCTCGAGGTGCGGCTCGACGAGGGACCCATCGGTCCGGATGCCGCCCGCGAGCGCCTGCTCGACTGGTGGGCGGCGCGCGACGCCTGACGTCGCCCCGCGCTTCAGGCCCGTCGGTCGTCGACGGGCGCGAACTCGGTGATCAGGCAGCGGTACTCGGGTGCGCCGCCGTTCGAGCGGAGCTCCCACTCGGCGATGCGGCTCACGACGAATCCGGATGCCGCGGCGAGCCGCTCGAGTGCCTCCGACGACCCGAGTGGCGCGTGCGCCTCGGCCGGCGAGTGCCCGGGTTCGGGTGCCGGGCCGTGCCACGAGGGGCTGTCGTCGGCGAAGGTCGCCAGTACGAGGCATCCGCCCGGCCTGAGCACCCGCCGCCACTCGCGCATCGCGGCCGGAGCATCGGGCACGAGGTGCAGCATCGTGACGCAGGTGACGAGATCCACCGATGCGTCGGGAAGGTCGAGGCTCGTGGCATCCGCGACCGCGAACTCCGCGTCGGGCAGGGCCGCGCGTGCGACGTCGACCATGCCGGGCGACAGGTCGACGCCCCTGAGGCGCCACGGCCCCGCCGGCAAGGAGCGGAGCACCAGGCCGGTGCCCGTGCCGACGTCGAGGACATCGCGCACCCCGCCCAGTCGCACGAAGTCGGCGACCGCTTGGGCGAGCCCGCGGTGCATCGCCGACCCGTCGTACTCGGGTGCACGACGGTCGAACCGGTCGGCCAGCTCTGCAGGCGTCTCCACGAGGCCAGCGTAGGCCCGGCGCCCGATCTCGGGTCAAGGCCCGGTTCGCGAAGAACGTGAGGAATCCGTTAGACTTTCAAGGTTGCCCGTGCGCCGCGATTGTGCGGCCTCCTCGGAGCGACGTATGCACAACCCTCCTGCTGCAGAAATACTGCAGCCGTTTGAGTCCAAAGGAGGTGGGTTAGTCATGCACCAGTACGAGCTGATGGTCATCCTCGATCCCGAGATCGACGAGCGCACCGTTGCTCCCAGCCTTGACAAGTTCCTCAACGTCATCCGAAACGATGGCGGCACTGTCGACAAGGTCGACATCTGGGGACGTCGTCGCCTGGCCTACGAGATCAACAAGAAGAACGAGGGCATCTACGCCGTCGTCGACTTCACCGCCGAGTCCAAGACCACCAATGAGCTCGACCGCCAGCTGAACCTCAGCGAGGCCGTCATGCGCACCAAGGTGCTCCGCGCCGAAGAGGCCATCGCCCAGGTCGCCGCTCACGCGAAGGCCCAGGAGGAGAAGGCTGCCAAGAAGGCCGCCGCTTCCGCCAAGGCCGGCGCGAAGGCTGCTGCCGCCGCGAAGGCCCCCGCCTCGAAGGACGCCTAGTCCTCATGGCCGGCGAGACCATCATCACCGTGGTGGGCAACCTCACTGCAGATCCCGAGCTGCGCTACACGCAGAACGGCCTCGCGGTTGCCAACTTCACCATCGCGTCCACTCCTCGCACGTTCGACCGTCAGGCGAACGACTGGAAGGACGGTGAAGCGCTGTTCCTGCGCGCGAGCTGCTGGCGTGAATTCGCCGAGCACGTCGCCGGTTCACTCACCAAGGGTTCCCGGGTCATCGCTTCCGGGCGTCTCAAGCAGCGTTCCTACGAGACCAAGGAAGGCGAGAAGCGCACCAGCATCGAGCTGGAGGTCGACGAGATCGGCCCCTCGCTCCGGTACGCGACCGCCTCGGTCACGCGTGCGCAGTCGAGCCGCGGTGCGGTCGGCGGCGCGGGCGGCTCCTTCGGGGGCGGCCAGTCCGACGACGCGTGGGCGCCCAGCGCTCCCGCAGCCCAGTCGGGCGGCGGCGGCGACGTCTGGAACACGCCGGGCACGAGCTACGGCGACGAGACCCCCTTCTAATATTCAGCGGGCCGGTCCACGCCTCGAGCACGACCGACTCGCATCCACAAGACAGGAAAACCAATGGCTGGAAAGAGCAGCGGCGACCGCCGCAAGCCGAGCCGCGGGAAGGGCGCGAAGAACGCCGCCCCGGCGAAGTCGATCAAGGTCGGCGTCATCGACTACAAGGACGTTGCGACCCTTCGCAAGTTCATCTCGGAGCGCGGGAAGATCCGTGCCCGTCGCATCACCGGTGTCTCCGTGCAGGAGCAGCGCCTCATCGCCCGTGCCGTGAAGAACGCACGTGAGATGGCGCTCCTCCCCTACTCGGGCTCCGGCCGCTAAGGAGCACGACAATGGCAAAGGTAATTCTCACGCACGAGGTCACCGGCCTCGGCACCGCCGGCGACGTGGTCGAGGTCAAGAACGGCTACGCACGCAACTACCTGGTTCCCCAGGGCTTCGCGACGCCGTGGACCCGTGGCGGCGAAAAGCAGGTCGAGCAGATCAAGGCCGCCCGCACGGCTCGCGAGCTGCACTCCCTCGAGGACGCGCAGGCCCTCAAGGCCAAGCTCGAGTCGACCAAGGTGAAGCTGACGGTCAAGGCCGGCAACGGCGGCCGCCTCTTCGGCTCGGTCAAGACGGCGGATGTCGCGGCTGCGGTGCAGGCCGCCGGCCTCGGCGAGGTCGACAAGCGCAAGATCGAGATCTCGACGCCGATCAAGTCGATCGGCGAGCACGAGGCGACGGTTCGCCTCCGCGACGAGCTCTCCGCCACGATCACCCTCCAGGTGGTCGCCGCGAAGTAGTTCGCATCGGCACGCAGACGGCGGCTCGGGCTTCGGCTCGGGCCGCCGTTCTCGTCTTCCGGAGGACCGTCGCGCGGGCGGCACGGTCGGGCCGCCGGTGCCCGCGTTCGGAGCGTCGTCCGACGCCCGACCGTCCCCCTCGACGACCGGGTTCCCCCAGGTACTGCCCGCACCGGTCTACCACTCCGGAGCACTCGCCCGCAAGCTGAGCTTCGGAGTTTCCTGAGATGGTTGTGCACAGGTGTGCATGCGGCATCCGTGGACTTCTGAAGAAGTTTTCCCCCACAGGTGTGGAAACAGGGAATGCCTGATCGATGCGGAATTCAACTCGTGTAATTCACAAGAATTCCACAGTTCTCCACAGGCTGGGTGCACAGCTTCCGCGGCGTTTCGCCCAGATTGTCCCCAGACTTATCCACAGGCTGGGTTGTGCTGTGGGCGGGGCTTCCATATCGTGAAGCAGCGTCCGAATCAGCGGGTGTTACCCGGCCCGCGATCACAATGTCGGCTCCTCCCATCACACTGAGGAGTGGGCGCTTTGCATGCCCGAAGACCACTGGGAGGTCATTGAGTTGTCGATCGCGCACATCGGACTCGCCGAGCCGCACGACGACGGTGACCGCCGGGGTGAACGCACACCGCCGCACGACCTCCTGGCCGAGCAGAGCGCCCTCGGCGGCATGATGCTCTCGAAGGACGCGGTGGCCGACGTCATCGAGACCGTGCGCGGCGTCGACTTCTACGTGCCGAAGCACGAGGTCGTCTTCAACGCCATCCTCACGCTGTACTCGCACGGCGAACCGACCGATGTGATCGCCGTCACCGACGAGCTCACGAAGACCGGCGAACTGCAGCGCGCCGGCGGCGTCGAGTACCTGCACACCCTCACCAGCCTCGTGCCGACCGCCGCCAACGCGGGGTACTACGCCTCCATCGTCGCCGAGCGCGCACTGCTGCGACGCCTGGTGGAGGCGGGCACCCGCATCGTGCAGATGGGCTACGCCGGCGAGGGCGAGGTCACCGAGCTCGTCAACCACGCCCAAGCCGAGATCTACGGCGTCACCGGCTCCACCGAGAGCGAAGACTACGTGCCGCTCACCGAGGCCGTCACCGCGGCCATCGACGAGATCGAGGCCGCCAAGCACACCGACGGCAAGTTCACCGGGGTGCCCACCGGCTTCGCCGACCTCGACGACTTGACCAACGGCTTCCATCCCGGGCAGATGATCATCGTCGCGGCGCGTCCCGCGATGGGAAAGTCCACGCTCGCGCTCGACTTCGCGCGCGCCGCCTCCATCGGCCACGACCTGCCGTCGATCTTCTTCTCGCTGGAGATGGGCAAGAGCGAGATCGCGATGCGCCTGCTCTCGGCCGAGGCATCCGTGCCCCTCCAGATGATGCGCAAGGGCACCGTCGACTCCCGCGACTGGACGACCATCGCGGCGACCCGTGGCCGCATCAACGACGCGCCGCTCTACATCGACGACTCGCCCAACATGACCCTCGTCGAGATCCGGGCGAAGTGCCGGCGGCTCAAGCAGCGCGTGGGCCTGAAGATGGTCATCATCGACTACCTGCAGCTCATGACGAGCGGAAAGCGCGTCGAGAGCCGTCAGCAGGAGGTGTCGGAGTTCTCGCGTGCGCTGAAGCTGCTCGCCAAGGAGCTGCAGGTGCCGGTGCTGGCGCTCTCCCAGCTGAACCGCGGCCCCGAGCAGCGCGCCGACAAGATGCCGGCGCTCTCCGACCTGCGAGAGTCGGGCTCGATCGAGCAGGACGCCGACATGGTGATCCTGCTGCACCGCGAGTCGGCCTACGAGCGCGACAGCCCTCGCGCAGGCGAGGCCGACCTCATCGTGGCGAAGCACCGGAACGGTCCCACCCGCACCATCACCGTGGCGTTCCACGGGCACTTCTCGCGGTTCACCGACATGGTGCAGGTCTAGCTCCCGAGCAGGGTGCATGAGCGCCATGCCGACCTGGCTCGAGATCCTGCTCGGCGTCGTCGGGGGGCTGGTGCTGCTCTGGGGCGCGCTCATCATCGCGCTCGTCATCCAGTACCGACGCACCGGCCGAAGCATCGACTGGCGCGAGGTGGCCCGTCTCGCCCCCGATGTCGTGCGACTCATCACCCGCCTCGCCAAGGACCGGACGGTGCCACGCGGTACTCGCTGGTGGCTCATCGGGTTGCTCGCCTACCTGTTGATGCCGATCGACCTGGTCCCCGACTTCATTCCGGTGATCGGGTACCTCGACGACGCCATCATCGTCGCCGTCGCCCTCCGCTTCGCGGTCAAGCACGCCGGCGTGGAGGCGCTGCAGCGGAACTGGCCCGGCACGCCTGCCGGGCTTGCCGGGCTGCTCGCCATCACGGGAGCCAAGCCCCGAGGCGGGTCAGCGGGCGCCTGAGTCGACGTGCCCCGATCGCGTCCGAGCGCGTGCGCAACCCCCTGTCGTGCATCCGAATGCTGCGAATAGCGTGGCACGAGGCGCCGCGTCCTTCGCTGGAATAGGGCACCGCCGCGCGCCGTGCGAGGTAGAGGAGCCTTCGATGAAGAAGTCCCGTGGAATCCGGATGATCGCCCTGGCCGTGTTCACATCGCTGCTCGCGATTGCCGCTCCCGCCGGGATCGCCGCAGCCGGCACGGCCCAGGCTCCGCCGACCATCGAGCGCCGAGGTGGCAACCCCGGCAGCTACACGAATCCGCTCACGCCGCAGATTCCCGGGGACGGAGTCGTCGAGAGCTGCGCCGACCCGACGGTGCTGCACGGCCAGCGCCCGGGTGACACCACCTGGTACCTGTACTGCACGACGGATCCCCTGAACGACGAGGACGTCGACGCGAACGGCGCCCCGATCTTCCGTCGCGTGCCGGTCATGACCTCGGAGAACCTCGTCGATTGGACCTACGTGGGCGAGTCGTTCACGGACCTCCCGAGCTGGGCGGAGCCTGGAGCGGCGCTCTGGGCGCCCGAGGTCGTCTACTCGAGCACCTTCGACCAGTACTACATGTTCGTCGTGGTGACGAATACGACGAGCGCGGTGAGCGGCGTCGACGGGTGCGCAAGCGACAGCGCCATCGGCGTTGCGACGAGCGCGGATCCGACCGGCCCGTGGACCTTCTCCAACACGCCGGTCGTGGCACCGCGCCAGAACGGCGATGGCTGCAACTTCCTGTGGACCTACGATCCCGATGTGCTCGGCGACACCATCACCGACTCGGGCATCCTTTACTACGGCAGCTACTACGGCGGAATCTTCGGCACGTCGCTCCAGCTCACGGAGGACGGCGCGACGGCCGACACCGCCGGCGCCACCATGGTGGCGATCGACAACAAGTACGAGGGCGCGAACGTCATCGAGAAGGACGGCTACTACTACCTGTTCGTCTCGGCGACCAACTGCTGCAACGGCGCATTGACCGGCTACAGCGTGTTCGTGGGCCGATCGACCGGCCCGTTCGGCCCGTTCGTGGACCGAGAGGGCGTCTCGCTCCTCGCCGAGAACACCGGCGGCACGCCGTTCCTCACGATGAACGGCAACCGTTGGGTCGGAACCGGCCACAACACCGTGTTCCAGGACGCGAACGGCGATTGGTGGACGATCTACCACGCCGTCGACCAGCAGGACCCGTTCTTCGCCTTCGATCCCGGGTTCACCAAGCGTCCCGCGTTGCTCGACGCGATCGACTGGGTCGACGGATGGCCCACGGTGAACGGTGGTGCAGGGGCATCCGACGACCGGCAACCGGCCCCCGCCGGGCAACCGGGCCAGGACTCCCGCCATCGCTACCAGCCCGTCGCCACGCAGGAGCCGAAGCGCGAGCTGCCCGAGTACTCCGACGAGTTCGACGGAGACACGCTCGACGACGCGTGGACCTGGCAGCGCGCCGACGTCGCGCCGACGGCGACGGTGTCCGGCGGCGTGCTGCGCCTTCCCATTCAGGCAGCCGACCTCTACGTCGACGTCGACACCGCGGCGGTCCTCCTCCGCGAGGCCCCGAAGGGCGACTTCGTCGTCGAGACGAAGGTGCGCATGGACGTGCCCGGCGGATGCTGCTTCAACTACGCGCAGGCAGGAATGCTGGTGTATGCGAGCGACGACGCCTACATCAAGCTCACCGAGACGGCCATCTGGAACACCCGGCAGACCGAGTTCGCGAAGGAGATCCCCGTGGCACCGGAAGGCTGGGCACGCTACGGCAATACTGTGGTGGGCCCTCCGGGCGACGACTGGACCTACCTGCGGATCGTCGTGCAACGCCTCTCGGGCACCGAGCGACCAGAGGCGGGCGGCGACACCCACGAGTACACGGCGTACACGAGTCGGGACGGTCAGACGTGGGTGAAGGGCGGCACGTGGACCCACTCGCTCGGTGACGACATGCAGATCGCCCTGGTCGCCTACGGTCTCCAGGATGCATCGCTGCAGCTGACGGCCGAATTCGACTACGTGCGAGTGTCCACGGTGAAGGAGCGCCCGCGGGGCTAGGACACCGGGTCGACCCTCCAGCGCATCAGCACGTTCCCCGATTCCTGCCACGCACGGGTCTCCAGGAGCTTCAGCGCGATCGGGGGCCGCGAGTCGAAGAGGGAGACGCCGCCGCCGCCGATCAGCGGGAAGGTGACGAGCTGCAACTCGTCGACGAGCCCGGCCCGCATCAGGTCGTTCCACAGGACGCGGCCGAGCAGGATCAGGATGCCACGTCCGTCCGCCTGCTTGAGTGACGCGACCTCCTGGCGCGCATCGGCGACCGCGACGATCCGCGTCCGCTCGTACGGCTCTAGGTCGGCCGAGGTGACGGTGTCGGACACGATGACCTTCTCCACCCGGTCGAACAGCTCGGCGAACCGTCGCCGGATCGCGGTGGCGTCGGGGTCCCGGCGAACGCCGGCCCAGTACTCGAGGTTGCCGAGCGACGACCGCCGTCCCGAGAGCAGGAGCGTGTCCGCGGCGGCGAGCAGGCTCGTGGTGTGGTGATCGAACGTGTCGACCCCGTGGTAGTCGGGGTGCTGGTGCTCGAAGAACGAGACGATGTCGTGGTCGTCGTCCTCGTACCGTCCGTCGACGGTGACGAAATTGCAGACGGTCAGCGTGCGCATGAGGGCAACGCTAGCGGTGGCCCATCACCGGGTGCGACGCAGGTTCCTCGCGTTCGATCAGACGGTGTCCGCTGACGCACCCGTTGCCTGCGCCGCGTCGGTGAACGCGCGGACGATCGGGGCAGTTCGACCGCGCCGACGGATCAGCGCCCACCGCACCGGCGCGGCATCGCCGAAGGGGATGTACTCCACGCCCGGCCACGGGAAGTAGCGCCGTCCCTCGTCGGGGACGGGACAGACGACGTGGCCGGAGGCCACGAGGGCGAGGAGTTCCGGGTACGTCGAGACCTGCCCCGCACGTGGGATCGGCCGCCCCGAAGGAGTGGAGAAGGGGACGACGCCCGACAACCAGTCCGCCGACCCCGCGATGGCCGGCACCGCGAAGTCGGCGAGCTCCTCCAAGTCGACCGAGGAACGACCCGCGAGCGGTCCTCGCGAGGAGACGATCAGGTTGAGCGGCTCCTCGCGCAGCACGCAGGCCACGGCCAGGTCGGGTTCGTCGACAGGCAGCCATGCGGTCACGAGATCCACCTCGCCCCGGCGGAGCAGGTCGAACGGGTCGGTGAAGAACACCTCGCGGAAGCGGACCTCGGCGAACGGATGCGACGCCCGGAACGTGTCGAGCACGGGCGCGAGGTCGTGCACCTGTGCGCCCATGGCGCCGATCGTGACGGTGCCCACCGATTGACGAGCGAGTGCCGTGGCAGCAGCGACGGAGTGCTGGATGCCGTCGAAAGCCGGCCGGAGGCCCTCGAGCAGGACCTCCCCCACCTGGGTGAGCTCGACACGCCGGCTCGTGCGGGTGAACAGCGGCGCGCCGATGGCGGTCTCCTGGACGCGGATGGCGTGACTGACGCGCGACACCGAGACGTGCAGGCGCTCGGCGGTGCGACCGAAATGCAGTTCGTCGGCGAGCGTGAGGAAGATCTCGATCTCGCGAAGCTCCATCGCCCTCCCTCCATCGTGAACCCAGAGGTCAACGAGCGTACCGCGATCGCTCGTTGATCCGCGTCTCGACGCCGATCAGGCTGGACGTGGCCGCCGATCGGTATTCAGTGTTGCTATCTACCGGTACTTGTGCTTACTATGTACCGGTAGTCAGCAACACCGAGTAGTTGAAGGAGGGGTTCATGGGCAAGCAGTCGACCGAGATGCTGAAGGGCACGCTCGAAGGCATCGTCCTCGCGATCCTGGCCGTCCGGCCGGCGTACGGGTATGAGATCACCGCGCGCCTGCGCGACGAGGGCTTCACCGACATCGTCGAAGGCACCGTGTACGCGCTCCTGGTCAGGATCGAGCAGCGCGGCCTCGTGGACGTCGAGAAGGTGCCGTCCGAGAAGGGGCCGCCGCGCAAGGTGTACTCGCTCAACGCACAGGGCGGCGAGTACCTCGACGAGTTCTGGAGGACGTGGAGCTTCCTCGCCGAACGGATCGAACAGCTCCACCACCGCATCGAATCAGTGAAGGAAGAAGGAGAGTAGTCATGGCCGCGAAGTGGTACGAGATGATCACCGGATCGCTCGACGACAAGAAGGCGTACCGCCAGTACAAGGCCCGCATCGCGGCCCTGCCCGAGCCCTACGGCACCGCCGCGAAGGCCTTCGAGCGGTACTTCATGTACAACGGCGGCATCACCGACGGCGACTCCACGGTGATGATCACGATGCTGAACGACTCCGCCGATCTGTGGGAGCGGGCCGCCGTCGACGGGACGCCGGTCGAGGACATCGTCGGCGACGACCCGGTCGAGTTCGCCGAGGCATTCGCCTCGGCCTACGCCGGCAAGCGCTGGATCGACAAGGAGCGCAACCGCCTCACCGAGACCATCCAGAACCTCGAAGGAAAGGAAGAGCGATGACGACCGAAACAGCGATTCGGGTACAGGGCATCGAGAAGTCGTTCAAGGACTTGCACGTGCTGCGAGGCGTCGACTTCGACGTCCAGGCGGGCAGCATCTTCGCGCTGCTCGGCTCGAACGGCGCAGGGAAGACCACCCTCGTGCGGATCCTGTCGACGCTGCTCCAGGCCGACGCCGGCACGGCCACCGTCCACGGCTTCGACGTGGCCGGCGCGCCTGGCGACGTCCGCGAGTCGATCAGCCTGACCGGCCAGTTCGCGGCGGTCGATGAAGTGCTGACCGGCCGGGAGAACCTGGCGCTGGTCGCGAAGCTCCGCCACCTGAAGAATCCCGGGGCGATCGCCGACGACCTGCTGGCCCGATTCTCCCTCACGGATGCCGGTGGCCGGCGCGCGGGGACGTACTCGGGTGGCATGCGACGCCGGCTCGACATCGCGATGAGCCTGATCGGCAACCCGCCGATCATCTTCCTCGACGAGCCGACCACCGGCCTGGATCCGCAGGCGCGCATCGAGGTGTGGCAGACGGTGAAGGAGCTGGCGGACGGTGGCACGACCGTGCTGCTCACGACGCAGTACCTCGACGAGGCCGAGCAGCTGGCGGATCGCATCGCGATCCTGCACAAGGGCACGATCATCCAGAACGGGACCCTGGCCGAGCTCAAGCAGCTTCTCCCGGCGACGACCGTCGAGTACGTCGAGAAGCAGCCCACCCTCGAGGAGGTCTTCCTCGCCCTCGTCGGCGACACCGGCGAGACCGACAACGCAGACACCGACCGCGCCGACGGCACGGTTCCGGCAGGAAAGGAACCCCGATGACCACGCACGTCCTCGGCGACACCCGGGTGCTCACCGGCCGGTCGCTGACCCACATCCTCCGCAGTCCCGACACGATCATCACCACCGCGGTCACGCCGATCGCGCTGATGCTCCTGTTCGTGTACGTGCTCGGCGGTGCGATCAACACGGGGTCCGACGAGTCGTACATCAATTACATGCTCCCCGGCATCCTGCTGATCACGATCGCGTCGGGCGTCGCGTACACCTCGTACCGGCTGTTCCTCGACCTGCAGGGCGGCATCTTCGAGCGGTTCCAGTCCATGCCGATCGCCAGGTCGAGCGTGCTCTGGGCGCACGTGCTCACCTCGCTCGTCGCGAACCTCATCTCGATCGCGATCGTGATCGGCGTCGCCCTGATCATGGGGTTCCGCACCGGGGCATCCGTGGGTGCCTGGCTCGCGGTCGTGGGGATCATGGTGCTGTTCACGCTCGCGCTGACCTGGCTCGCCGTGGTCGCCGGACTCTCGGCGAAGACCGTCGACGGGGCGAGTGCGTTCAGCTACCCGCTGATCTTCCTGCCGTTCATCAGCTCGGCATTCGTGCCGACCGAGTCGATGCCGGCGCCGGTGGCCTGGTTCGCCGAGAACCAGCCCGTGACCTCGATCGTCGACACGACCCGTGCCCTGTTCGCCGGCCAGCCCGTCGGCAGCGACATCTGGGTCGCGCTCGCCTGGCTCGTCGGCATCCTGGTCATCGCCTACATCTGGGCGGTTTCCATCTACCGCCGCAAGTTCAGCTGAGCCGCGATCGTTCGCGAACCACACACCGAGTGACGGATGCCGCCCGCCTCCCCCTGGGGATGCGGGCGGCATTCGTCGTGGTGCAGCGAGGACTAGAATCCGCCGACCGTGGGAACCCAGTCGGGCTTTCGGTCGTCGACATGGAACCGGGCGTAGTAGTCGCCGTGCTCCTCGAAGTACCGCTCGTACTTGTCCATCTTCTCGGGGTCGAGCTCCACCCCGAGCCCCGCGCCGGTCGGAACGGCGATGGATCCGTCGCGATACTCCATGAGGCCGCCGGCGATGATGTCGTCGGTGAGGTAGTGGTAGTGCGCGTCTCCGGCGGTGATCATCTCGGGAATGGTGCTCGCCGTGTGCAGCATGGCGGCCAGCTCAATGCCGAACTCGGTGCCCGAGTGCATCGCGACGCCGAGTCCGAAGGTGCGGCAGACGGCCGTGAGATCCTTGACGCCGCGCGGTCCCTCCCAGTAGTGCAGGTCGGTCAGCACGACGTCGACGGCCCCCAGGCGAATCGCGGGGCCGAGGTCGTCGAACTTCGCCGGGTACATGTTCGTCGCGATGGGGATGCGCACCTGTTCGCGGACCGCGGCGTTGCCGACGAGACCCCAGGCGGGATCCTCGAAGTACTCCGGCGCAATGGCCTCGAGCCGGCGTCCGATCCGCACCGCGGTCGGAACCGACCACACCCCGTTCGGATCGATGCGGAGGCCGAACCCGTCGCCGAGCCGGTCGCGGCACAGCTCCAGGACGCGGGCTTCCTCCTCGGGGCGCTCGACGCCGGCCTTCATCTTCATGGCGTTGACGCCGAGGCGTTCGTGCAGCGCCTCGGACTCGTCGGCGAGGTCCTCGGCCCTGGTGTCATCACCGCCGCCCGGTCGGTCGTAGCGCCAGAACAAGTAGGCGATGAAGGGGATCTCGGCGCGCACCGCCCCGCCGAGCAGGTCGCTCAGCGGCCTCCCGGCGGCCTTGCCCTGGATGTCGAGGCAGGCCATCTCGATGGCGGCGTAGAGCCGCGCATTCGAAAGGTAGTAGATGGAGCGGAGGACCTTGAGCTTGATCACCTCGAGATGGAACGGATCCAGCCCGAGGATGCGCGGCTTCAGCTTGAGCAGGGCACCGCGCTGGTCGCCGCCACCCACTTCGCCGAGCCCGATCAGGCCTTCGTCCGTGATGAGCTCGAGGATCGTGCGGATGAAGTACCCAGGGTGCACGCCGCTGCTGTGCCGAAGCTTCGCGTCGGTCGGGATGGCGACGGTACGCACGCGCAGGTCGACGATCTTCATGCTGTTCCTCCGCGGCCGAGCATACTTGTTTTGTCAGTTGCAACGCTAGTAGCATCAAGTGCAACGCTTCGGACCTCCGCGGCCGCGATGATCGAGGATGCTCATGCCGAACCCCTATGCCTATCCGCTTCCGGTGCCCGAGCTCATCGCGCGCTTCCGCGACACCTACTCGGGCGCGGTGTACGACGTGCTGGATGAACTGGGGTTCCCGAACCAGGCGCTCGCGCCCGACATCAAGCCGGTCGACCCCGAGTGGACGATCGCCGGCCCGGCCTTCACCATGAAGGGCATCCCCGAACCCACCGGCGACCCCGACCTGCGGGCGCGCCGCATCCACATGTTCGAGGCGATGAAGGCCACGGGCGTCCCGATCATCGACGTGCGCGATTGCAGCTTCGACACCCAGGTCGCGCACTACGGCGAGATGAATGCCACGGTCGGATCCGCGTGCGGAGTGATCGGAGCCGTCGTGGACGGCGGATCCCGCGACACCCGCTTCCTCCTCGAGCGCGGCTTCCCCCTGTTCTGCCGCTACCTCTCCCCGGTTGAGGCGGTCAAGCGGTGGAGCTACTACGACTGGCAGAACACCGTGTCCTTGCGTGGGGCACTGACCACGACGGTCTCCGTCTCACCCGGCGACTTCCTCGTCGGCGACCTCGACGGGGTGGTGGTCGTGCCGCGCGAGCTCGTCGTCGAGGTGCTGCAGCGCACCGAGGAACTGATCGCCCACGAGGACGTGGTGCGGGCCGAGTTCCTCGTGAGCGACGACCCGGTCGGGGTCTACCGGCGTCACGGCCGGCTCTAGCCGGACGGCGCCGCATCCGCTCTAGGCTGGCGTCGATCGCGCCGAGCGCACCGTGGAGGGAGCCGAGATGGATGCCGCGTCGAAGCCGCCTGTCGACGGCCGTACCGCGCTCGTCACCGGGTCGACGAGCGGCATCGGCGCCGCGATCGCCGACGCGCTCGAGCGAGCCGGGGCGCGGGTCATCCGTCACGGACTGGAACCCGTCGACCATGCCGGTCCGCCGTCGCTCGCCGAGGACCTCGCCGTCGCCGGGGCGGGTGCGCGGCTCGCGAGCGCGGCGCGCGACCTCGGGCCGGTGGACATCCTCGTGCACTCCGCGTCGGTGCAGATCCGGGAGCCGTGGCACTCGATCACCGCCGAGCAGATGGAACGGCAACTCCGGGTGAACCTCGTCGCATTCCTCGAACTGGTGCAGGGCCTCGCGCCCGACATGGCCGAGCGTCGCTGGGGTCGCATCCTGGCCATCGGCAGCGTGCAGCAGGCGCGACCCCATCCCGAGATGGCGGCATACGCGGCCTCGAAGGCCGCGCAGGCGAATCTCGTGTCGAACCTCGCCAAGCAGTTGGCGCCGCGGGGCGTGACCGTCAACAGCCTCTCGCCGGGCGTGATCGACACCCCCCGCAACCGCGACGCGCTCGCATCCGACGAGTACCACCGCCGGGTGGTCGGCCAGATCCCCCTCGGGCGCATCGGGACGCCGGCCGACTGCGTGCCGCTCGCGCTTCTGCTCTGCTCCGATGACGGCGGGTACATCACCGGCCGCGACCTCGTGGTCGACGGCGGCTACCTGCTCTAGCGGCGCGACCTCCCGCGGAGACGGCGGCGGTCAGTGCCCCAGCGACTCGCTGACCGCGGCCGCGGCCGCGATGACCTCGTGCCCGAGCCGATCGATGTCGGGCTCGACGCGGTAGGTCGGCCCGGAGAGCGTGATGGCCGCGATCGGCTCGCCGGCCGCGTCGACGATCGCCGCCGCCAGTCGGGTGACGTCGTCGTGGCGGTCGACCGCCGCCCAGCCCCTCGCCACGGCCATCTCGACATCGGAGCGGATGAGGGAGAGGTCGAACTCGTCGCCGGCGGCGGCGGCTTCGTCGTGCAGCGAGGTGAGCAGGATCTCGCGTTCGGCCGGTTCGAGGGCTGCGAGGATGGCCCGCCCCATCGCGGTGCGATGCAGCGGGAGCCGGGAGCCGACCGCGGATCGCACCCGGATCGATCGGTCGGGCTGCTCCTGGGCGATGAAGACCACGAAGCTGCCCTCGCGGATGGCGAGGTGGACGGTCTCGTGCGTGACGTCGCGAAGCGCTGCGAGGAACGGCCTGGCACGGCTGCTGAGGTCCTCCTGACGCGAACCGTACTCGCGAGCGAGCCACAGGCACCGACTGCCGAGGACGAAGCGCCGGTCGCCGGCACGCTGCTGCACGTACCCCATCTGCCGCAGGGTCGAGAGCAGGCGGGAGACGGTGCCCTTGTCGAGGCCCGCCGCCGATGCGATCTCGGTGACGCCGATGCCGCCGCCCGCTTCGGCCACGATCTCGAGGATCGAGAGGCCGCGCACGAGCGTTCGTGAGGTGGCCGCGACCGCCGGTGGTTCTGCGAGCGTCACCACGCTCTCCCTTCGTCGATGAATGGGAATGCAACCGAGACTACTCGGCCCCGTCTCTTGACTTTGCTGGCGTCACGACTCATCCTTGATTCATTCTACACAACGTTGTTTTAGCAAATGCAACGTACGGATGGCCGGCTCGACGATGAGAGACAAGGGGTCATGGCGATTCTCATGGACTCGACAGTGGATCCGGGAGTGCCGGATCCACGATCGCAGCTCTCCGGGCGTCGGTCCACGCGGCCGGCCGCGGGCCGGCCCCCGCGTCGCGGCCACCTGCGTCGCGTCGACGCGGCATACGGGTACGCCTTCATCGCCCCCGCCGTCCTCGGATTCCTCGTGTTCGTCGCCCTGCCGATCGCCGGGGTCTTCCTCTTCAGCTTCCAGGACTACAACAGCCTGTCCGGCCGCTCGACCTACGTCGGCATGGAGAACTACGAGCGGCTGCTCACGAGCGACGTGTTCGGCACCGTGCTCCGCAACACGGCGGTGTTCTCCGCCTTCGTGATCCCGGCCAACCTGGTCATCGGCCTCCTGATGGCCGTGCTGGTCAACCAGCGGATCCGCGCGATCTCCGTCTTCCGCACCGCCTACTTCGTGCCGGTGGTCATCTCCCTCGTGGCGTGGTCGCTCGTCTGGGACGTCATGCTCCAGGATTCCGGCGGGATCAACGGATGGCTCGCGATGATCGGTATCGAGGGCCCGAACTGGCTCGCCGACCCCGACTGGGCGATGACCTCGATCATCTTCGTCCAGGTGCTCAAGGGAGTCGGCGTGAGCATGGTGCTGTTCCTCGCGGCGCTCCAGGAGGTGCCCGGTGAACTGCTCGAAGCCGCGAGGATCGACGGCGCGGGCCCCTGGCAATCGTTCCGCAGCGTGGTCGTGCCCCTGATCACGCCGACGATCATGATGGTCGCCATCCTCGCCACCATCAACTCGCTGAAAGCCTTCGCGCAGGTGTTCCTGCTCACCGAGGGTGGTCCGGGGCTGTCGACGAACATCCTCGGCTATTTCATCTACGAGCAGGCGTTCAAGGCGTTCCAGGTGGGCTTCGCGAGCACCGCTGCGGTGTTCCTCTTCCTCATCGTGCTGGTGCTGACACTGCTGCAGTGGTGGTCGCGGAAGCGGTGGGTCTTCAATGAGTCCTGAGCTGACCACGGCCGCGGTCGCCGCATCGCCCCGCACACGGGCCCCTCGCCGCCGCCTCCCACGATCAGGTGGGGCGGGCGGGCGAGGTCGCCTCGGCACCGTCGGCATGTACCTGCTGCTCGCACTCGTCGCGGTGCCATTCGTGTTCCCCGTCTTCTGGATGTTCTCCACCGGGCTCAAGACCTACGGCGACGTGTTCGAGAACCCGCCGGTGCTCTGGCCCGAGGACCCGCGATGGGGCAACTACCTCGTGCCCTTCATCACGGGACCGTTCCTGCAGCAGTTCCTCAACAGCATCTACATCGCATCGGTGACGACGATCGGCGTGCTCGCCGTCGCCTCACTGGCCGGGTACGCGTTCGCCCGCATCGAGTTCCGCGGACGGTCGGTGCTCTTCGTCATGCTGCTGAGCGCGCTGCTGATACCGCCGGAGGTGACGATCATCCCGCTCTTCCGCATCGTCTCGGCGTTCGGCTGGATCGACACCCACCTCGCGCTCATCGTGCCGGCGATCTTCGGCGTGCCCGCCGTCCTCGGCGTCTTCCTGATGCGCCAGTTCTTCCTCGCCCTGCCGATCGAGCTCGAACAGGCCGGTCGCGTCGACGGACTCGGCCGCTTCGGCCTGTTCACGCGCGTCGCCCTCCCGCTCGCCAAGGCTCCGCTCGCGGCCCTCGCGATCCTGACGTTCCTGAACAGCTGGAACGACTTCCTCGAGCCGCTCGTCTTCCTCCGGACCCGGGAGCTCTGGACGGTGCCGATCGCGCTGCAGTCGTTCACGGATCCGATCACGGGCATCCCCATCTGGAACATCCAGATGGCGGCCACCACCCTGAGCGTCCTGCCCGTGCTCGCGGTGTTCTTCGTCGCGCAGCGCCAGTTCGTCCAGGGCATCGCCGGCACCGGCATCAAGTGACCCCGTCCTCGCGGCCGCAGAGGCGCCCGCACCCTCGATGAAGAGAGAGGCACCACCCATGAGAAGCACACAGCGAGCGGGCATCGCCGCGGCATCCGCCGCAGCACTGTTGCTCGTCGGCTGCTCGCCGAGCGCCGACACCCCCACACCGACGGAAGTCGAGTACGACGAGCCCGTCGACCTCACCATGACGGTCTGGACGGCCGACGAGAAGATCATCGGGCAGTTCCAGGCGCTCGCCGACGAGTTCCGCGATGACAACCCCGAGCTCGGCGAGCTCACCATCGAGACCATCCCGTTCGCGGAGTACAACTCCCAGCTCGCGATCCGGCTCAGCGGCGGCGAGGCGCCCGACCTCGGCTGGATCGTCGAGTCCGCGACGCCGGCCTGGGTCGACTCGGGTGCGCTCGCCGACGTCAGCTCGCTCGAGGACGACGAGGACTGGGCGTACGGCGACATCATCCCCAACCTCCTCAGCGCGCTGGAGGGCGAGGACGGAGAACTCTACGGCTACCCGTTCGCCGGCACGACGCATCCGATCATCTACAACACGACCGCTTTCGAGACCGCCGGACTCGAGACGCCCAACGAGCTGCTCGCCAAGGGCGAGTGGACGTGGGATGCGCTGCGCGAGCAGGCGAAGGCGCTGGTCGACGCCGGTGTCGTGACCTATGGGTTCGACATCCCGCAGTGGGGATACACGAGCTATGCGCTGTTCACGCCGTTCCTGAAGGGATTCGGTGGCGAGGCCTACCCCGACGGGACATCGTGCGGGTACGCCGACGACGCGTCGGTCGATGCCTTCCAGTTCGTGCACGACATGGTCTTCGAGGACGGCTCGTACCCCGCTCCAGGCTCGGCGTCGAGCTTCCCGACCGGCGACACCGGCATGTACCTCGGTGCGCCGAGCACGCTGGCGCAGCTCGCGGACTCGACGTTCGAGTACGACATGGCGCCGCAGCCCGAGGGTGACGTCGACTACAGCCCGTTCATCGGGCAGGCCTCGATGGTGGTCTTCGCCGACGGACAGGCCCCCGAGCTGGCGACGCGCCTGTTCGCGCACCTGACGAGCGAGGAGGGGTCGGCGGCGCTGCCCTACGTCGCGCCCCGGTCGTCGCTGCAGACCGAGGAGTTCGTCTCGGGCCTGTATCCGCAGGTGCCGCCGGAGTCGGCGAAGGCGTCGCTGCTCGACACGCTCGACTCGGCACAGCAGGTCGACTATCCGGTGTCCTTCCCCGAGCTGGAGACGGCGACCAAGCCGGTGTTCGACGGGTTGTGGCAGCCGGATGCCGACGTCGAGGCGGTGCTCGAGGACGTCTGCGCGGTCGCGGACCCCATCCTGGAATCGCAGTGATCGCCGGCGCGGGAGTCGAATGGGACTTCCGCGCCGGCCTCGGCGGCCTGTCGGATCGGACCGGACACGGGCTCATCCTCTCCGGCCCGCATCCGCCGCGCTGGGAACCCGATCCGCTGGTCGGCGGGGCGGTGGTGTTCGACGGCGTGCGCGACCACCTCCGGATCGAGTCCTCGCGATCCGGTCCGCTCGACGCGGCGCGCTTCGGAGACGAGGTGTCGGTCTTCGCGCTGGTTCGACGGGACACCACCTCGACCGGTTTCGTGGCGGGCATGTGGCAGGAGGACGATCGCGATCCACGCCGCCAGTACGGGCTCTTCCTCAGCCTGCCGACGTACGGCGGCGCGCAGCAGGTCATCGGGCACGTCTCGCACGACGGCCGGCCGAGCCCGGGCCTTCCGTACAGCCGCGACTACTCCGCGAGTGCCCGCATGGTGGCGCCAGGCACGTGGCGCGTGGTCGGCTTCACGTACGACGGATGCCACGCCGTCTCGTTCCTCGACGGCACCGCCGACCGGCGGCCTGCCTTCACCGAGGTGGGGCCTCCGGTCGGTGCCGGACTGGTCTACGCGAAGAACCCGTACCGCTTCGGCCACGGGCTGAACCGCAGCGCGCGCGCCGAGTTCACACTGGGCGCCGTGCGGCTGACCACGGGGATGGGCAATCACCTCGCCGGAGCCATCGCGCGATTGGCCGTCTGGGCGCGTGCGCTCCGACCCGCGGAGATCGTCGCGCTCGCCGCATCGTGGACCCCACCCGCTCGACCGCTCGTCGACCTCGACCTGTTCAGGCCGACCGCCGTGCCCGCGACCGAGGGTGGGGCCGGGAACGGCGGGGGCGGCGGCGCGTGGCCGCTCGGCGCCCTCGGGTGGACGGAAGTGGCGACCGCGTCCCGACGGCCGTCCCCCGTGATGACCCGGGGCGGCCTCGTGATGCCGGCGTCGACGCGTGCACGGCTGGTCGCGTTCGACTCGATCGACGGTCTCGCCGGTCACGACGTCACCCGCTTCGGCGTGGAGGTGCGCCGTGGTCGCTGCCTTCGGCTGGCGGTGCGCATCGGCGACGAGTGGTTCGCGTCGACGCCGCTTCACGTCGGCCGCAACCGCATCGAGCGTGCGGGCGGCTGGACGCGGCTGCGGTCGTCCGGCCACGCGGCATCCGCCTGGCGTGCTTCGAGACGGATGCCGCTCCCGCCCGGTGCCATCGGCGGCATCGGGATCCTCCGACCCGCGGCATCCCACCTCGCCCTCGTGCGTCGCCTCACCATCTGGCGGTAGGGCGCGGGCGTCGTCGCGCGCGCCTGTCAAGCCCTTCACCACGCGAGCGCTCGCCCCTATGGTTGCGACGACCCTCAGCCGATGACCCGATCCTGCCGCTGACCCGAATGGGCGGCACGATCGGCGGCTCTGCCCGAGAGCCCGGTCGCCGGTGTCGCCGCCCAGAGGAAGTCCCGACCGCAGCGTGGCATGTGTCGGGTGGAGATCTCATGCATGCAGTTCGCACCGATGAAGGCGCGTTCCCGTCGATACCGCGAATGATGGCGCGAACGCCGCTACCGGTCTACGCGTCCGTCGTCGTGCCCGTCGTGGTGTTGCTGGCCTTGGCGGCGGTGCAGCCGTGGCTTCCACCGAGCGACCTGATGCGCGACAGCCAGGTGATCGCCACGCGGCATCATGCCGCGAGCCCCGCCTACGGACTGGTGTCCAACCTCGGCATCATCGTGCTGGCGCTCTCGAGCGGCGCGGCGGTGACGGCGCGGCTCGTCCTGCGCGAGGCCCGCGCACCCTGGCCCAGGCTGCTGCTGTGGATGGCCGTCGTGAGCCTCGTGCTCGTCCTCGACGACCTCCTCCTGCTGCACGAGGCCGCGACGTTCGCGTCGTGGACGGCCGTAGTGGTCGCGGCAGCGTACGGATTCGCGTTCCTCCGCTTCGTCTTGGAGTTCCGTACCCTGATCGTCCGCGACCTCGAGGTCGGGCTCCTCGTGCTCGCGGTCGGATCGTTCGGGGTCTCGGCAGCGACCGACCTGCTCGTGGCGGCGACGCAGGCCTCCGTGCTCGTCGAGGACGGCGCCAAGCTGCTCGGACTCGTCGCCTGGTCGGCATTCGTGCTGCGGACCGCCCTCGCCGCCTTCCGGCATTCCGGTGCGAGCACGGCCGCTGCACCGGTGCCTCCACGGATGACCGTCGCCGGGACCGCCGCCGGCGCAACGATCGTGCGCGACACTTCCGCACAGGTGAAGAACCGCTGATGTTTCGGCCCTGACACGGGCGAATCGTGGCTCGGATGCCGCGTCGGCGGGTACGCTCGCCACACGTGCAGCAGTGCCGCGGCATCGAATTCCTCCGTGCCGGCGGCGCCGCTGCACTCCCGTGTGGAGAGGAGCGACCGTGAGGGTCGGCATCGCGAGAGAGCGACGAACAGGCGAGCGGCGGGTGGCCGCCACGCCCGAGACCGTGAAGCAGTTGGCCGGCCTCGGGCTCGAGGTGCTCATCGAGCACGGTGCGGGCGAGGCATCCGGTCACTCGGATGCCTCCTACGAGCAGGCCGGGGCGACGGTGGTCGACCCCCTGGGGCTGGGCGACCTCGACGTGCTGCTGCACGTGCGTCCCCTCGAACCCGAGACGCCGGGCCGCCTGCGCCGGGGCGCGGTGACGATCGGACTCGGTTCGCCCTCCACCGAGCTGGCCACGGTGCGGGCGCTCCGCGACGCCGGCGTGACGGCGTTCGCCCTCGAGCTGGTGCCGCGCATCTCCCGCGCCCAGTCGATGGACGCCCTGACGAGCCAGGCGCTGGTCGCCGGCTACCGCTGCGTGCTCGAGGCGGCGATGCGCCTGCCGAGGTTCTTCCCGCTCTACATGACGGCGGCCGGCACCATCCCTCCCGCGAAGGTGCTCGTGCTCGGGGCGGGCGTGGCCGGCCTGCAGGCGATCGGCACGGCCAAGCGCCTCGGCGCCCGCGTCTCTGCGAACGACGTGCGCGCGGCCTCCGCCGACGAGGTGAAGTCGCTCGGCGGCACCTTCATCCACCTCGACCTCGACGCGGCCGATGCCGGCGGCGGGTACGCGAAGGAGCTGGGCGCCGATCGCGCGGCGCGGCAGCGGCAGCTGCTCGCCCCGCACGTCGCCGACTCCGACGTGCTCATCACGACGGCGGCGATCCCCGGGCGACCGGCGCCGCTGCTCGTGACCGCCGACATGGTGCGGGCGATGCGCCCCGGGTCGGTGGTGGTCGACCTCGCCGCCGAGTCGGGCGGCAACGTCGAGGGCTCGGTGGCCGGGTCGGACGTCGCGATGCCGACCGCCGACGGCGGCGGCACGGTCACGCTCGTGGGCATGAAGGATGCCGCTTCGACGATGCCCGCCGACGCGTCGCGCCTCTACGCCAAGAACGTCGCCAACCTGCTCGCCCTGATGTCGCATGACGGATCGGTCGAGCCCGACTTCGGCGACGTGGTGGTGCTCGACGCCTGCCTCACGCATGACGGCATGGTGCGGCATCCGGCCACCGCCGAGGCCCTTGAAGCACTCGACGCGGAAGGAGCCCGCTGATGGACGGCGTCGCCCTGCTCACCATCACCGTGCTGTCGGTGTTCGTGGGCTTCGAGGTGGTCTCGAAGGTGTCGAGCACCCTGCACACCCCGTTGATGTCGGGGGCGAACGCCATCCACGGCATCATCCTGGTCGGTGCGATCATCGTCGCCGGCCAGGCCTCCGACGGCTGGACGCTCGCCATCGCCCTGGTGGCCGTCGTGCTCGCGACCGCCAACCTCGTCGGCGGGTTCGTGGTCACCGACCGCATGCTCGAGATGTTCCGCGGTCGCAAGGGGGCCGGTCGATGATCCTCCTCTCCCCCACGTGGACCGCGATCCTCTACCTGGTCGCCGCCGTCTGCTTCATCCTCGCCCTCAGGGGGCTGAGCTCGCCGAAGACCGCCCGCCGCGGCAACCTCATCGGCGCGGCCGGCGCCCTCATCGCGGTCATCACCGTGTTCCTGTCGTCGAAGCTCGACAACATCCCGTGGATCCTCGCGGCGATCGCGGTCGGTTCGGCCATCGCCGCGCCCGTCGCCCGTCGCGTGCAGATGACGCAGATGCCGCAGCTCGTCGCCCTGTTCAACGGCGTGGGCGGCGGTGCGGCCGCACTCGTGGCGCTGCTCGAACTCGCGCACACGGATGACGCGTGGGTGCGCGTCGCCATCGTGTTCACGCTGCTCGTGGGCGCCGTGTCCTTCGCGGGGTCGCTCGTGACCTTCGCGAAGCTGCAGGAGCTGATGACGACGCGACCGGTCGTCTTCCCCGGACTCCCGGTGCTCATGACGGGGGCCCTCGTCGCGGCCATCGCGGCGGCCGTCGCCGTCGTCGTCACGGGCGCGGGCTGGCTCGCCGTCGTGCTGCTGGTGCTCGGGCTCCTGACCGGCGTGCTCCTCGTGCTGCCCGTCGGCGGCGCCGACGTTCCGATCGTGATCTCGCTGCTCAACGCGTTCACCGGCCTCGCGGTCGCGGCGTCGGGGCTCGTGCTCGGCAACGTGCTGCTCGTCGTGGCCGGCACGCTCGTCGGCGCATCCGGAACCATCCTCACCCGGGCCATGGCGTCGGCGATGGGACGCAGCGTGTCGGGCATCATGTTCGGCGCGTTCCGCGGCGGGTCGACGGCCGGGTCCACCGAGGCGTCAGACCGGCCCGTGCGCTCGTCGAGCCCCGAAGACGTGGCCGTGCTGCTCGGCTACGCACAGAAGGTGATCATCGTGCCGGGCTACGGCCTCGCCGTGGCGCAGGGCCAGCACACCGTGGCGGAGCTGCAGTCCGAGCTCGAGTCCCGCGGCATCGAGGTGGTCTTCGCGATCCACCCGGTCGCGGGGCGCATGCCCGGGCACATGAACGTGCTGCTCGCCGAGGCGAACGTGCCGTACGAGTCGCTGAAGGAGATGGGCGAGGTGAACCCCGAGTTCAAGACGGCGGATGTCGCCCTCGTCGTCGGGGCGAACGACGTCGTCAATCCCGCCGCGAAGTCGACGCCCGGCTCGCCGATCTACGGGATGCCCATCCTCGAGGTGGCCGACGCGCGCCAGGTGGTGTTCCTGAAGCGGTCGATGCGGCCGGGCTTCGCGGGCATCGAGAACGAGCTGCTGTTCGAGCCCCAGACCACGCTGCTGTTCGGCGACGCGAAGGACTCGCTGGCGAAGGTGCTGGGGGCGGTCAAGGCGCTGTAACCGGTCGGTAGGGTTGCCGCGTTGCCGGTCGAGCTCGTCGCGGTCGCTGGCCCGCCGTCGGGCCCGGCCTCGTGCGCCTCGGGCGCGTGCTCATCGAACGCAACGCGAAGGACGACTTGCTCATATGAGCAGGGGTCTTGTCCGGTGGACGGCGGGATGATCCAATGGCCGGGAGCGAAGCATCCTCACCCGCGTTCATTCCGGTCGGACGCTGCGTTCATCCTCCCGAAACGTCCAAGCGAAAGACTGGCGCACATGTCCACAGCTCGCCGCATCGCCGCCGGGGCCGTCGGTCTCGGCCTCATCCTCACGGGGTTGTCCGCCGCACCGGCGTACGCCGCACCCACCGAGGTGCAGATCCTCGCCACCAACGACTTCCACGGTCGCATCCTCAACAACGCGACGAACGGCGAGGCCGGCGCCGCCGTGCTGGCCGGCGCGGTGAAGCAGCTGCGTGCGAGCAACCCGAACACGGTCTTCGCCGCGGCGGGCGACCTCATCGGCGCCTCGACGTTCGAGTCGTTCATCCAGCACGACAAGCCGACGATCGACGCGCTGAACGCCGCCGGGCTGGAGGTGTCGGCCGTGGGCAACCACGAGCTCGACCAGGGCTACGACGACCTCGTCAACCGCGTCATGGCCCCCTACGACGCGACGACCAACCCCTACGGTGGCGCGCAGTGGCAGTACATCGCCGCGAACCTGAAGATGAAGGCGACCGGCGACGACGCCGTTCCGGCCACCTGGATCAAGAGCTTCGGCGACGTGCAGGTCGGCTTCGTCGGCGCCGTCACCGAGGAGCTGCCCTCGCTCGTCAGCCCCGGCGGCATCGCCGACATCGACGTCAAGGGCATCGTGACGTCGGTGAACGCCGAGGCGGCCGACCTGGTCGCCGAGGGCGCCGACCTCGTCGTCATGCTCGTGCACGAGGGTGCGCCGACGACGAACTGCGCCACGATGAACGCACCCGGCACGACGTGGGGCGACATCGTCAACAACATCTCGCCCGACGTCGACGCGATCGTCTCGGGTCACACGCACCTGGCCTACAACTGCTCGTTCCCGGTCTCCGCATGGGCCGGACGCGCGGTGACCGACCGACCGGTCGTCTCCGCCGGCCAGTACGGCACGAACCTCAACCAGCTCGTGTACACCGTCGACGGCGGCACCGGCGTGGTGTCGGCGAAGACGCAGGCGATCCTGCCGCTCGAGAACTCGTCGAACGTCGCGCTGTACCCGGCCGACCCGGCGGTCGCGCAGATCGCGGCCGACGCGAAGGCCGCTGCCGACGTGCTCGGGGCGCAACCCCTCGGCCAGATCGGCGGTGCGTTCAACCGTGCGAAGCTCGCGAACGGCACCACAGAGAATCGCGGAGGCGAGTCGACCCTCGGCAACCTGGTCGCCGAGGTGCAGCGCTGGGCGACCGAAACCCCCGAGTCCGGCTCGGCGGAGATCGCGTTCATGAACCCGGGCGGTCTGCGCGAGGACATGGTGGGAACCGGTACCGACCCGTACCCGCGAACGCTCACCTACAAGCAGGCGGCGGTCGTGCAGCCCTTCGCGAACACGCTCGTCAACATGCAGCTGACCGGCGCGCAGATCAAGACGGTGCTCGAGCAGCAGTGGCAGCCGCGCGACTCGCTGAACCGGCTGCTCACCCGGCCGTTCCTCCGCCTGGGAGTCTCCCAGGGCTTCGAGTACACGTACACCGAGCGCTTCGCGACCGAGTACCCGCTCGACAACCCGGCCACCCCCGATGTCGACGAATCGGTGACGCCGTACGAGGCGAGGTACGGCACGGTCACCGGCATGTGGCTGAACGGAGTGCCGATCGACCCGGCGACGTCGTACTCGGTAACGGTGAACTCGTTCCTCGGCACCGGCGGTGACAACTTCTTCGAGTTCGCCAACGGCACAGGCAAGCGGGATACGGGCAAGATCGACCTCAATGCGATGGTCGATTACATGGCCGCGTTCGGCGGAACGACGCCGCTTCCGGTCGACTACGAGCAGCACGCCGTGCAGGTCGAGTTCCCGGCCGGCGCGCCGGCCACGTACCTGCCGGGTGCCACGGTCGCGTTCAACGTGAAGTCGTGGGCGATGTCGACGGCCGCCGACGTGAAGGATGCGTCGCTGGTCGTGTCGCTCGGCGACACCCCGCTGGGCACCTTCCCGGTCGACAACACCATCGGCACGGCACCGTACGACGAGTACGGCACCGCCTCGGTGTCGGTGCAGTTGCCCGCCGGCGCTCCGGTCGGCGCAACCGAGCTGACGCTCACGGGTGCGGCGACCGGCACGTCGATCGCGGTGCCCATCACGATCGCGAAGGCCGTGTCCACGGTCACCGCCACGGCGCCCTCGACGATCAAGCAGAAGAAGGAGACCGCGTCGATCGCGGTCGTCGTCTCCTCCACCGGTCCGCAGGCGACCGGCACCGTGCAGGCCGTGATCGACGGCGAGGTCGTCGACTCCGCGCAGCTCGTGGCCGGACAGGCCGTGCTCGAGGTCGGCCCCTTTAACAAGGGCATGGTCGACGTCGAGGTGCGCTACCTCGGTGACACGGTCACCGACGGCGACACGACCGAGGTGAGCATCTCGGTCACCGCCAGCGGGAAGGGTGGGAAGTAGGCCCCAGGCCTGACTGATCCGGTCCCGAACGGGGTGGATGTCGCGCACGCGGCGTCCACCCCGTTTCGCGTCAGCTGTGGACTCCGGTCCCGCCGGAGCACCGGCCGCACCGATCGGAGCCCGTTCGAGCGCACAGGTGGACCCACGTAGGATGGATCGGTACCCCCCTCCGATGTGAAAGAGGTCGCCGTGGCCACCGCCCGCGATACTGCCCCGGAGCGCACCCAATACTGGGTCGTCCCGGTCGTCCGCGGACTCCTCGCCCTCGTGCCCGCCGCGGTCATCACGTTCTCGCCGAACCACTCCCCCGAGCTCGGGCTCCTCATCTTCGGGGCGTGGGCCATCGCGTCGGGCCTCGTCGTGGGGGCCCTGACGCTGCGGCTGATCGACGATCGCGGCATCCGCTCGCTCTTCCTCGTCACCGCGATCGCCACTGTGGCGGCGGGCCTGCTCGCGGTCACCGTGCCCGGTGCGCTGCCGTTCCTGCTCTACCTCGTGAGCATCTGGGCCGCCGTCACGGGGTTCGTGGAGCTCTATGCCGGGCTCCGTGCTCGCGGCCGCACCTCCGCCGCGCGCGACTGGATCGCCGCCGGCGCCTTCACCGCGATCCTCGCACTCGTCTTCCTGCTGCTGCCGCCCGACCCCGTCACCGCGGTCGGCCTGCTCGGCGGGTACTTCGTGATCCTCGGCGTCTATCTCGTCATCGGTGGATTCTCGTTGAAGTGGGCCCTGGCGCCTGGCGCCGAGGCATCCGGATCGGAGCAGCACCCGTGACCCAGCCGAACGGCGACTACAAGCCCTCGAAGCGCGAGATGCTCCGCCCGGTCGAGTACGTCGGCGGCGCCGCGATCGCGGCGATCTTCACTGGGGTCATCACCCTCGTCGCCACTCGTGAGTGGAACCTGGCGCTCATCGCCGCCGGAGGCGTGTTCATCATCGTGCTCGTCGGACTCGCGCTCTTCTCGATGGCGGTGAAGCCCGACGCGATGGAGTCGGCCGAGATCCACGAGGCCGACCGTGCTCCCGGCACGTCGACGGATGCCGCAGGGCCGGCGTCCGACGCGCGCGAGACCGGTGTCGACCCCGACGACGACCGCGGGTCGCCCCGGGGCCACTGACCCGCGGCGGCGCGCGGCCGCTCAGAGTCGGTCGACGAGCTCCGAGGCGAGGCCCGTGTACGTCGCGGGGGTGAGCGCGAGCAGGCGCTGCTTCGCGTCGTGGCCGATCTCGAGCCCCTCGACGAACGCGGCGAGGTCGGCCGCGCCGATGCGCTTGCCGCGCGTGAGGTCCTTCAGCAACGCATACGGGTCGGCGATGGTCGAGCGCCCGGCCACGACCTCGGCGCGGATGACCGTCTGGATGGCCTCGCCGAGCACCTCCCAGTTGCCGTCGAGGTCGGCGAGGAGCAGCGCAGCGTCGAGGTCGATCTCACGGAGGCCGCGCTCGATGTTGTCGAGCGCGAGCAGCGAGTGCCCGAAGCCGACGCCGATGTTGCGCTGCGCGCTCGAGTCGGTGAGGTCGCGCTGCAGGCGGCTCGTCACCAGGGTCGCGGCGAGCGAGTCGAGCACCGCCGACGAGAGCTCGAGGTTGGCCTCGGCGTTCTCGAAGCGGATGGGGTTCACCTTGTGGGGCATGGTCGAGGACCCGGTGGCGCCGGCCTGCGGGATCTGCCGGAAGTAGCCGAGCGAGATGTAGGTCCAGATGTCGGTCGCGAGGTTGTGCAGCACCCGGTTGGCGTGTGACACGCGGCCGTAGAGCTCCGCCTGCCAGTCGTGCGACTCGATCTGCGTGGTGAGGGGGTTCCAGGTGAGCCCGAGCGACTCGACGAACTCGCGCGACACGTCGGGCCACGCGACATCCGGTGCCGCGACCACGTGCGCCGAGAACGTGCCGGTCGCGCCCGAGAACTTGCCGAGGTACTCGGTGGCCTCGACCTGCTTCGCGATGCGCTCGAGGCGGTGCACGAAGACCGCGAGCTCCTTGCCCATGGTCGACGGGGTCGCCGGCTGGCCGTGGGTGCGCGAGAGCATCGCCGCGTCGCGGTGCTCGACGGCGAGGGCCGCGATCGCGTCGATGACGGTGCGGTACTTCGGCAGCCACACCTCGCGCACGGCGTCGCGCACGGTGATCGCGTAGGAGAGGTTGTTGATGTCCTCGCTCGTGCAGGCGAAGTGGGTGAGCTCGGAGATCGCGTCGAGTCCGAGCAGCTCGAGCCGCCGCCGCACGTAGTACTCGACGGCTTTCACGTCGTGGCGGGTCGTGGCCTCGAGCGTGGCGAGCTCGTCGATGTCGGCCTGGCCGAACTCCGCCACGACGGAGCGCAGCTGCGCCTTCTGCTCGGCGGTGAGCGGCGACGAGCCGAAGAATCCGCGATCGGTCTGCGCGATGAGCCACTCGACCTCGACCTGCACGCGCGCCCGGTTCAGGCCTGCCTCGGAGAGGTGCTCGCCGAGTTCGCCGACGGCGGCGCGATACCGTCCGTCGAGCGGGCTGAGCGGCTGGGGAGGCAGCGAAGTCATCGGATTCCTTGTCTGAGTGCGGGCGCGAGTTGCCGGAAGAGTGCCGACGTCGACCGCTCTATCATCCCAAGAACTCGATCGAAGGTCGCCTCGTCGGAGTAGTAGGGGTCGGGCACGTCCTGCAGCGGCGCCAGGTCGGAGTCGAATTCGAGCAGCAACCGCACCTTGTCCTGGTCGAGCGACGACGGCGCCCAGTTGCGCAGGATGCGCGCCTGACCGCGGTCGAACGCGACGATGAGGTCGAGGTCGGGGAAGTCGCCGGCCTCGAACTGGCGCGCGCGATGCTGCGACCCGTCGTACCCCGCCCGCTCGAGCGCGTCGATCGTGCGCTGGTCGGCACGCTCGCCCACGTGCCAGTCACCGGTGGCCGCCGATTCGATGGCGAGGTGCTCGCCGAGCCCGGCGCGTTCGGCGAGGGAGCGCAGCACGACCTCGGCCATCGGTGACCGGCAGATGTTGCCGGTGCAGACGAACGACACTCTGAAGGGCTGCGCGGCGTCCCCCGCGGGTTCCGCTCGCGTCATGGTCCCATTGTGGACGAGAACGGCGCCGGGCACAGCAGGAAAATCGCGCCGACGATACGCTGGTCGACTCCGAGTCCGACACCGAAGGGGGCGACGATGACGGATGCCCCGCCGCCCGACTTCCACGTGGACCCGGAGCTCGCCGCCCGGCTCGTGGCCGCCCAGCATCCCGACCTCGCCGGACCGGTGCGGCATGCGGCCGGCGGGTGGGACAACGTGCTGTTCCGCCTCGGCGAGCGGTACGCCGTGCGGATGCCGCGACGGCACGAAGGGGTCGGGCTCATGTGGAACGAGCAACGGTGGCTGCCCGAGCTCGCGGCCGCGCTGCCGGTTCCGGTGCCCGCGCCGGTGCGCGTCGGCCGGCCGGCGCCTGAGCTGGGCTACGACGTCCCGTGGAGCATCGTCCCGTGGTTCGACGGGCAGAGCGGGCTCTCCTTCGATCTCGAGACCCGCGGGGTCGCGGCGAGCGCACTGGCCGGGTTCGTCGCCGAGCTGAGCGCCACGCCGGCGCCGGTGGATGCCCCG
This sequence comes from Agromyces sp. 3263, assembly GCF_031456545.1. NCBI lineage: Bacteria > Bacillati > Actinomycetota > Actinomycetes > Micrococcales > Microbacteriaceae > Agromyces > Agromyces sp. 3263. Next base: position 1,721,838 of record NZ_JAVDUV010000001.1, read on the forward strand.
TCCAACCCGTACCGCGGCGTGCCGCTCGCCCGCCGGGACGCGGCGATCCGAGCGCGCCTCACCGGCGGGCGCATCCCCGACGCAGATCGGCTGCTCAGGGTGTGGGAGCGTGCGCTCGCGGCATCCGAGTGGACCGGCCCGCCCGTGTGGCTCCACGGTGACCTGCACCCGCACAACGTGCTGCTCGCCCCGTCGGGCTTCCTGGTCGCGGTCGTCGACTTCGGGGACCTGACCGCCGGCGACCCGGCCACCGACCTCGCCACAGCATGGCTCACCTTCGACGCCCGCTCGCGGCGCCGCTTCCGTTCCGAGCTGGAGGTCCGCCGTGGGGTCGACGAGGCGACGTGGGACCGGGCGCGCGGCTGGGCGCTCGTGATCGCCTCCGCGGTCGTCGAGATGTCGAGTCCGGCCAGCCGGTTCGGAAGTGTCGCGGCCGAGGAGCTGGCGCAGGTGCTGCTCGACTGAGCGCGGTATGGCGCTCGGCCGTCGAACGGCTCGTCCTCCACAAGGCCGAGCCGATGGGGAGTGATGCACGGATGCCCCGCCGACTCGCCGCGCGCGCTTCTGCCGCGCGAGCATCGGGGCATGGACTCCGCCGCACCCTACGTCGCCGTGGTCACGGGCACCGCCACGGCGGAACGCCTCGACGCCGCCCGCCGCCACCTGCTCGTGCTGGCGTCGCTCTCCGACGCCGTCCGAATCGATCAGTCGAGGCTCATCCCGGCGAATCCCACCGGCTGGCGTTCGGACGCGACGATCGGGTACATGGAGCGGCTCGACAACCTTCGCGCGGGACTCGCGAAGGCCACGTCGCTGCTGAGCGATGCCGAATCGTCCCTCCGACAGCACGTCCGCAACCTCGAGTTCGAGCTGGCGGGCCTCGAACGCGGTGGCACGAGATGACGTCGGCGCAACCGGGAGCTGATGGTCTCGTCATCTCCGGGGGCGGATCCACGGCCGTTGAGGTGGACGAGCTGTTCGTGCACGCGGCCAAGTTGGCGGCCACCGCCGCGATCGTCGCGGACTGGCTCGATCGCCTCGACCGCATCTCGCGCGGGCTGGAGACGATCGACCTCGACGGCCTGTCGGGATTCGGCGCCGCAGGGTCTCCGTTTGCGAGCCTCGGGTTCGCGCGCCAGTGCCTGGGGCACGTCGAGCGCCTGGCGCGTCGGCTGCCCTCCTCGCTCCTCGACGCGGCCGAGCGGTACGGGGATGTCGAGCGCCGAGTCGAAGCGCTCTGGCAGCTCGGCGCCGTCATCGCGGCGCCGTGGGTCGGCGCCTTCGCCCCTCTGCTCGTCGCCAACGGCGTGCTCGTGGCGGGCGGGTACGCCGTCGGCTCGGGCATCGGGCGCGCCGTCGGCATGAAGCAGACCCCGCTCGTGTCCTGGCTGGCCGAGCACCGGGGGCTGCTGTCCGATCCCGAGTTCGTGCGGCTCGTCCGGGTCGCCGCCGACCACGCCGACGAGGTCGTCATGGGGCCTGGCCCGGTGTCCTCGGCTCTCGGGCCGCTGGTCCGGGCTCCCGAGAGCGCGTCCGTGCTGCTCGGCGCCGCCGGCCTCTTCGGACTCGCCGGCAGCCGTGTGCTCGTCGATGGCCCCGTCACGGTCTCGCGCGTGACGCGCGTCGACCAGGCCGTCGCCGACGGGAAGCGCCTGGTCGGCAAGCACACGCCGCCCGCGGCATTGGCACCGCACGGGCATCCGGCCGAGGCGCCCGCGCACCTCGGCGACGTGGTGGCGCCGCCCGACGGATACGGCGACCTCGCCGACCGAGTACCGAGCCCCGAAGACGGCGGCGCACAGATCCGGATCGAGCGATACGGAACGGCTGACGACGCCAGCTGGATCGTCTACGTCGGCGGCACCGTCGACCTCGGGCTGACCGCCGGAGAACAGCCCGCCGACATGACGAGCAACCTGCACGGCATCGCCGACGACACCGCCATCGACGCCCTGCGGCTCGCGGGCGCCGACTCGGGGGCCGGCGAGCGTGCGGTGCGGGCGGCACTCGATGAAGCGGGTGCGGCTCCGGGCGACCGCCTCCTCGCCGTCGGCTACTCGGGCGGCGGCGTCATCGCGGCGAAGCTCGCCGGCGACGCCGACCTCAACGTCGTCGGTGCCCTGAACCTGGGGGGCCCGGTCGCGTCGGCGCCCCTCCGCGACGGCGTCGGCGTGGTCTCGCTCGAGCACGAGGAGGATCTCGTGCCGGCCACCGGGGGCGCCGGGCACTCGTCTCCCGAGTTCATCGCCGTATCGAGGAGCGTCCTCGATACCGACCGGGAGTATGCAGGCATGCTGCCGGCGCACGAGCTGGCGCGCTACCGCGCGACCGCCGCGGCCGTCGACCGATCGGAAGACGAACGGCTCGTCGCATTCCGGAGCCTCGTCGGCGAGGTGAGCGGTGGAACGTCCGGGTTGCGCAGCGACTGGGTGGCGACGCGCGACCTCAGTCGCGCGACGGGCGCACGATGAGGCCGATCAGCCAGCTGATGAGGCCGAGCACGAGCGCGCCGAGCACGCCCCACCAGAAGCCGTCGACCACGAGGCCGAACCCCATGAGGTCGCTGATCCAGGCCACGAGCAGCAGCAGGAGTCCGTTCACGATGAACGAGATGAGCCCGAGCGTGAGCACGTACAGCGGGAACGCGATGATCCGCACGAAGGTGCCGACGAAGGCGTTCACGAAGCCGAAGATCAGGCCGACCAACAGGTACGTGAGCACGGTCGCGAGCGTCGTGTCCTCGTACGGCACCACCTTGACGCCGGCGACGATGAGCGTCGTCAGCCACAGGGCGACGGCGACGACGATGACCTTGACGATGAAGCGCATTCCTCAACTCTGGCAGAGAGGTGGTCGCCCGTCACGGCAGATCGCGCCGTGGCGCGAAGGGGTACGGTGGAATCCGTGACCGCAGCCGAGCCGATGAGGGCCAGCGTGCGCCTTCGCCCCGAGATCGCCGCCCTCCCCCCGTATCGCCAGGGCCGCCCGGCGCCCGCCGACGGCTTCAAGCTCTCGAGCAACGAGAACCCCCACGCGCCGCTGCCGGGGGTGGCCGATGCCGTCGCCGCGACGGCCGTCGAGATCAACCGTTACCCCGACGCCACGGCCCTCCCCCTGCGCGAGCGACTGGCGGAGCGATTCGGCGTCACGGCTGACGAGGTGATCGTCGGCGCCGGGTCGGTCTCGCTCCTCGCGCAGTTCATCGCCGCGGCCGCCGGTCCGGGCGACGAGGTCGTCTACTCGTGGCGGTCGTTCGAGGCCTACCCCGGCCTGGTCACGGTGTCGGGCGCGGCGAGCGTTCGGGTGCCGAACCGCGCCGATCACGGCCACGACCTCGACGCGATGGTCGACGCCATCACGGAGCGCACGCGTGTCGCCATCGTGTGCTCGCCGAACAACCCCACGGGCACCATCGTCACGGCCGCCGACTTCGACGCATTCATGGCCAGGGTGCCGGGCGACCTGCTCGTGCTGCTCGACGAGGCCTACATCGAGTTCGTCCGCGACGCGGCATCCGTCGACGGCCGCTCGCTCATCGGCCGTCACCCGAACCTCGTGATCCTCCGCACCTTCTCCAAGGCCTACGGGCTCGCCGGCCTGCGGGTGGGCTATGCCGTCGGTCCCGAGGCGATCCTCGACGCCGCGCGCGCGACCGCGATCCCCCTTGGCGTCACCGCCGCGTCGTCCGCCGCGGCACTCGCCTCGCTCGAGCCCGCCGCCGAGGCCGAACTGCTCGCCCGCGTCGATACGATCGCCCAGCGCCGAGACGCGGTGCGTGCGGCCCTGCTCGAGCAGGGCTGGGCCGTGCCCGAGGCGCACGGCAACTTCGTGTGGCTGCCCACGGGCGACGCCACCGTCGAGGTCGCCGAGCGCCTGTTCTCCGCCGGGCTCGTCACCCGGGCGTTCCCGCCCGAGGGCATCCGCATCTCGATCGGCGAGCCCGAGTCTGTCGAAACCCTCCTCCGCATCCTCGGTGAGCTTGTACCGGCTTCACAAGAAGGGCGTACCTCGTAGCGGGTACCGTGGAACGGTGGCAGCCCGCGAGAGAGATTTCACCGCGCCGACGGTCCAGCTCCTGACCCCGTCGGGCGAGCTGCGCCCGACGCCCGAGGCGGAGGAGTACCTGCCCCTCGTCGAGGCGCTGCCCGACTCGATGCTCGAGCAGTTCTACCGCGACATGGCCGTGTCCCGGCGCATCGACATCGCCGGCGCGAACCTGCAGCGGCAGGGCCAGCTGGCCCTCTGGGTGCCGAGTCACGGGCAGGAGGCCGCCCAGGTCGGGTCCGCTCGCGCCGCACGGCCGCAGGACCACATCTTCCCGTCGTACCGCGAGCACATCGCCGGCATGATCCGCGGGCTCGACCCCGTCGCCATCCTGTCGCTGCTGCGCGGCGTCACGCTCGGCGGGTGGAATCCTGCAGAGAACGGCAACTTCCACCTCTACACGCTCGTGCTCGCCTCCCAGACGCTGCACGCGACCGGCTACGCCATGGGGATGCAGTTCGACGGCGTGGTCGGCACGGGCGATCCCGAGGCGGATGCCGCAGTGCTCGTCTACTACGGCGACGGCTCCACCTCGCAGGGCGACGCCAACGAGGCGCTCGTCTTCGCCTCGAGCTACCAGACGCCGCAGGTCTTCTTCGTGCAGAACAACGGCTGGGCGATCTCGGTGCCCGTCTCCCGCCAGTCGCGCAGCCCGCTCTCGCTGCGCGGCGGCGGCTTCGGCATGCCGGGCGTACGCATCGACGGCAACGACGTGCTCGTCAGCTACGCCGTCACGCGCCAGTCGCTCGAGGAGGCGCGCGCGGGCGACGGACCCAGCCTCATCGAGGCGGTGACCTACCGGATGGGCGCGCACACCACCGCCGACGACCCCACCAAGTACCGCACCGACGAAGAGGTCGCGTTCTGGGCCGAGCGCGACCCCATCACGAGGTACCGCACCTGGCTCGAGGGGCGGGGCGCGTCGGCGGCCTTCTTCGAGGACGCCGACACCGAGGCGGCCGACGTCGCGTCCGACATGCGCCGGCGTGCGCTCGACGTCGCCGGGCCCGCGCGCGACAAGATCTTCCGGCACGTCTACAGCGAGCCGCATCCGCTCATGGCCGAGGAGTCCGCGTGGCTCGAGGCGTACGAGTCCGGCTTCGAGGGAGGAGCGGCATGAGCTCACGCACCGACGACGAGCGCCTGATGGACGAGGCGGTCGCGACCTCTGCCGAGGTGGGGGCGACCCGCGAGCAGGCCGCGCCCGCGGCATCCGTCGCACCCGCGGTGCAAGGCGAGACCGAAGCAGGCATGCGCGGAGTGCAGACCCTCTCGATGGCCAAGGCCATCAACGCCGGCCTTCGCGAGGCGCTGCGCGCCGATGACAAGGTGCTGCTCATGGGCGAGGACATCGGTCCGCTCGGCGGCGTCTTCCGGGTGACCGAGGGCCTGCAGGCCGAGTTCGGCGACAAGCGGGTGCTCGACACTCCCCTCGCCGAGTCAGGCATCGTCGGCTCGGCGATCGGCCTCGCGATGCGCGGCTACCGGCCCGTGGTCGAGATCCAGTTCGACGGATTCATCTTCCCGGCCTTCGACCAGATCACCACGCAGCTCTCGCGGCAGACGGTGCGGCACGACGGCACGGTCTCGATGCCCGTCGTCATCCGCGTGCCCTACGGCGGCCACATCGGCTCGATCGAGCACCACCAGGAGAGCCCCGAGGCGTACTTCGCGCACACTCCCGGCCTGCGCGTGGTGAGCCCGTCGAGCCCGCACGACGCGTACTGGATGATCCAGGAGGCCATCGCCTCGAACGACCCGGTGCTGTTCTTCGAGCCGAAGAGCCGCTACTGGCCGAAGGGGCCGGTCGACCAGGACCACTCGGGCATGCCACTGCACGCGAGCCGCGTCATCCGGCAGGGCACCGATGTGACCGTCGTCGGACACGGCGCAATGGTCTCCACCCTGCTGCAGGCGGCCGACATCGCGGGCGGCGAGGGCACGAGCATCGAGGTCGTCGACCTGCGGTCGCTCTCCCCCATCGACTACGGCCCGTTGCTCGACTCGGTGCAGCGCACCGGGCGGCTCGTCGTCGCGCAGGAGGCGTACGGCTTCGTCAGCGTCGGGTCCGAGATCGCGGCCACGGTGGCCGAGCGGGCCTTCTACTCGCTCGAGGCGCCCGTGCTCCGCGTCTCGAGCTTCGACACCCCGTTCCCGCCCGCCTCACTGGAGACCGAGTTCCTGCCGAGCCCCGACCGGGTGCTCGAAGCCGTCGACCGCGCCCTGGCGTACTGACGGCCGCGCACCACATGACGCCGACGGCATAGATCGACTGCGAGGGTAGACAGCATGAGCGAGATCCGATTCCCCCTCCCCGATGTCGGTGAGGGACTCACCGAGGCCGAGATCGTGCAGTGGCGCGTCGCCCCCGGCGATCGCATCGCGCTCGATCAGGTCTTCGTCGAGATCGAGACGGCGAAGTCGCTCGTCGAGCTCCCGAGCGCGTTCGAGGGCGTCGTGTCCGAACTGCTCGTCGACGAAGGCAAGACGGTCGACGTCGGCACCCCCATCCTCGTGATCCAGACGGATGCCTCGGTGACCGCCGCGGGGGCACCCGCACCGACCGCTTCGTCGGGCGCCGGTGCCGCCGCCACATCAGCTCCGGCTCCCGCCCCCGCTTCGCCCGCCGCGGGCGCAACCGTCGCCTCGCACGCACCGGCGCCGTCGGAGGGAGGCGGCGCGGTGCTCGTCGGGCACGGCTCGTCGGGCCCGCACGCGACGCGTCGCTCCCGGCACCCCTCCCCCGGCGGCGCGCACGAGCACCTCGCGGCACCGGCGGCTCCCCCGGCGCAGACCGTGTCCGCGCCGGCCATCGGCACTGCCGCAGGCGGGGCGGCGCCCGCGCCGGCATCGCGACCCGACTCGGGCATGCCCGTCATCGCGAAGCCGCCCATCCGCAAGCTGGCGAAGGACCTCGGGGTCGACCTCTCGCGGGTCATGCCGACCGGACCGATCGGCGACGTCACCCGCGACGACGTGATCCGCGAGGCCAGCCAGGCCAGCGTGTTCCGCAACATCCAGACGCCCGAGGCTCCCGCGGGCCGCGAGACCCGCATCCCCGTGAAGGGCGTTCGCAAGGCGATCGCCGCCGCGATGGTGCAGAGTGCATACTCCGCACCGCATGTATCGGTCTTCGTCGACGTCGACGCCAGCCGCACGATGGAGTACATCAAGCGGCTCAAGGCGTCGCCCGACTATGCCGGCGTCCGCGTGTCGCCGCTGTTGATCATGGCGAAGGCCATGATCTGGGCTGTACGCCGGAACCCGTCGGTCAATGCGCAGTGGACCGACGAGGAGATCATCGTCAAGCACTTCGTGAACCTCGGCGTCGCGGCGGCCACGCCCCGAGGCCTGCTCGTGCCGAACGTCAAGAACGCCCAGGCGATGACGATGGTGGAGCTTGCGACCGCCCTCGAGCAGTTGACGCTCACGGCGCGCGAGGGCAAGACCCAGCCGGCCGAGATGCAGGGCGGCACCATCACGATCACGAACATCGGCGTGTTCGGGATGGACACAGGCACGCCGATCCTCAATCCCGGCGAGGTCGCGATCGTGGCGCTCGGCACCATCAAGCAGAAGCCGTGGGTGGTCGACGGCGAGGTGCGACCGAGGTTCGTGACCACGATCGGGGCGTCCTTCGATCACCGCGTCGTCGACGGCGACGTGGCGAGCCGCTTCCTGGCCGACGTCGCCTCGATCATCGAGGAGCCCGCGCTCCTCCTCGAGTGAGGCCGGTCAGAACCGGATCTCGTAGATGATCGAGTCGTCGCTGCGACCCGCCTCGACGAGCCCGGCGTTCTCGAGCACGCGTCGCGCCGGAAGGTTCGCGATCTCGCACTCGGCGCGGGCGGCCCGCGCGCCCGTCGTGCGCACGAGTTCGACCACGGCGATCACCGCGTGGATCGCGAGCCCTTGCCCGCGCACCGCCGGGACGAGCCCGAAGGCGAACTCGACCGAGCCGTCGGCGGCCGGCGGCCCGAACACGTTCACGCCGCCGATGGTGGCGCCGTCGTTCGAGCGTCGCACCAGGTGCGGCCCGAACGGGGCCGGGTCGCCGGTCTCGCGCACGGCGCGAACGTACTCACGGAGGAGCTCGGGCTCGTCGGTGAACGCGTAACCGCCCTCCCAACCGTCGTGCGGATCGACCTTGCCGGAGAGGAGCCGCTCGGCATCGCCGACGGTGAAGGGATGCAACGTGAGCGGGGCCGTCGTCGTATCCACGTGCTTCATGCTTGCACGTCGGTGTGACACTCGTCGCATCCGTCCACAGGTGCTCGGTGGTTCGTCACGAAGAGTTCACGCGAGGTAGGCGGGCCGATGGCGTGGTCACATGCTTTTGACAATCATTATCAATAGCGGATAGCCTCGCATCATGATCTCCCGTCGCTCCGGTGCTCGCCACGGCCTGCGCACGACGATCGCGACGGTCGCCATGGCATCCGCGGGTGCGCTCGCGCTCGCGTCGTGCGCCAGCCCCGCGGCATCCGAAGAGGGCAGCGGTGGGCCGTCGGTCGTGGCGACGACGACGCAGGTGGGGGACTTCACGCGCGCGGTCGTCGGAGACGACGTCGAGGTGACGCAGCTGCTGGCGCCGGCGCAGAGCGCGCACAGCTTCGACCCGTCCGCCGCCCAGCTGCTCGCGCTGAGCGAAGCAGATGCCCTCGTGGTGAACGGCGCCGGCCTCGAGAGCTGGCTCGACGACGCGGTGAGCGCCTCGGGCTTCGACGGCGTGCTGATCGACGCCAGCACTGGCATCGAGCTGTTCGGCACCGATGACCACGACCACTCCACGGATGCCGCCGGCGAGCACGCGAGCCACGAGCACACGGGCGACGCGCACGGCGATGAGCACGCCGACGAGGCATCCGCTCATGAAGGTCACGACCACGGCGCCGGAAACCCGCACATCTGGACCGATCCGGCGCTCGCCGTGCACATGGTGGAGACCATCGCCGCGGGCTTGGCCGACGTGCCCGGCATCGACGCGACAGCGGTCGAGGCGAATGAGCAGGCCTACGTGGCGAAGCTCGACGCGCTCGACGCCTGGATCCGTGAGAACGTCGAGACGGTGCCGCCTGCCGAGCGGCTGCTCGTCACGAACCACGACGCCTTCACCTACTTCATCGACGCGTACGGGCTCACGTTCGTCGGCAGTGTCATCCCGAGCTTCGACGACAACGCCGAACCCAGCGCGGCCGAGATCGACGCCCTCGTCGAGAAGATCCGTGCGACGGGGGTGCAGGCCGTGTTCTCCGAGGCGTCGATCTCGCCGAAGGCCGCGGCCACCATCGCCCGCGAGGCCGGCGTGACGGTCTACTCCGGTGACGACGCGCTCTACGGCGACTCGCTCGGTGTCGCGGGCTCGGCCGGTGAGACGTACCTCGGCAGCCAGGTGCACAACGCGACCCGCATCCTCGAGTCGTGGGGCGTCACGCCTTCCCCCCTTCCGGCACTGCTGCAAGGATGACCCCATGACCGAGTCGCCCGTGCTGCGCCTGAGGGGTGCCGCCTTCACCCATCCGGGCGGCTCGGGGGTGTCGGGGCTGGAGCTCGACGTCTCCCCCGGCGACGCGGTCGCCCTGATCGGTCCGAACGGCGCGGGCAAGTCGACGCTGCTGAACGGCGTGCTCGGGCTGGTTCCGCTCACCGAGGGGAGCATGCAGATCGCCGGCTCGGGCGAACATGCCCGGAACGGAATGATCGGCTTTCTGCCGCAGTCCACCGAGCTCGACCCCGACTTCCCGATCAGCCTCGAGCAGGTCGTGATGCAGGGCCGGTATCGACGGCTCGGGTTGTTCAGGTGGCCCGGTCGTGCCGACCGGGCCGCGGTGAGGGCCGCCCTGGACGCCGTGGGACTGGGCGAGCTCGCGAAGCGTCCGTTCGGCGAGTTGTCGGGCGGCCAGCGGCAGCGCGGACTGCTCGCCCGGGCGCTCGCGGCCCAGCCGCGGCTCCTGCTGCTCGACGAGCCCTTCAACGGCCTCGACCAGCCCAACCGCGACGCGCTCATCGCCACCATCCGCACGCTGAAGGCCCAGGGCGTGGCGGTCCTCGTGTCGACCCACGACCTCGAGCTGGCCCGCGTCGTCTGCGATCGCGTGGTGCTGGTCAACGGCACGCAGCTCGCCTTCGGCCCCGTCGACGACGTGCTCACGCTCGGCAACGTGCAGGAGTGCTTCGAGGGCGTCGAGGTCGAGATCGACGAGCACACGCTGGTCGTGCCCGGCCACGAGGGCCACTGATGCCGCGTTCGGCATATGCACCCGCCGGCGTGCGCGCACGGTGGGGGAGTGGGCCCGCGTGAGCCTCGGGGAGGCGCTGTTCACGGCCTTCACCGTGCCGTTCATGGCTCGAGCGCTCCTCGTCATGCTCGTGCTCGCCGTCGTCGCGGGCATCGTCGGCGTGCTCGTCAACCTCCGTGGTCTCGAGTTCATCAGCGACGGGCTGACGCACGCCGTGTTCCCCGGGCTCGCGATCGGCTTGGCGGTGGCAGGCACCGCCGGGCTCCTCCCCGGCGCGGCGATCGCCGCACTGGTCGCGGCGGTGGTGCTCACGCTGCTCGACCGGGCCGGAGTCACCTCGGATGCCGCCATCGCGATCGTGCTGACCGCAGCCTTCAGCGTCGGCGTCATCGTCGTCTCGCGGAGCGACGACTACGCCGGCGAACTCGAGGCGCTGCTCTTCGGGCGAGTGCTCACGATCCCGCCCGAGGAGGTGCTGCCGCTCATCGGCGTCTGCGCCGTCGCCCTGCTCGCCGTCGCCGTCACCATGAAGCAGCAGCTGTTCCGTGCGTTCGACGCGCGCGGCAGCCTCGCCTCGGGCGACTCCGCCCTGCGCCTCGACCTCCTGCTCAACGGCGCCGTGGCACTCGTCGTGGTGGCGGCCGCGAGCACGGTCGGCACGCTCCTCGTGCTGGCGCTGCTGATCGTCCCCGGGGCCGCCGCCCGGCTGATGACGCGGCGGCTCTGGCGGCTCTTCCCGGCGGCCGCCGTGTTCGGCGCGGTCTGCGCCTGGCTCGGCCTGGCGGTGGGATTCGCCGCCTCCGTCGGCGGCGGCGTGGACCTGCCGGCCGGCAGCACCATCGTCGCGGTCTTCGTCGGCGCCTACGCCGTGGTGCTCGGCGCGCGGTGGATCGCCGATCGGGCGGGCGACCGCCGTCAGTCCGTGACCCGGGCGCCGATCGAGCCTGCGACGGGCGCGTCCTCCCCGGCGGGGGAGGGGCGCTGATGGGCTACTTCGAGCGGGCGCTCGTGGCCGCCGTCGTCATCGGCGCCGGTGCGGGCTTCGTCGGTTCCCTCGTCGTGCTGCGCCGGCGCACCTTCTTCGCACAGGCCCTGACCCACGGCACCTACCCCGGGGCGGTGGCGGCCGCCGCGCTCGGCGTGAGCGTGCCGCTCGGTGCGGCCGCGGCATCCGTCGTGCTCGTGGCCGTGATGTCCGTCATCGCCCGCGTGCGGCGCCAGGGCGCGCAGGTTGCCGCGGGCATCGTCCTGACGGGCGGGTTCGCAGCAGGGGCGATCCTGCAGGCCGTGATCCCCGGACTCCCGGTGCGCGCCGAGTCGCTGCTGGTCGGGTCGATCCTGACGGTGACCGACGCGGATGTCGCGCTCGCGGCATCCGTGGCCCTCATCTCCGTGATCGCGGTGGCGGCATTCGGCAAGGAGATCGCGTTCTCGACGTTCGATCCGTCGGGATTCCGCGCCGCAGGCTATCGCGAGTGGCCCATCGAACTGCTCGTGCTCGGCCTGACCGCCGCGACCGTGGTGAGCGCCCTGCCCGCGGTCGGGGCGATCCTGGCGATCGCGCTCATCGCCGCCCCTGCCGCCGCGGCCCGGCTCGTGGTGCCGACGTACCGCGGCATCCTCTGGACGGCACCGCTCATCGGTGCGGCATCCGGCGTCATCGGGGTGCTCGCATCGCGCGCGTTCGTGGTGGCGGCCGGCCCCAGCATCGTGATCGCCGCCACCGCCTTCTTCGTGCTCGCGCTGGGCATCTCCAAGCTGCGCGCACTACCGTGGAACCGGGTCGCCATACCCGTGGAGACCGCAGAGGACGCACGCATCGCATGAAGCGCAACACCTGGCAACGCGAAGCCGTTCGCGAGGCCCTCGACGAGACCGAGGGGTTCATCAGCGCGCAGGCGCTGCACTCGTCACTGCACGCCAACGGTTCGCCGATCGGGCTGGCGACGGTCTACCGGGCGCTCGGCGACCTCGCGTCGAACGGCGAGGCCGACTCGCTGCAGTCGCCCGAGGGCGAGGCGCTCTACCGGGCCTGCAGCACGACCGGCCACCACCACCACCTGATCTGCCGCAACTGCGGGCTCACGGTGGAGATCGCGGCCGACGAGGTCGAGACGTGGGCGAGGCGGGTGGCCGCCGAACACGGGTTCACGGGCGCGGCCCACGTCGTCGACGTGTTCGGATTGTGCGCGAACTGCACGAAGCTGCTCGGCGCGGGCTAGCGCGAGGCCGAAGGGAGCCGGCATGGACGAGGACGCGGCACGGGACGAGACGCCGACGGCATCCCGACCCGATCCGTCGACCGACGGAGAGCCGCTGCGGCTGCGCCGCGAGGCCTGGGGCTTCGCGATCGGGTCCCTCTGCTTCGTGGCGGGGGCGCTGCCTGCCTACGTCGAGTGGGTCGGAGCCGTGTGGGTCGGCATCACCTTCTTCGTCGGTTCGCTGTTCTTCACCGCCGCGGGCTTCATCCAGCTGAGCCTGAGCGGCCGCCGCCCGCCGCGCGCGGACTCCAGCCTCGCCGACCGGGCGGACTGGTGGTCGGCCGCGATCCAGTTCGTCGGCACCCTCTGCTTCAACGTCAGCACGGGCGTCGCGCTCGCTGCGGCCATCGCCCGGCCCGACACGATCGGGGCGGGGTGGCGCCCCGACGCCTTCGGGTCGATCGCCTTCCTGGTCTCGAGCGCGCTGGCGGTGGCGGCCACGCGACACCGCCTGCTCCTCTGGGATCCGCACGCCCGCACCTGGCATGGCGCGTGGCTGAACATGGTGGGATCGGTGGCCTTCGCGGTGTCGGCGGTCGGCGCGTACGTGGTGCCCGAGACCGACGACTACGTCAGCCTGTTCTGGGCGAACTTCGGCACCCTCATCGGCGGCCTGTGCTTCTTCACCGCCGCCATCCTGTCGCGTCGACCGCTCGTGCGGCACGAGCGGCTCATCGGCCCGGTCTTCGAGAGCGACGCGGCATAGGCGTCCGAGACCCGGGCGGGTCCCGAGGCCCGGGCGGGTCGGTCAGCGGCCGGCCCGAGGCATCCGTCGGCGACGACCGAGCATCAGACCGAGCATCAGCGCGGCTCCCGTGAACAGCAGGAGCGCCGCGGCCGACAGCGCCGGCGCAGGGTCGACCCCGGTCGAGGACAGCGAGGCCGGCTGGGCGGCGGCGGGAATCACCTCGACCGTCACCGCCGCCGTGGCATCGCCGAGCGTCGCGGTGATGACGTGCGGGCTCGCGTGCGGGAACGTCACGGTGAGCCCGTCGACGACGTCGGTCGCGACCGAACTCGACAGCACGACCGCGCTCGTGTCCACCGGGTCGCCCTCGTGGTCGAGGCCGGTGACCTCGAAGCTCAGCGAGCCACCCTGCGAGACCCGGTCGCTCGAGGCGACCAGCGACAGGGTCGCGTCAGTGACCGCGTAGAGCGTGGTGTCGGCCGTGACGGCCGTGTCGGCGGCGAACCAGCCGCCAGTGCCGTCGGCGGCGGTGTTCCAGGCATCCGGCGCGCCGATCGCGGGGATCGTGCGGTACCCGCTCTGGAAGTCGGGGGCGAAGAGGCGCACGGATGCCAAGGGGCCGCCGTCCTGCGGGTCGAACGCGACGAGATAGTCGTGGTCGTTCACCGTGATCGCGTCCCCGACGTTCGCGCCGTCGAACGCGATGACCCCGTGGTTGTCGATTTGGCCGTCGCCCGCGATGTTCGCGCCGACGGTGGGAGTGGCATCCGAACCCGACAGCACACCGCCGGACCCGATGGTGATCTCGGCTGCCGTCGCGTCCGAGTCTGGGACGAGCAGCGACCCCGTCGGAACGTGCAGCATGCCGCCCGCCAGCGTCAGCGACCCGAATCCGGCGATGGACCCGCCGCCCCCGATCGCACTGCCATAGGCCGCGCTCGCCGTGACGGTGCCGGCGGAGACGACGACCGTGCCGCCCGCGTTGTAGATGCCGCCGCCGATGCCGCTCGCGACCCCGTACGCGTCGACGGTGCCACCCGTGACCGTCACCGACCCGCCGGGCCCGCCCGGGAAGATGCCGCCGCCACTGGCATAGCCGCTCCCGCCCCCGATGCCCGAACCGCCGAACAGGCTCCGAGCGGTGACCTCACCCCCGGTGATGGTCACGTCGCCCCCGCCCCCGCCGCCCGAGTACCCCAGTCCGCCGCCGATGCCGGCCCCGCCGTTGGTCGCGCTCGCGTTGACCGTGCCTCCCTCGATCCTGATGGTGCCCGCGGCCTCGCCGAGGGAGTCCGTGGTCCCACCGCCCACGGCCGCGCCGCGGTCGCCCTCCGCGGTGATCGTGCCCGCACGTACGGTGAGCGCCGCGGTGGGCGGAACGTGGATGCCGGCGTCGGAGGGATCGGCAGGGTGCAGCGCGTCCAGTCGCCCCCCGCCGACCGCGTCGTCGACGATGAGGTGCGCACCGCCGAGCACGTCGATGAAGTCGGGCGCGAGGGTGTGGCCGGCGAGATCCAGCGTGACCGCGCAGCCGATGACGAGCGGTGGGCCGGAGAGGTCTTCGGGTACGACGACGGTGGAACCGTCGGTGCACTCCGCGAGCGCGGCTGCGAGCTCCGGGTACGTCTCATCCACCGCGTACAGCGTCACGTCGGAGGTGACCGGAGTGGTGTCGGTGAAGAGCACACCCGACCCGTCGGCCGCGGTGGTCCAGGCCATCCCCGCCGGCGGCGGGGGAATGGCGCGGTATCCGGTGGCGAAGTCGGGCGCGAAGAGCCGCACGGATGCCACGGGGTCGCCGTCCTGCGGGTCGAACCCGACCTCATAGTCGTGGTCGGTCACCGTGAGCGTGTCGGCGATCAGCGTTCCGTCGAGTGCGATGACACCGTGGTTGTCGATCTCGCCGTCGCCGGTGAGTGCCGCGCCGATCGTCGGGTCGGCCTCGGTTCCGAGCAGGGCCCCGCCCTGCTCGATGACGATCTCGGGCTCGCCGATCGAGGCGTCGGCCGAGATGACGAATGGGCCCGACGGCACGCGCAGCACGCCGCCGGCGCCGACGACGAGCGAGCCGAACGCGGTGCCCGACGCGCCCGCTCCGACCGCGGTGTGGCCGCCCACGGCGGTCACCACCCCGCCGGTGATGCTCACGTCCGCACCCCCTTGGGACGGGCGGCCGCCGATACCGGCGCTGGCCACGCCGCCGGTGGCGCTGACCGTGCCGCCGTTGACGACGACGTCGAAGCCGGCGGTGCCCCCGATCCCGACGCCATCGGCATCGGGCGGCCCGGGAACGGCCGGATCGGCGCCGCCGCCGAGCGCCTCGACGTCACCGCCGTTGATCGTGAGCAGCCCGCCGGCGACGTCCGTCTCCCAGGCCCCGCCGATACCGGCGGCGCCGCCGCCGAGCGTCACCTCGTCCCCGCCGATCGCGGTGACGGTTCCGTCGTCGATGGTGATGTCGCCGACTCCGCTGGAGAGGATGCCGTCGCCATCCAGCAGGAGGCCCCCGCCGATTCCTGCGGCCGCGATGCCGTCGCTGGTGTCGAGCTCGCTGTCGCCCCGCGCCACGATGGTGCCGCCCTCGATGACGAGGCCCGACCCCGTCGGAACCTGGATCCCGGCGCCCGACCCGAAGCCGCTCGACACGAGGGAGCCTCCTCCGGTGGCCGTGATGGTGAGGACGGTGCCGGAGGCGATCACGATGCCCTGGGCGACGAGCGCATGGCCGGCGAGGTCGAGCGTGACCTCGCAGGCTGCGACCAGCCGCCCACCGGTGAGATCGCCGGTGGGCGCGACCGTGTCGCCGTCGGCGCACGTGGCGAGCGCGCTCTCGAGCTCGGCGAAGGTGCTCGGTGCCCAGTCGGCCGCGAACGCCGGAACCGCGCCGGACCCGCCCAGCAACAGCGTCGTCGTCGCGGCACAGGCGAGGATCGATGCAGCGCGCTTCATCGAACGCTCCTTCGCGTCGGGCGCACTCGGGTCGGCCCGACTCGGCTCGTACCCTAGCGGTCGCCTCGCCGGGCCGTCAGTCCCCGAACGGGTGGCCTAGTCGACGTTGTGCCGCAGGTACTCGCGCACGAGCTTCTCGGGCGCGGCGGCCGCCCAGGCCTCGGCGACGAGTTCCGACAGCCGGCGCCGCGGGATGCGGTCGAGGTGCACGAGCACCGTGGCGTAGCCGTCGAAGTGGGGCGTGGTGAAGAACACGGTCGGATCCTCCGCGACGAGCGCGAGCTTCACCGCCTCGTCCTCGGTCTTCGCCGCGAGCACGGGGCCGGCCTGTGCCTCGATGCCGAGCGCGTCGAGGTCGGCGCGTCGCAGCGGCCGCTCGAGCACGAATGCCTTGCCGCGCACCTTCCACTCGAGGTTCCCGCGCGAGACGTGCTCGCTCGCCTCGGGCAGGCTCAGCGCGAGCTCGCGCACGTCGTCCCATGTCGCCATGCGCGTCAGGCTACGCCTCCGGGTGCCGCGGCGCAGCGCTCGCGGCATCCGCTCGATTCGGCCCGCGATCAGGCGGTCTGGTAGACTCGACGTTTGGCTGGGCACTTCCACTGCCCAGACCGCGACATTCCCACCACGAGCACCGCGAGAAATCGCGGAATTCGGCGTGGGGAACGTCAGCAGACAAGAGACCTTGGGAGGGGCATCCGCCCCTCGGTATTGGAGGAAAGACCAATGGCAGCAGTGTGCCAGGTGACCGGAGCCGTTCCCGGCTTCGGACACAACATCTCGCACTCGCACCGCCGGACGAAGCGCCGCTTCGACCCGAACGTGCAGAAGAAGACGTACTACGTGCCCTCGCTTCGTCGTAACGTCACCCTGAACGTGTCCGCCAAGGGCATCAAGGTGATCGACGCTCGTGGCATCGAGGCCGTCATCAAGGACATCCAGGCTCGTGGGGTGAAGCTCTAATGGCGAAGCAGCAGGACATCCGTCCCATCATCAAGCTCCGTTCGACGGCCGGCACCGGGTACACCTACGTGACCCGCAAGAACCGTCGCAACAACCCCGACCGTCTCGTGCTCAAGAAGTACGACCCCGTGGTGCGCAAGCACGTCGACTTCCGAGAGGAGCGCTAAGACATGGCGAAGAAGAGCAAGATCGCGCGCAACGAGCAGCGCAAGGTGATCGTCGACCGCTACGCGGCGAAGCGCCTCGAACTGAAGAAGGCGCTGGTCGACGAGAACGGCACCGACGAGAGCCGCGAGGCCGCTCGCGTGGGCCTGCAGAAGCTGCCCCGCAACGCGTCGCCGGTTCGCGTCCGTTCGCGTGACGCCATCGACGGCCGCCCCCGTGGCGTGCTCACGAAGTTCGGCGTCTCGCGCGTCCGCTTCCGTGACATGGCCCACCGTGGCGAGATGCCCGGCATCACCAAGTCGAGCTGGTAGGCCACCGCGCCTCACGCTTCACCGAGAGGGGCGTCCCGGGTTTCCCGGGGCGCCCCTCTCGTCGTCCCCGGCGACGGATGCGCGTCCGCGCCGGCACCGCGCACGGGGCGATCCGCGGCATCCGCTCGGCGACACGCCGGGCCGAAGGTGCCCCAATGGGCTCGAAATCCGCGTCATTCCGGGGATCTCTGCTACATTCGAGGCGGCCCGATCGGCCACGGGGGCGGTTGAACGATCGTTCCCGAGAATTCACAGATAGCTGTACCGAAACAGCGGAAGTCCGAGGAGGACATTCAATGGCTGACAAGTCGCTGAACAAGACCGAGCTCGTCGCGAAGATCGCTGCGTCGACCGGGCAGAGCCAGGCCACCGTCGACGCCGTGCTCGGCGGTCTCTTCGACGCGCTCGCCGAGTCCGTCGGTTCGGACACGAAGGTCTCCATCCCGGGTTGGCTCGCCGTCGAGCGCACCTCGCGTGCCGCTCGCACCGGCCGCAACCCGCAGACGGGCGCGACCATCGACATCCCGGCCGGCCACTCGGTCAAGATCTCGGCGGGCTCGAAGCTCAAGGCTGCCGCCAAGTAGCATTCGAGACTCCCGAAGGGGCATGCGGCCGAGCGCCGCATGCCCCTTCGTGGTTCCGATGCGAGCGGGTGCCGCGGGCGCCGGGATGCTGCGAGCGCACGCTCCGGGCGGGCACACGGGAAGCGGCGTCTAGGCTGGTTCGGTGCCCCGCTCCGTCCGCGTGCTCGGCCCCGCCGTGCTCATCCTCGTCGCGCTCCTCGCGACGTTCGCGGGCCTCGCGTACGGCGGCGGCGCGGCGCCGTACCCCATCCAGGATCCAGGTCCGATCGCCCGCTTCGGACTCCCGGTCGCCAAGCTCTTCGTGAACCTCGGCGCCGCGGGCATGATCGGCGCGCTCGTGATGGCGGTGTGGGCGCTCAGCCCGAAGCGGCCCGAGTTCGACCTCGCGCTCGATGTGGCCGCGGCATCCGCTGCCGTGCTCACCGTCGCCAGCGCTGCGACCGGCCTGTTCACATTCCTCGTGGTGACCGGGGAGCCCCTCGATCTGGGCGAGGCGTTCGGGCAGAAGCTCGGGCAGTTCGTCACGTCGATCGAGCTCGGCGAGGCGTGGCTGACCACCACGCTCGTCGCGGCGGCGGTCACGGTGCTGTGCTTCGCCGTGCGCAACCACACGGCGCTGATCTTCGTCACGGTGCTCGCGGTGACCGCGCTCGTGCCGATGGCGCAGCAGGGGCACGCCGCCGGCGCCGCGGGTCACAACGCCGCGATCGCCGCCCTCGGACTGCACCTCGCCTTCGTCGCCGCGTGGGTCGGCGGGCTGCTCACGATCGTGCTGCTGCGGAACCGCCTCGACGCCGACCGGCTGCCGGTCGTGCTCGCGCGGTACTCGACGGTGGCGCTCATCTGCTTCATCGTGGTGGCCGTCTCGGGCTACGCCGGCGCGGCGCTGCGCATCGGCACGTGGGACGAGCTCGGCACCCCCTACGGCGTGCTCGTGCTGGTCAAGGTCGCCGCGCTCGTCGCCCTCGGCCTGTTCGGCGCGGTGCAGCGCCGCTTCCTCATCGGCCGGATGTCGCGGCCCGGCGCCTCGCCCGCGCGCGACTTCTGGCTGCTCGTCGTCGTCGAGTTGGCGTTCATGGGGCTCGCGTCGGGTGTCGCCGCGGCGCTCGCCCGCACGGCGACCCCGGTGTCGGAGGATGCGGCCGGCTCGCTCGCCCGCACGCCGGCCGAGATCCTCACCGGCCAGCCGCTGCCGCCGTGGCCCGAGTGGACGCGGTACTTCACCGAGTGGAGTCCCGACCTCATCTGGGTGCTCGCGTGCGGCTTCGGCATCTTCTTCTACCTGGCCGGGGTGTGGCGGCTGCGCCGACGCGGCGACCACTGGCCGATCTACCGGGCGGTGCTGTGGGTGTGCGGCCTGCTGCTGCTCGCCTACATCACCAGCGGCGGCGTCAGCGTCTACGAGGAATACCTCTTCTCGGCGCACATGGGCGCGCACATGGCGCTGACCATGGCGGTGCCCGTACTGCTCGTGCCGGGCGCGCCCGTCACGCTCGCGGCACGGGCGATCCGCCCGAGGAAGGACGGCTCGCGCGGCGGCCGCGAGTGGATCCTGCTGGCCGTGCACTCGAAGTTCGCGTCGATCATCGCCAACCCGCTCGTCGCGGCCGCGCTCTTCGCCGGGTCGCTCTGGGTGTTCTACTACTCACCGCTGTTCCGGTGGTCGATGGTCGATCACATCGGCCACGAGTGGATGGTGGGGCATTTCCTGATCACCGGCTACCTCTTCGTGCAGTCGCTCATCGGCATCGACCCGGTGCCCTACCGCCTGCCCTACCCGTTCCGCCTGGTGCTGCTGCTCGGCACCATGGCCTTCCACGCGTTCTTCGGCCTCGCGATCATGTCGGGCACGGGCCTGCTGCTCGCCGACTGGTACGGCGCGATGGGGTGGGGCACCGATGCGCTCGCCGACCAGCAGATGGGCGGCGGCATCGCGTGGTCGGTGGGCGAGATCCCGACCGTGGCGCTCGCGATCACCGTCGCGGTGCAGTGGTCGCGCAGCGACGAGAAGGAGTCCCGCCGCAGCGACCGGCACGCCGATCGCACGGGCGACGCCGAACTCGAGGCGTATAACGCGCGGCTCGCGGCCATCGCCCGGCAGGACGCGAACCGCAGCTGAGGCGGTCAGCGGATGCCGCGGCATCCGCTCATCGTCACTTCAGCTGGATCGCGATGCTGCCGTCGGGCCGGATCGTCGCGCTGAGGGCGAGCAGGAACGGCTCGTCCTCCTCGAACTGCGAGATGTCGCCGTCGAAGAGCGACTGCACCTCGACGGAGATGTGGGCGACGCCCTCGGTGGGCGGCATCTCGAACGCGGTCTCGCCGGCGGTGAGCGTGACCTGCGGACTGGTGACGATGGTCCACACGGGGTCGCCGATGACGCGGTCGTCGATCTCGACGCCGAAGGGGCACCCGGCCGGCTGCAGCACCGCCTGGGTCGTGCACTGCTGCAGGTAGTCGTCGACCTTCACCTGCACGCGCTGCACGAACGTCTCGGTGGGCTCGGAGTCGACGGTGACGGCCGGCCGGCTCGACGGCTCGACGGTGAGCGGCACGGGCACCGCCTCGAGGAGCGTCGAGGTGTAGCCGAACTCGTAGACCGCGGGGGCGATGGCGAGGTAGGGCGCGGTCTGCGTGAACGCGGTGAGCTCGTCACCCGTCTTGTTGGCGCGCGTGTCGAGCGTCAGCGTGCCGACGGTGAAGAGCGGGTTGTGCGCCGCCGCGACGTCGATGACGGCCAGCGGGCTGACCGCGAACTCCCACCGGTTGAGCACCCCGTAGAGCGGCTCGATGGGGCGGACGTCGAACGTCGTCTCCACGATCGCCAGGTCGAGGCGGTAGCTCGCCGTGACCGAGTGCGTGCCGTCGTCGCCCGCGACGTCGCTGAGGATGCGCACGTCCTCGGGCCCGGCCTCGACCACGCCGGAACGGAACATCGCGGTGGAGACGTTCGCGGGCAGGCCGAGCGCGGCGAGCTCGTCGGCGTCGAGTGCGACGCCGGGCGTCGTGGATGCCGCGGCGATGTCGTCGTCGGCGATGGCCTCGAGGTAGCGCTCGACGAAGCTGGACGCGCCGTAGATGGTCTGGTTCAGGGCGCCGAGTGCGGCGAGGAACGCCCCGACGACGAGCACGGCGAGGCACAGCCACCCCGCGACGGCCGCGAGGGACAAGCGACCCTCGCGCACGACCGAGCTCCCCACCCGCACAGTCTATGTGGGGCCGGCCGCGCGACCCGTCCTCCACCGCCGGGCCGCGGACGGTGCGCATGGGACCATCCGGACCGGCACGAACGCGGCTGCGTGCCGCGCGGTTACAGTGGGAGCGCGCCCGCTCGGGCGTCGTCGCCGCGAGAGCCGCGCGCGGCATCCGCTCGCCGAAGGCAACCAGTGCAGAACGTCACCCTCACCCGCGAACAGGCCGCGGTGTTCCAGGCCATCGAGGGCACCCGCGAGCACGTGTTCGTCACCGGGCGCGCGGGCACCGGCAAGTCGACCCTGCTGAACCACCTGAACTGGCACACGGCGAAGCAGATCGTGATCTGCGCGCCCACCGGGGTCGCCGCGCTCAACGTGGGCGGGCAGACGATCCATTCCCTGTTCCGCTTGCCGATCGGGGTCATCGCCGACCACGACATCGACCAGAACGACGCGGTGCGCAAGATCCTCAACGCGATGGACACGCTCGTCATCGACGAGGTCTCGATGGTCAACGCCGACCTCATGGATGCCATGGACCGGTCGCTGCGCCAGGCCAGGCAGCGGCCGTTCGAGCCGTTCGGCGGTGCACAGGTCGTGCTGTTCGGCGACCCCTACCAGCTCGCGCCGGTGCCCGGGAGTGGCGACGAGCGGCGCTACTTCGCCGACACCTACCGGTCGATGTGGTTCTTCGACGCGAAGGTGTGGAACGAGGCAGACCTGCGCATCTACGAGCTCGGCGAGGTGCACCGCCAGCACGACGACGAGTTCAAGGTCATGCTCAACGCGGTGCGGCACGGCGCGGTCACGGCCGAGATCGCGGGCGTGCTCAACGACGTCGGCGCCCGCCGCCCGCTGCCCGAGCAGGGCGCGATCACCCTGGCGACCACGAACGGCACCGTGAACCGCATCAACCACTCGCAGTTGCACCGCCTGCCCGGCCAGTCGATCGCGAACGAGGCCGAGGTGAACGGCGACTTCGGCGGGCGCACGTTCCCCGCCGACGAGCGGCTCGAGCTGAAGCTCGGCGCGCAGGTCATGTTCCTGCGCAATGACACCGCGGTACGCGGCGACGGCCCTCGTTGGGTGAACGGCACGATCGGCACGGTCACGTCGCTGCAGCGCGAGGTGCGGGTCGACATCGACGGCGAGGAGCACGAGGTCGAGCCCGTCACCTGGGAGAAGTACCGCTACTCGTGGGACGCGACGGCCAAGAAGCTGCATCGCGAGATCGTCGCCGAGTTCACCCAGTACCCGCTGCGGCTGGCGTGGGCGGTCACCATCCACAAGTCGCAGGGCGCGAGCTACGAGACCGCGATCGTCGACCTCGGGCCGCGCGCGTTCAGCCCGGGCCAGACCTACGTCGCGCTGAGCCGGCTCACGGCGCTCGACGGTCTCTACCTCAGCCGGCCGCTGCGCCCGAGCGACATCATCGTCGACCGCGACGTCGAGCGGTTCATGGCCGGCGCGCTCCGCGAGATCGGGGCGGATGTCGGTGCCACGGACGCGGCGGACGCAGCCGGCTGACGAGCGCCGACGCCGACGACGAGCGCCGACGCCGACGATTAGCGCCGACGCCGGCGACGAGCGCCGACGCCGCGAAGGATCGCAACCCCGGGAGGGGCCGCGAACGATCGCAACCCGGGGAGGGGCGGCCCGGGATCCTGCTCCCGCGCCGCCCCCGGGGGAGCGACCGGGAGCGTCATCGCCACGCACTCCCGGCCGCCGTCAGTGGGCCGCCGGTGGGCCGTCGGGTGAAACCGTCAATGGTGGTGTGCCGGTTCGGGCGTCGACGACGAGCCCGCACCGCCGTGCTCGCCGTGCGGCACCGCGAGGCGTCCCGCCTCGGTTGCCGCGAGCGCCGGGGTCGCCAGCCCGGCGACGAGCAGCGCCCCCGCCACGAGTCCCACGAGCGACCGGCGGCCGTCGATCGCCGGGCGGCCGGCGGCATTCGGTGCCCCGTTCGCCGCGGCACCCGGGCCGATGGCCCGAGCGCGGCGGCGCACGACGAGGGCGGAGTCGCCGGCGACGACCGCGGCGAAGACGGAGGCCGCGAGCAGAGGACCGGCCGGGACGCCGGCCGTCCCGGCCAGGCCGGTGCCGACGAGCACGGCGGCACCCACGAGCACCGCGACGCCGACCCCGAGGGCGGCACCGGGAAGAACGGGCCGGCCGCGGTGCAGCGAGAGGACGCCCCACGCGAGTGCGACGACGCCGACGGCCGCGAGGACGCCTCCCGCTGCTCCCCCTGCACCGGCGGAGAGGGCGAGCAGCACGAGGCCGGCGCCGAACGCCGCCAGCATCGGCCACGTTCGCGCCATCGTCGCCAGTGCGGTCATGGCCCGGCTCCCTAGGCCACGGCCACGCGTGCGGAGCGCTCGGCTCCGAGCCCGACGCCCAGCAGCACGATGGCGCTCGCCAGGTGCAGGAAGTGGTCGGCGGTGTTGAGCGCCAGGATGTTGGCCGAGGTGCCCGCCAGGAAGAACCCGACGATGCCGAGCAGCAGGTAGGCGCCGCCCACGATCGAGTTCACGGCCTTCGCGGCGGTGACCCCGACGAAGCCGGCGATGAGCAGGGCGGCCCCGATGAGCAGGTGCGCGATGTTGTGCAGCGGGTTGACCTGGAAGACGCCCAGGAGGAGTCCACCCTCCGTGGCGATGAATCCGACGCCGCCGGTGACGGCGAAGCCGAGCAGGCCGACGAGCACGTAGACCGCGCCGAACACGGTCGCGACGATGCGGTTGGGCGAATTGCGCATGGGTGTGCCTCCTTCGTGACCCCGGTGGTCGGGGTGCACGGGTGGTTCGCTGCCGCGCCATTCGCGGATTGGTGGCCGGCGTCGGCGGATGCCCCGTGCGGCATGGTCGTGGCCGCAGATCCTGCCGCGCGGGCACCCGGGCCGTGCTCCCTCTGCGGGTTACAATCAGGTCTGACACAGCAAGGGGGGCTTGCGTGGGTGAACGACAGGGACCATCCCGGCGTCGACGGGGATTCCCCGCCGTCGCCACCGCGGTGGTGCTCGCGTTCGGCCTGAGCGGATGCTTCGGCGCCAGCGTCAGCCCCGTCGCCAAGTTCGACCCGGTCGACGCCCCCTTCGCCGACGACCTGGCCGAGCGGCTCGATGCGGTGCTCGACCAGGCCGTGGCGCTCAGCGGGTCGAGCGGGGGCATCGCCGGGGTGTGGGCGCCGTGGGCGGGGGAGTGGACCGGAGCATCCGGCACCGTCGGCTTCGGTGAGAAGGCCCCCGCGGCGAGGGTCGACGACAGCTTCCGGCTCGCGACCCTGACCACCGAGGTCACGTGCACCGTGCTCCTGCGCCTCGTCGACGCCGGCACCGTGCAGCTCGACGACGAAGTGAAGCAGTACGTCGACTGGATCCCCTCGCTCGACGGCATCACGCTCGAGCAGCTCTGCCGGGACACGTCGGGCCTCGCCGACTACTATCCCGTGCTGCGAAGCACGTTCATCTCGAACCCCGAGCGGATCTGGCCTCCGAACGAGCTCCTCTCCAACGGCCTCGCCCTCACCCGCGTCGGCCCGCCCGGCGAGCAGGTGCGCGAGTCCCGCACCGGCATCCTCCTGCTCGCCTTCGCCCTCGAGCGGGCGAGCGGGCGATCGTGGGCCGACCTCGCCGCGCAGTACGTCTACGACCCGCTCGACCTGGAGCAGACCCGCATGCCGCAGGCGTCGGTCACCGAGCACGCCGGGGTGCTCGGGGCCTACTCGGCGGCCATCACGCCGACCGGCGCCCCCGACTGCGCCGTGCTGGTGGACGACTCGACGCAGTCGAGCTCGATGGGTGGAGCGGCGGCCGGCGCGATCTCGACCCTCGAGGACACCCGCACGCTGAGCGAGGCCTTCGCCACGGGGGCGCTCCTCAGCGAGAAGGCCGAGAAGCAGCAGTGGACCACCATCCCGCTCGGCGGCAACGCGCCTGCCTGGCAATCGGCCGGGATCGGTGGGCTGCAGTACGGGCCGATGCGGGGGACGGCCGGCGAGGTGCCGGGTGCGCTGACCGCCGCGTTCACCGACCCCGACAACGGCCTCACGGTCGTCGTCGCCCTCAACAACTCGACGCCCGGGCCGGATTTCGTGCGCGAGACCGCGTTCGCCCTGGCCTCCATCGCGTCGAAGGCGGATGCCGCGGAGGGGCGCAAGCGGCCGCTCACCGAGCTGCCGTGGTCGGTCGACCAGGCCACGGCCAACATGCAGGCGCTCGGCATCTGCCCGAAGGCCTGACGAAGGAGGCGCCGCATGGGTGCACTGATCTGCGCGGGCATCACGTCGCTCGACGGGTACATCGCCGATGAGCAGGGCGACTTCAGCTGGGGCAGGCCGGACCCCGAGCTGCACTCCTTCGTCAACGAGCTCGAACGACCCATCGGAACCTACCTGTACGGCCGTCGCATGTACGAGGTGATGCGGTTCTGGCAGGACGCCGACACCGAGCACGAGCTTCCCGGCCCCGAGCGGGAGTACGCGGCGATCTGGCAGGACACCGACAAGGTCGTGTACTCCTCGACGCTCACGGAGGTGCCAACGCCCCGCACCCGCCTCGAGCGGGCGTTCGACGCCGACGCGGTGCGCCGCATGAAGTCCGAGGCGGCGCGCGACCTCTCGATCTCGGGTCCGCACCTCGCCGAGCACGCGTTCCGGGCAGGCCTGGTCGACGAGGTCCACCTGTTCGTGCACCCCGTCGCCGTCGGCGGGGGCACGCCGCTGCTGCCACGCGGCATCCGCCTCGACCTGGAACTTCGCGACGAGCGGCGGTTCGCGACCGGCGTCGTGTACCTCCGGTACGGAGTGGTCGCCGCACGGTGAGCCGCCCTTTCCGCCTGCGTCGATCGGTGGCACGATCGGCGTAGGCGGCTGCGGGTCGCCGAACCGCTGGTCGCCTGGGTCGGGCGGGAACGAGGTCGATGTGAAGAACTGGCCGGTCGTCGCGATCCTCGGGAGCGCGCAGTTCGTGATGGTGCTCGACGGCACCGTCATGAACGTGTCCATCTCGACGGTGGTGGAGGACCTCGACACCACCGTCGACGCGATGCAGGCCGCCATCACGTTCTACACGCTGACCATGGCGGCGTTCATGCTGCTGGGCGCCAAGCTCGGAGACGTGTGGGGGCGCCGGCGCGCGTTCGTGATCGGCTCCATCGTGTACGCCATCGGCTCGCTCACCACGGCGCTGAGCCCGAACGTGGTGGTGCTGTTCCTCGGCTGGTCGGTCGTCGAAGGCCTCGGCGCCGTGCTGGTGATCCCCGCGATCGCCGCCCTCATCGCCGACAACTACGAGGGCCACGCGAGGGTGGCGGCCTACGCGATCATCGGCGCGGCATCCGGGGCCGCCGTCGCGGCCGGCCCGCTCATCGGGGGCTTCGTCACCACGTACTTCAGCTGGCGGTACGTGTTCGTCGCCGAGGTCGTCATCATGGCCTTCGTCGTGCTGTTCGCCCGCCGCATCACCGACCGCGCCGGTGCCAGGCCGGTGCGCATCGACCTGCTGAGCGTCCTGCTCTCCGCTGCGGGCCTGGTGTTCGTGGTGTTCGGCATGCTGCAGAGCAAGACGTGGGGCTGGGTCCTCCCGCTGCACCCGCCGCTCCTCAACGGCGCCGCGATCACCCCGCTCGGCATCTCGCCGACCACCTGGTTCATCCTCGCCGGCGCCGCGCTGATCTGGGCGTTCGTGGTGCGCCAGCGGCACCTCGTCTCGGCAGGGCGTCCACCGCTCGTGGATGTCACCCTGTTCCGCATCCTGCGCCTGCGGAGCGGGCTCACCGTGCTGCTCGCCCAGTACGCGATGACCGCCGGCCTCTTCTTCATGATGCCCGTCTACCTGCAGATGACCCTGGGCCTCGACGCCCTGCAGACCGGCATCCGCATCTTCCCCCTCTCCATCTCGCTCATCCTCTTCTCGATCCTCGGCACCCGCCTGGCGCTCGTGTGGTCACCGCGGCGGATCATCCGGGTCGGCCAGGTGCTGCTCGTCGCGGCGTCCTTCCTGCTCCTCGGCGCGGTGGACATCGAGCTCGAGAGTCCGGCCTTCGGCATCGGCATGTTCGTCGCCGGCGCGGCACTCGGCCTGCTCGCCTCCCAGATCGGCAACGTGAACATGTCGAGCGTCGGCGAGGAGCAGTCGAGCGAGGTCGGCGGCCTCCAGGGCGTATTCCAGAACCTGGGCTCGTCGCTCGGCACGGCGCTCATCGGCTCGGTGCTGATCGGCACGCTCGCCACGTCGTTCGCGACCGGCGTCGCGACGAGCCAACTGCCGGCAGACACGCAGGTCGTGGTGGCGGAGGCCACCGACGGCGGCGTGGCGATCGTGCCCGCAGCGTCGGTGCCCGATCTCGCGGCGGAGGCGGGTCTCGACGACGCTGAAGCGGCGGAGCTCGAGCGGGTCTACGTCGACTCGCAGATCGAGGCGCTGCGGGTCTCGCTGGTGGCCCTGATCGTGATCGCCCTGCTGTCGCTGTTCTTCTCGCGCGGGATCCCGACCGACGTCCCCGGGCGACCGCGCAGTGAAAGCCCTGGATCGGATGAGGGAGCGGAGGTCGTGACATGAGCATCGACGAGACGACGGCGACGAACGGTGGGCGAGGTGTCGAGGGCCTCGCCCCGCCGGCACCGACCGACTTCGCAGCCAGGGTCGAGTACGGCAAGGAGGCCAGGCGACGCACCCCGCGGTCGTCGCACGAGGGCTGGACGCCTCCGGCGGGCCGCGCCGACCCGGTCGCCCTGCTCGAGGAGCAGGCGACGACGCGGGTGCCCGAGCTCGTGCCGATCCGGCACGCGCGCATGCTCGTGTCGCCGTTCACCTTCTACCGCGGCGCCGCGCTGCTCATGGCCGCCGACCTCGCCGGCACCCCGGTCTCGGGCATCACGACGCAGATCTGCGGCGACGCGCACCTGTCGAACTTCGGGGTCTTCGGCACGCCCGAGCGCCGGATGGTCTTCGACATGAACGACTTCGACGAGACCCTGCCCGGACCGTGGGAGTGGGACGTGAAGCGGCTCGCGGCGAGCTTCGAGGTCGCCGGGCGCAACAACGGCTTCACCGACGAGGAACGGCACGAGATCAACCTGGCCGCGGTGCGCGGCTACCGGGAGCGGATGCTGCAGGCCGCCGGGTCGCGCGTACTGGACGCCTGGTACGACCAGCTCGACACCGAACGCTTCCTGGCGTTCGTCGAAGCGGAGCGGCAGCGCAAGCAGCTCGGCTCCAAGCAGGTGAAGAACGCGGATGCCGCGCTCGCGAAGGCACGCACGAAGGACAGCATGCGCGCCGTGTCCAAGCTCACGGAGGTGGTCGACGGGCAGGTGCGGATCATGGCCGACCCGCCCCTCATCGTGCCGATCGAGCAGCTCGACCCGGTCGGGCGCACGAGGGAGCAGGAGGAGGACTGGATGCGGGAGGTGCTGGCGTCGTACCAGTCGACCCTCCAGCTCGAGAACCATCCGATGCGGGAGTTCTCCTACGTGCACCTGGCCCGCAAGGTCGTGGGCGTCGGCAGCGTGGGCACCCGGGCGTGGATCGTGCTGCTGCGGGGTCGAGAAGACCAGGACCCGCTGCTGCTGCAGGCCAAGCAGGCCGAGGCGTCGGTGCTCGAGCGGTTCCTGCAGCCCAGCGCGTACGACAATCACGGCGAACGCGTCGTGCGGGGCCAGCGGCTGATGCAGGCGGCGAGCGACATCTTCCTGGGTTGGCACCGCCAGGCCGGGTTCGACGGGGTCGAGCGTGACTTCTACATCCGGCAGCTCCACGACTGGAAGGGCGCGGCCGACGTCGAGTCACTCGTGCCGTCGGGCGCCCGCGTGTACGCCAGGGTTTGCGGGGAGACGCTCGCGCGGGCGCACTCGCGTGCGGGCGACCGGGTCGCGATCGCCTCGTACCTCGGGCACAGCGACCGGTTCGATCGGGCGATCGCGGAGTTCGCCCGAGACTACGGCGACCAGAACGAGCGCGACTACGCGGCGTTCGCGGCCGCCGTCGCGTCGGGGCGGCTCCAGGCGGCGGCCACGGTCTAGCGAGGCGGTGCGCCGTCGCGTCGTCGGACCCGCTGGGCGACGCGCCGCGCGATGCGTCGTGCGGTCGAGCGTGCGTCGGGGAACACGGTGGCCGCCTCGAGCTCGACGTGCGAACCCTCGAGCTCCACGGCGACGGTGCAGGTGAGCGGATGCCGCGGCCCCACGAGCGCGGTGCGGGCGGCGTCGAGGCGCCAGACGACCCGACCAGCGTGCGCTCGCCGCCGCGTGCGCACCAGCCCGCCGTCGGGGCCGCGCGCGGCGAGCGTGATCACCACGAAGGCGCCCGGAGGCAGCTCCGCGAGGCGCACCGAGACCCGCAGCCGCCCGCGCAGGAACCGGACGCGCAGCCGCTCCACCGTCGCGTCCACGAGTGGGACGGGCCGGGCGTGGCGGCGACGCGCATGCTCGAGCACGCGGGCCCAGTCGGCGACGATGCGCTCGTCGTCGAACCGGGCGGCGGACGCGCGGGCCGCGTCGCGCATCCGTTCGCGCGCCTCGGACGGAAGCAACGCGATGCGGGCGATCGCGGCCGCCGCCGCGTCGCGATCGCCGTCGGGCACGAGGGCCCCGTCGACCGCGTCGGTGATCACGTCGGCGGGGCCGTACGGGATGTCGTAGGCCACCGGGATGCAACCGCGCGACATCGCCTCGGCGAGCACGAGCGGTGCTCCCTCCGACGTGCTCGTGAGCAGCGTCCACGAGGAGGCGCCGAAGGCCTCGGCGGCGTCGCGACGGTGGCCGGAGAAGGTCACGGCGTCGCCGAGCCCGGCCACGCTCGCCCTCGCCCTCGCCGTCGCGGCATCCGGCCCATCGCCGAAGACCTCGAGCGTGACGGGCATCCCGCGCGCCCGGCACCTGGCGACGATGTCGAGGGCGTGATCGACGCGCTTGCGACGGGTCAGCTGCGCGACGACGACGCCCGCGGCGGGATCGCGGTCGCGGTCGGCGAGCGGCGGACGCCGCGGTGCGTCGATGCCGTTGGGGACGACGAACAGGTTGCCCGGGTCGGACAGCAGCGCCGCGGCATCCGCTCGCTGCCGCTCGGTGAGGAACGCGACGCCGTCGAACCGCTCGAGGTGCGCGAAGACCGGCCGGCGTGACGGGCGCAGCACGCCGACGGGACGGGCGGAGCCCTGCAGGTGCGAGTTGTGCACCACGTGGACCGTGGTGACGTTCGGGCGCCGGTAGGAGGCCATGAACCGCGCGGTGGTCTTGCTGTCGACGATCGCGAACGCCGGCTCGCCGCCGATCAGCCCGTCGAGCCAGTCGGCGTAGCAGGCCCAGGCGCTCGTCCACTGCCGGGCGGGAGAGCCCGACGCGTCGAACCACGTGATCAGGCGGCGGGGGCCCGAGTCGCGCGCCCGTTCGTCGAGCACGGCGATCGTGCCGTCTGGGCGACGGTGCTCGAGCGCGACCGGTCGGCCGTCCCGGCGCGTCTCGATGAGGGCCGAACCGTCGGATGCCTCGGCGACCGTCGTGCGGTCCACGCCGACCGCTCCCGGCTCCACGGCGACCTCAACGGTCACGTCCGCCCCGCCGGGCGCGGCCGCCGGCGGGGTGCCGGTGCGGAGGTCCTCGTAGAGGTTCCGGAGCCGCATCCCGGGAAGGAGCTCGCCCGAACACTCGAGCCGTTCCCGCACGGACGGATAGTCGGGACGCCCGTCGAGCGTGAGGATGTCGACGGGCCGGCCGGCGATCCGGGCGAACGCGCGCGAGCGGTGCAGCAGGGCCGACGTCATGCCGCCGAACTGGTCGGGAACGCCCCAGGTGACGGTGAGCAGCCGCCCAGCGGGGAAGGACCGCGGGCGCGCGGGGATCGCGTCGGAGGCCGTCACCCTTCAACGCTACCCATGAGAGCACCTTCTGGAGGCCTTGACGACGC
Organism: Agromyces sp. 3263; assembly: GCF_031456545.1. Taxonomy (NCBI): domain Bacteria; kingdom Bacillati; phylum Actinomycetota; class Actinomycetes; order Micrococcales; family Microbacteriaceae; genus Agromyces; species Agromyces sp. 3263. Next base: position 1,753,137 of record NZ_JAVDUV010000001.1, read on the forward strand.
CTCGCGTGTACCCCGATCGCCCGCGCGTTTCATGCGATGTGGACTATTGACGGCCGTATACGCCGGGTTCAAACTGGCGAATGGATCGCCTGGGAGCCGACACCCCTACCTCTGCCGTCTCGCGATGGTCCGGCGGTATCGATGCGCAACGAAGCAGATGCAGGGGGAACACATGACCGATCTCAAGCCACGCTCGCACTCCGGTTCCGGTGACGGAGCGGGACCCATCACACCCGACCAGTCCACCCACGCGTTCGCGGGGATCACGGGGCGCAACCAGCTGAATCCCATCTTCGCGCGGGAGGGCGAGGCCACGGACTTCCCGCTGGACCGGCTGCCCGACGCCGAGTCGCTGCCCGAGACGGCGTACCAGATCGTGCACGACGAGGCCATGCTCGATGGCAACGCGCGCCTCAACCTCGCGACCTTCGTCGGCACCTGGATGGACCCCTACGCGTCGAAGCTCTACGCCGAGTCCGCCGACAAGAACATGATCGACAAGGACGAGTACCCGCAGACCGCGGCCATCGAGACGCGCTGCTGGAAGATGATCGCCTCCCTCTGGAACGCTCCCGACCCCGAGAACGCGATCGGCACGTCGACCATCGGCTCGTCGGAGGCGTGCATGCTCGGCGGCCTCGCGCTCAAGCGCCGCTGGCAGGTCGCCCGCCGCGCCGCGGGCAAGTCGACCGAGAAGCCGAACCTCATCCTGTCGAGCGCCGTGCAGGTCTGCTGGGAGAAGTTCTGCAACTACTGGGACGTCGAGGCCCGGTACGTGCCGATCAGCGACGAGCACAAGGTGCTCGACGGCCACGACCTCGAGAAGTACGTCGACGAGAACACGATCGGCGTCGTCGCGATCATGGGTGTCACCTACACCGGCATGTACGAGCCGGTGAAGCAGATCTCCGCGGCGCTCGACAAGATCCAGGCCGACACCGGGCTCGACGTCAAGATCCACGTCGACGGGGCATCCGGCGGCATGATCGCGCCGTTCCTGCAGCCCGACCTCGAGTGGGACTTCCGGGTCGACCGGGTGGTCTCGATCAGCACGTCCGCCCACAAGTACGGCCTCGTGTACCCCGGTCTCGGCTGGGTGGTCTGGCGCACCGTCGACGACCTGCCCAAGGACCTCGTGTTCGACGTGACGTACCTCGGCGGGCACATGCCGACGTTCGCGCTGAACTTCTCGCGCCCCGGGGCCCAGGTGCTGCTGCAGTACTACCTGTTCCTCCGGCTCGGATGGGACGGCTACCGCAAGGTGCAGCAGGCGTCACAGGATGTCGCGGTCTACCTGTCGGGCGAGATCGGCAAGATGGACGCGTTCGAACTCTGGAACGACGGCACCGACATCCCCGTGTTCGCGTGGCAGCTGAAGAAGGGCCACACCGACAAGTGGAACCTCTACCACCTGTCGGAGCGCCTTCGCCTCAAGGGGTGGCTCATCCCCGCGTACCCCATGCCCGATGACATCTCGGACCTGGTGGTGCAGCGCATCGTGGTGCGCAACGGGCTCAGCCGCAACCTCGCCGAGTCGCTCGTGCTCGACATCCAGGAGGCCGTCGCCTACCTCGACGCCCTCGACGCACCCATGCCGCATGAGGGCCAAGTGTCCTCCTTCACGCACTGAGGGGCTGAACCATGACCGAGATCAAGGAGCCGGCGAGTACGCCGGCGGGCACCACTGCACCCAAGCGGGCCGACGGAACGCCGGCGCCATCACCCGACCACGTCAAGCCGCACCCGTTCGAGAAGGTGCCGCACAAGCCGGCGATCGGGGCACCCGGGGTTACCTCGCAGAAGTTCATGTCGCTGATGCAGCTGGCGATCCTGACCGTCGTCGCGGTCGCCTCGCTGCGGAGCCTGCCGGCCATGGCCGGTTACGGGCTCGGGTCGATCACGCTGTTCATCATCCCGGCGATCTTCTTCCTCATCCCGACGGCCCTCGTGGCCGCCGAGCTCGCCACCGGCTGGAAGGGCGGCGTGTTCACGTGGGTGCGTGAGGCGTTCGGCGAACGCTGGGGCTTCCAGGCGATCTGGCTCCAGTGGGTGCAGAACGTCGTCTGGTATCCGACCCAGATCGCGTTCATCGCCGCATCCCTCGCGTTCGTGTTCCTCGACCCGAACCTCGCGAACTCGGGCCTGTACACGGCCATCATCATCCTGGTGCTGTACTGGTTCTCGACGTGGATCACGCTGAAGGGCGGCAACCTCTTCGCCAAGGTGGGTTCGTGGAGCGGCCTCGCGGGCACGATCTTCCCGGGACTGCTGCTGATCATCTTCGGCATCGGCTGGGTGGCGACCGGCCAGACGAGCCAGATCCCGCTCACCGCCTCGTCGATCATCCCGCCGTTCACCGGAATCGCGTCGATCGTGCTCATCGTGTCGAACGTGCTGGCCTATGCCGGCATGGAGGTCAACGCGGTGCACGCGAACGACCTGAAGAACCCCGGCAAGCAGTACCCCAAGACGGTGCTCCTCGCGTCGATCCTGATCCTCGGCATCTTCATCATCCCGACGATCGCGATCGGCCTCGTGGTGCCGTCGAGCCAGCTCGGGCTGACCACGGGCATCAACCTGGCGTTCCAGGCCTACTTCGAGGCCTTCGGGGTGCCCTGGCTCACGCCGGTGCTGTCGCTGCTCATCGCCCTGGGCGCGTTCGCCTCGGTCGTCACCTGGATCGCCGGCCCGTCGCGAGGCCTCCTCGCCGCGGCCCGCAGCGGCTACCTGCCGGCGTTCCTGCAGCGGCGCAACAAGGCCGGCGTGCAGGTGGGCATCCTCACCGTGCAGGGCATCGTCGTGACGCTGCTCGCGTCGCTGTTCATCTTCGTGCCGAACATCAACACGGCGTTCATCCTGCTCGTCGACATGGCGGCGGCGCTCTACCTCATCATGTACATGATGATGTTCGCGGCGGCCATCCGGCTGCGGTCGAAGCGGCCCGAGGTCGTGCGCACCTACCGCGTGCCCGCCATGGCGTTCATCGCCGGCGTCGGGTTCGTCGCATGCCTCGCGGCGTTCTGCCTTGGGTTCATCCCGCCCGAGGGGTTCGCCGAGGGAGCGCCCGGGTGGGCGTATCCGCTGCTCGTCGGGCTGGTCGTGATCGCGCTCGGCGTGCCGCCCCTCATCTTCTACGCGCTGCGCAAGCCGAAGTGGGACCAGCGCACCGCCGAGGAGAAGGCGACCTTCGACGACGTGCTGGTGAACCCGCCGACCGCGTCGACGACCGCGGCGGCGACGGATGCCGCGGGCGGGCGCCCCACGGCGACGACCGGGTAGTCCGACCGGCGACGAACGAGGGGTCGTGGCGCGTGCATCGGCGCCACGACCCTGTCGCGTGCGGCGACAACGCGGCCGCTAGCAGGTTCGGACCGCTCGTGCAATGCTCCGGGCCGTGCTACCCGGCGACGGCGACTGGCCCTACTGTGGAGAGGCCGAACCCGACCTCCCCCGCGGGCGTCGGCGGAGAGGCCTCACGATGACGGAGACGACGGAGCGACCCGGCCGGTTGCGGCGCTTCCACGAGCGGTTCATCGTCGAGGAGCGCGTCGTCCCGGCATCCGCCAAGCGCAACCTCTACATCGTCGCGATCGTGCTGATCGTCGTCGGACTCGCCGCGTTCCTCTTCATCTTCGACTCCGTGCTCGAGGCCGACGACATCTCGACCGTCGACAAGCCGATCGAGCACTGGCTCGACGGCACCCACGCCGACTGGCTCACGACGGTGATGATCGTGCTCGCCACCGTGTTCGGGCCGATCGCGATGCCGATCATCATCCTCGTCACGACGGTGGCCTGGGGCATCCTCGCGAAGCACGCGTGGCGGCCGCTGCTGCTCGCCGGCGGCATGCTCCTCGGCGTCATCATCGTGCAGGTGCTCGCGCCGATCATCTCCCGCGAGCGTCCGCCCGTCGGCGACATGATGCTCGAGATCGACCACACCTCCTCGTTCCCGTCGGGTCACGTGATGGGCGTGGCCGACTTCCTCTTCATCACGACCTACCTCGTCTTCTCGCGGCACCGCAGGCCCGTCATCATGGTGCTCGCGTTCATCGGGGCATCCGTCATCGTGCTGCTGACCGCGGCCTGCCGGATCTACCTCGGCTACCACTGGGCGACCGACGCGCTCGCCTCCATCGCGCTGTCGCTCGTGGTGCTCGGCATCGTCATCGCCGTCGACACCTGGCGCACCGTGCGCGTCGGCACTCCGGCCGAGGTGGATGCGTCGGAGGCGGACCAGGAGGAGTGAGCGCCATGGACGAGCACGCGCAGGCGGACGCCGACCCGGTCGACCGCGAACCGCACGCGCTCGATCCGGCCTCCACCGCGCCGGCTCCGGTGAAGGTCGCTCGGTTCTGGCCTGTGGTGTCGGGCGGCGTGGCGCTCGCGCTCGTCGTGGTGCTCGCCTTCGTCATCTTCTACCGCGAACGCGACAAGCCCTTCGGCTTCGAGGTCGAGTACATGTCGGGGCTCGCCGCGAACCGCGCCGACTGGCTGACGACGCCCGCGCTCGTGTTCAACGCCATCGGGGGCGGGCTCCTCTCGACGTTCGCGGTGCCGGCCGTGATCATCGGCGGGCTGCTGCTGTTCCGCAGGCCGTGGGGCGCCGCGTACTACCTCGCGGCCACCATCGCGAGCGCGACCGTGACGCGGGTGATCAAGGTCATGGTGGCCCGGCCGCGCCCCGAGGAGATCCTGGTGCAACCCGACTTCGGCTCGTTCCCGTCGGGGCACAGCGCCAATGCGGCGGTGACGGCGGCCGCCCTGGGCCTCATCTTCCTGCGCACCTGGGTCTGGGTGACCGGCGCGATCTACACGCTGCTCATGATGCTCAGTCGCACCTACCTCGGCGCCCACTGGATCTCCGACACGATCGGCGGCCTGCTCGTCGGCGTCGGGGTCGCGGTGATCATCTGGGCGCCGTTCGCCAACAAGCTCTACCGAGAACATCGGATGCCGCACCCGCCTATCTGGGTGCGGGCGCGGCACCCCTCCGAGGCTGCATCGGCACCCGCGGGCGCGCCCGATCGCTCGCCTGAGGACTCGGCGTCGAGGGGCGGCTGATCACCGGGTGATCGCGATGCCGATCACCGACTCGGGGCCGTTCAGGCGCGCCGCACCACGAGTGAGCACGCGGCCGAGCCAGCCGTACTTGCGCTCGATCGCCGCCTGCGTGCGGCCGATGCCCTCGTCGGTGAGGAGGCGCGCGTGCGCGTCCACCGGGGCGCCGCGGGGCTTGCCCCGGAAGCTGCATGGCGCGATGGTGACCCGCCCGTCGCGGCGGATGCGCTTGACCTTGCCGGTCTTCCGCTCCGTCCACACGAGGAGCTCGCCGTCGGCATCGGCGACCCACACCGGCGTCGACACGGGCGTGCCGTCCTTGCGGAACGTCGTGAGCAGCATGTACGTCTCCGCGCCGATGCGGGAGAGCTCGTCGGCCATGCCGCCATCGTAGGCACACCGAGTCGGTCTCGCGCTCGAGGAGTTCGGCGAGCGGCATCCGGCGCCATTGGCGTAGCCTGCTCGGCAGGGGGTGCGTGATGACCGACAGAAGCACGAACGCAGGCTGCCTCGCGGGCGGCGGAGCGTTCTACAGTCTCGGGATCTTCGGCGCGTGGGTCTACTTCTGGCAGCAGGCCGATGGCTTCTGGGAGTACGTGGGCGCGATCTTCCAGGGCCTCGTGTGGCCGGCGTTCATGGTCTACGACGTGTTCCACGTGCTCGGCACCTGACCCGAGGCTGCCGGCGGTGGCGGCGTTCGATGCGCTGAGCGACGCCAACCGACCCAGGCATTCGCAGCGGGGCGTCGTGCCGGACCTTCACGGAGCGGATGACGGGAATCGAACCCGCGCTATCAGCTTGGGAAGCTGAAGTTCTACCATTGAACTACATCCGCGTGCGGCATCCGCCCGCCCGTTTCCGCGGGTGACGGTGCAACGGAAGCCATCCTAGCAAGCGTTGCTACGCTGTCAGCGTGCTTCTCTCGGATCGTGACATCAGGGCCGAACTCGACCGCGAGCGCATCGGGCTGGAGCCCTACGAACCAGCGATGATCCAGCCGTCGTCGATCGACGTGCGGCTCGACCGGTACTTCCGGCTGTTCGACAACCACAAGTACCCGTTCATCGATCCGGCCGAAGACCAGCCCGAGCTCACGCACCTCATCGAGGTCCGTCCCGACGAGCCGTTCATCCTGCATCCGGGGGAATTCGTGCTCGCGTCGACGTACGAGGCCGTCACCCTGCCCGACGACATCGCCGCCCGGCTCGAGGGCAAGAGCTCGCTCGGCCGGCTCGGGCTGCTCACGCACTCCACGGCGGGCTTCATCGACCCCGGGTTCACAGGGCATGTCACCCTCGAGCTCTCGAACGTCGCCACCCTGCCGATCAAGCTCTGGCCCGGCATGAAGATCGGCCAGATGTGCTTCTTCCGGCTGTCGTCGCCGAGCGAGCGCCCCTATGGCTCGGCCGAGTACAGCTCGCGGTACCAGGGGCAGCGCGGACCGACGGCGTCGCGCTCCTTCCAGAACTTCCACCGCACGGATGTCGGCGCGACCGACGCGGGGTCCGCCGGCCACTGAGGGCACGCCGGCCGGATGCCGCGCGGCCGCGCCGCGCCGCGCCGCCCCATCACATCGAGTGGTCGCAAACAGCCGGCTTGCGTGATCCGAAGCAGCCGATCGTGACCAGTCGATGCGCGGTCCCAGCGCGGCGGCGGCCGCGGCGCGCCCGCGTCGGGATCAGTGCGCGGCGACCTGGGGCGGCAGCGCCGCCACGAGCGGGTGATCGAAGTCGAGCGCGCCGACCTTCGCCGCCCCGCCCGGCGAGCCGATCTCGTCGAAGAACTCGACGTTGGCCTTGTAGTAGTCCGCCCAGACGTCGGGGAGGTCGTCTTCGTAGTAGATCGCCTCGACGGGGCACACGGGTTCGCAGGCGCCGCAGTCGACGCACTCGTCGGGGTGGATGTAGAGCGAGCGTTCACCCTCGTAGATGCAGTCGACGGGGCACTCGTCGATGCAGGCGCGGTCCTTCACATCCACGCAGGGCAGCGCGATGACGTAGGTCACGAGCCCACCAGCGCGCCGGCGCGCGAGATCTGCACCTGTTCGTCGCGCGGCACGACCTTCACGCGCTCGCGCACGATCTCGGCATGCGCGGCATCGGTCGGCTCCCACGCCTCGCCGAGGCCGCGCTCGTGCGCGTCGAGCTCGAGCCATCCGGCCCAGGTCGTGAATCGGATGCCGCGGGCCTCGAGCAGCTCGAACACCTCGTCGCCGCCTGGCCCCGCCGACACGACCGGCTCGGGCAGCGCGCCCGCCGCGGCATCCGACAGCAGGTTCGTGATGGTCTCGAGGGCATCGCCCTTCGTGTGCCCGATGAGTCCCACGGGGCCGCGCTTGATCCAGCCGGTCGCGTAGACGCCGGGGATCGGCTCGCCCGCGGCATCCGTCACCCGGCCGCCGTCGTTGGGGATGACGGCCTTGCGCTCGTCGAACGGCACGCCCGGCAGCGGCGAGCTCGCGTAGCCGACCGCTCGGTACACCGCCTGCACGGGCACGTCGACGAACTCACCCGTGCCCTCGACCGAGCCGTCGCCCACCGGGCGGGTGCGCTCGAAGCGCACGCCCTCCACCCGGTCGGTGCCGAGCACCTCGACGGGCGCGTGCAGGAAGTGCAGGTGCAGCCGTCGCGACGCGGTGGGCACCCAGTCGGCGGGCTTGCGCCAGCCGTTCAGCGTGCGAGTCATGACCTTGACCTGGTTGTTCGACGCGAGCAGCTGGTCGGCGTGCGGGTCGCCGGCGGCGCGCTCGAAGTCGTCGTCGTACACGATCACGTCGACGTCGGGCACCTCGCCGAGCTCGCGCAGCTCGATCGGCGTGAACTTCACGTGCGTGGGGCCGCGGCGGCCGAAGACGTGCACGTCGGTGACGGGCGACGCCTCGAGGCCGGCGACGACGTTCGCGGGGACATCCGTCGACAGCAGGTCCTTCGGATGCTTCGCCAGCACGCGCGCGACATCGAGGGCGACGTTGCCGTTGCCGATCACGGCGATCTGCTCAGCGTCGAGGGGCCACTCGCGCGGCACGTCGGGGTGGCCATCGTACCAGGCGACCACGTCGGCGGCGCCGTACGAGCCGGGGAGGTCGATGCCCGGGATGTCGAGCGGAGCGTCCTTCAGGGCGCCGGTCGCGAAGACCACGGCGTCGTAGTGGTCGCGCAGCTCGTCGACCGTGACGTCGCGGCCGACCTCGACGTTGCCGATGAGCCGGATGGTGCCCGCGTCGAGCATCTCGTGCAGCGAGTTGACGATGCCCTTGATGCGCGGGTGGTCGGGCGCGACGCCGTAGCGGATCAGCCCGTAGGGCGCCGGGAGCGACTCGAACAGGTCGATCGCGACCTCGCCGCCCGCCTCGGTGACCTGGCGGTTCAGGATGTTGCCGGCGTAGATGCCGGCGGGGCCGGCGCCGACGATCGCGACGCGGAGGTGACGGGGCATGGCAGTAGGGCCTTTCGGTGGGGGACCGGGAGGTCGGTGTCGAGGGTCAGAGTGCGCGAACGCCGGCGTGGTCACCGATCGCCGCGGGGGCGTAGGGGCTCAACGTCACGACGTCGCCCACCACGACGACCGCGGGCGAGCGGATGCCGCGGCGCGCCGCCTGCAGTGCGATCGAGCCGAGCGTGCCGACCGTGACCCGCTGGCGCGGCCCGTAGCCGTCTTCGATGATCGCGACGGGGCAGTCGGCGCCGCGCTCGCCGCGGGCGAGCGTGATCGCGGAGTTCGCGAGCGTGCCGATGCCCATGAGGAGCACCACGGTGTGGTCGCGGCCGCCGCCGAGCGACTGGATCTGGTCGTGGCCGGTGACGACGGTGAACGTCGTTGCGAGGCCGCGATGGGTGAGCGGGATGCCCGCGATCGCCGGCACCGAGATGGCGCTGGTGATGCCCGGCACGACGTCGACGTCGACGCCGGCGTCGCGGCAGAACGCGACCTCCTCGCCGCCGCGGCCGAAGATGAACGGGTCGCCGCCCTTGAGCCGCACGACGCGCTTGCCGTCGCGTGCGAGGGTGACGAGCAGCGCGTTGATCGCGTCCTGCGGCACGGCGTGATGACCGGGCAGCTTGCCGACGTCGACGACCTCGGCGCGAAGCTCGACGCCCTCGGCGGCCAGGCCGTCGAGCACGCCGCGCGCCCCGAGCCGGTCGGCCACGATCACGTCGGCCGCCTCGAGCGCGCGGAGGCCGCGGAGGGTGAGGAGTCCCGCGTCGCCCGGTCCGGCCCCCACGAGCGTGACGTGGCCGGTGACGGTGTCCGCGGTCATCGTGTGCCTCCCTGGAGCAGGCCCCGGCGCCGCAGCATCCGTCGCTCGAGGGGGGCGAAGAAGACGAGCTCGATGAGGATGCCGATGAACAGGATCACGAGCACCGTCGCGAGCACGCCGCCGATGTCGGCGAGCTCGCGACTCTGCTGCAGCATCGAGCCGAGGCCGAAGCCGATCGTGCCGCCGACGGCGATGATCTCGGCCGCCATGAGCGACCGCCACGAGAACGCCCAGCCCTGCTTGAGGCCGGCGACGTAGCCGGGCAGCGCCGCCGGGAGTACCACGAGGGTGGCGAGCCGCGTGCGGTTGGCGCCGAGCACCGTGCCCACGCGGCGGAGCTGGGGCGGCACCTGCTCCACGCCCGCGATGAGGCCGTTGACGATGGAGGGCACCGCGCCCATGAGCACGACGAAGTACACCGTGGCATCCGTCAGCCCGAACCAGAGGATCGCGGCCGGCACCCACGCGACCGACGGCAGCACCTGCAGGCCCGAGATGATGGGGCCGATCGCGCGGCGCAGCGGCTTCACCTCGGCGAGGAGCAGCCCGAGGGGCGTGCCGACGATGACGGCGATGAGGAAGCCGACGACGCCGCGCTCGAGGCTCGTGATCACGGCGAGCTGCAGGCGACCCGACTCCCAGCCCGCGAGCATCGCGTTGAACACGTCGACGGGGCCGGGCACGATGTCGGGGCGCGGCTGGGCGATGACCACGTAGAGCTGCCAGGCGGCGATGAGGGCGACCACGAAGAGGATGGGCGGCAGCACGCTCGTGGTGAAGCGGCGCCAGCCGCTCTGGGCGCGCTCGGGCGAGGTCTGCAGGCGGTCGAGGCCGGCCTCGAGGCTGCGCAGGTCGTCGTGGCGGTCGCGGGCATCGTGAGCGGATGCCTCGGGCGCGCGCTCGTCGAGGAGGGTGGCGTCATGCGGCATTTCGGCGGATCTCCTTCCGGAGCTGCTCGGTGATCTCGATCGAGAGTGCCGCGACCTCGGGCGACTCGATGCGCCGGCCGGCGGTCTCGGCGATGCGCCACTCGCCGGCGACGCGGCCGGGACGACTCGACAGGAGGACGACGCGCTGGCCGAGGCGGGCGGCCTCGCGCACGTTGTGCGTGACGAACACGATCGTGCGGCCGGTCCGGCGCCACACACGCTCGAGCTCCTCGTGCAGCAGGTCGCGCGTGATGGCGTCGAGGGCGGCGAACGGCTCGTCCATGAGGAGCACGGGCCGGTCCTGCGCGAGCGCGCGGGCGAGGGCCACACGCTGGCGCATGCCGCCCGACAGCTCGTGCGGCCGCTTCTCCGCGGCATCCGCGAGGTTGACGACGTCGAGCAGCTCGAGTGCCTCGCCCCGGCGGGCGCTGCGCGGCACGCCACGGAGGCGCAGCGCGAGCTCGACGTTCTGCCGGGCGGTCAGCCACGGCATGAGCGCCGAATCCTGGAACATCACCGCGGCGCCCTCGGCGGGCACGTCGATCGACCCGCTGGTCGGCGCGTCCAGCCCCGCGATGAGGTTGAGCAGCGTGGACTTGCCGCAGCCCGAGGCGCCGAGCAGACAGACGAACTCGCCCGACTCGATCGACAGGTTCACGTCGTCGAGCACCAGCGGGCCGGCGCCGAAGCGCTTGCCCAGCCGGTCGATGCGGATGGCCGTCTGCCCGCTCATGGGTGGCTCCTACTCCTCGCCGAGGCCGCCGGCGGAGACCGGCTCGGCGTCGTCGGCTTCGAGCAGCTCGTTGAGGAGGCGCAGGTCGAACAGCCCGTCGATCGAGCCGTCCTTCTGCGTTCCCGCCTCGAGGCCGTTCTCGACGAGCGTCTCGAAGGTCTCTGCGTGCGGGTCGACCCCGAACGTCACGTGCTCGAGCGCCCGGGTGATGACCGCCTCGTCGAGCGTCTTGCCGGTGTCGGCCTCGAGCGCGGCGTTGATCACCGCGGGCGCCTCGTCGGCGTGCTCGTCGAGCCAGGCGACGGATGCCACGTGGCCCTCGAGCAGCGCCTTCACGGTCTCGGGGTGCTCCTCGAGGAAGTCCGCGCGCACGAGCAGCACGGTCGTGGGGAACGCGCCGTCGTCCCAGAGGTCGGCCTCGTCGACGAGCACGTGCGCGCCACGGCCGCCGTCGGCGAGCAGGCGGGACACCCACGGCTCGGGCAGCCAGGCGCCGTCGAGGCCGCCCTGCTGGAAGAGGGTCAGGGTCTGCGCGTTCTCGGTGGGCGTGATGTGCACGTCGCCGCCGCCGGTGGTGTCGGTGGTGTAGCCCTCGTCGGCGAGCCACGAGCGCAGTGCCACGTCCTGCGTGTTGCCGAGCTGCGGCGACGCGAGGGTGGTGCCCTCGAGGTCCTTCGCCGAGTCGATGCCCTCGCGCACGACGAGCGCCGCTCCGCCGGTGGCCGCGCCGGCGACGATGTGCGCCGACTCCCCGCCCGATTGGATGAACGTGTTGATCGACGGGTTCGGGCCGATGTAGGTCGCGTCGATGGCGCCCGCCGAGAGGGCCTCGATGGCGGCGGGGCCGGCGTTGAACACCTGCGTCGTCAGCTTCGTCTCGCCGAGCGCGTCGGCGAACAGGCCCTCCTGCAGGCCCACGAGCGCGGGTGCGTGGGTGACGTTCGCGAAGTAGCCGAGGCGCAGCTCCTCGGCGGGTTCGGTGGTGGCGGATGCCGCGGCGGTCTGCCCGGCGGCACCGGCCGACTGCGGAGCGCAGCCGCTGAGCGCGAGCACCGCCGTGGTGACGATGGCGGCCGCGAGCATCATGCCCGCGACCAGGCCGAGGCGGGAACGGACGCGTGAGGTTGCGGTCATGCTGCTACTCCTTCGGTGTCGGTGGTCGTGCGGGTGGTGCTGGTGCTGCCGGCGTCGCCGGTGGCGGGCGTCACCGGAGCGGTGACGATTCCGGCAGCGAGCGTGGCGCCCGACTGCGGGTCGATGACGAGGAACGCGCCGGCGCGACGGTGCGCGGCGTACTCCTCGACGGGCAGTTCGGCCGCGAGGCGCACGCGCACCTGGCCGATGTCGTTGACGGTGAGGCCGTCGGCCGGCTCGAGGGCGAGCGAGTCGAGGTCGCGACGGCCCACGACCTCGGGCACGAGGGCCTGCACCGTGGTGGTGCCCGACTTCACGAGCACGCGGGCACCGGGGCGGAGCGGCTGGGCGCCGAGCCAGAACAGGGCGGCGTCGAGCTCGCGACGCGGCTCGGGCAGTGCGCCGGCCGCGACCACGACGGCTCCGCGGGCGGCGTCGAGCTGGTCGGCGAGCCGCAGCGACACCGACTGCGGGGCGGATGCCGCGTCGAGCTCGCGCCGCCCCGCGTCGATGCCCGTCACGGTCGTGCTCGCGCCGCCCGGGAACACCTGCACGCGGTCGCCGACACGCACGGTGCCCGAGGCGATGCGTCCGGCGAAGGCGCGGTAGTCGCGGAAGCGCTCGGGGTCGGCCACGTCGGGTGCCAGGGCGCCCTGCGGCCGGATGACGAGCTGCACCGGCATCCGCAGTGCCTCGAGCTCGGTCTCGAGCTCGTCGACCGACGGCAGGGTCTCGAGGAGCTCGAGCAGGCTCGGGCCGTCGTACCACGGCGTGTTCTCCGAGCGGTCGACGACGTTGTCGCCGGCCAGGGCCGACACGGGGATGACGTGCGCCTCGGGCAGGCCGAGCTCGCGCGTGAGGGTCGTCACCTCGTCGGCGACCGATACGAACGCCGCCTCCGAGTAGCCGAGCAGGTCGATCTTGTTCACCGCGACGATGACGTGCGGCACCCGCAGCAGCTGCACCACGGCGAGGTGGCGGCGGGTCTGCTCGAGCACGCCGTTGCGGGCGTCGACGAGCACGACGACCGCGTCGGCCGTGGTCGCACCGGTGACCATGTTGCGGGTGTACTGCACGTGGCCGGGGCAGTCGGCGAGGATGAACGACCGGCGTCCGGTCGAGAAGTAGCGGTAGGCCACGTCGATCGTGATGCCCTGCTCGCGCTCGGCGCGCAGGCCGTCGGTGAGGAGGGCGAAGTCGATCGCGCCGGGCTCGCCGCCGAAGCCGCGTTCGGCCGACGTGCGGGCCACCGACTCGAGCTGGTCGGCGAGGATCGCCTTCGAGTCGTGCAGCAGGCGGCCGACGAGGGTCGACTTGCCATCGTCGACCGAACCCGCGGTCGCGAAGCGGAAGAGTGCGTCGCTCACGCGGGCATCGCTTCGTGCGTCGCCCAGGGCGTCGGTCAGTGCGTCGCTCATCAGAAGTACCCGTCCTTCTTGCGGTCCTCCATGGCGGCCTCCGAGATGCGGTCGTCGGCGCGGGTCGCGCCGCGCTCCGTGAGGGTCGACGTGGCGACCTCGGCGACGACGTCGGCGACGGATGCCGCAGCCGACTCGACCGCGCCGGTGCAGCTCATGTCGCCGACCGTGCGGTATCGAACCGTGCGACGCTCGACGACCTCGTCGGCCCGCGCCGGCGAGACATCCGACACCGCACGCCACATGCCGTCGCGGCGGTACACCTCGCGCTCGTGCGCGTAGTACAGCGGCGGCAGCTCGATGCCCTCGCGCTCGATGTAGCGCCACACGTCGAGCTCGGTCCAGTTCGAGATCGGGAAGGCGCGCACGTGCTGGCCGACGGTGTGCCGGCCGTTGTAGAGGTCCCAGAGCTCGGGGCGCTGGTTGCGCGGGTCCCACTGGCCGAACTCGTCGCGCAGGCTCAGGATGCGCTCCTTCGCCCGGGCCTTGTCCTCGTCGCGGCGGGCGCCGCCGAAGACGGCGTCGTGGCGGCCGGCGGCGATGGCGTCGAGCAGCGGCTGGGTCTGCAGCGGGTTGCGGGTGCCGTCGGCGCGCTCCGTCAAGCGGCCGTCGTCGAGGTAGTCCTGCACGGCGGCGACCTCGAGACGCAGGGCGAGGCGCTCGACCGTGCGGTCGCGGAAGTCGATGACCTCGGGGAAGTTGTGGCCGGTGTCGACGTGCAGCACGGGGAACGGCACCTTGGCCGGCCAGAACGCCTTGGCGGCGAGGTGCAGCACGACCACCGAGTCCTTGCCGCCCGAGAAGAGCAGCACGGGCCGCTCGAACTCGGCGACGACCTCGCGGATGATGTGGATCGACTCGGCCTCGAGGGTGTCCAGCGCGTCGAGGCGCGTGCCCCGCGCCAGGGTGTCGGTGACGCTCATAGGTGCAGCCCGCATTCCGTCTTGGCGAGGCCGGCCCAGCGGCCCGACCTCGGGTCCTCGCCCGCGGCGACGGGCTTGGTGCACGGCTCGCAGCCGATCGAGGGGTAGCCGTGCGACATCAGGAGGTTCACGGGCACCTGGTGTTCGCCCGCGTGGTCGAGGAGCTCGTCGAAGGTCCACGCCGCGAGCGGGTTCACCTTCACGAGGCCGTTGCGCTCGTCCCACTGCACGAGGGGTGTGTTCGTGCGGGTCGGCGCCTCCTCGCGGCGCACGCCCGTGAACCACACCTCGTAGCCCGACAGCGCCTGCTGCAGCGGCGCCACCTTGCGGCGGGCGCAGCACAGGCCGGGGTCGCGGGAGAACAGCTCGGCGCCGAACTCGGCGTCCTGCTGGGCCACGGTCTGCTCGGGCAGCACGTCGACCACGCGCACGTCGAGGGCGCGGGCGACCTCGTCGCGCGTCACGTAGGTCTCGGTGAAGTGGTACCCCGTGTCGAGGAACAGCACGTCGACGCCCGGCAGGTCGGCGGCGACCACGTGCGGCAGCACGGCGTCGGCCATCGAGCAGGCGACGGCCGCGGCATCCGACCCGAAGTTGCGGGCGACCCACGCGACGACCTCGGCGGCGGATGCCTCGTGGTCGGTGAGGCTGCCGAGCTCGGCGTTGCCCGCCTCGGCGAGGGCGCGCAGCTCGTCGTGCGACCGGAGGGTCGCCGCGCGGGGTGCGAGGGACACGCTCACTGCAGGGCCTCCTCGTCGGCTCGGTGCGCCCATTCGGCGAACGTCTCGTCGGAGGCGGCCTCGCGCTCGGCGAGGAAGCGGCGCACGACGCGCTCCACGTAGTCGGTGAGGCCGTCGGCGGTGACCTTGAGGCCGCGCACGGTGCGACCGGTGCCGGCCTCCTCGCGGGTGGCGGAGGCGAGGCCGCCGCCGAGGTGCACCTGGAAGCCGGGCGTCTGTCCGCCGTCGCCGTCGGGGAGGAGCTGGCCCTTCAGCCCGATGTCGGCGGTCTGGATGCGGGCGCAGGAGTTGGGGCATCCGTTCACGTGCAGGCTGATCGGGTGCGGGAGGTCGATGCCGGCGAGCCGCTCCTCGAGCGCGATGACCGCGTTCGTCGCCGTCTGCTTCGTCTCGACGATGGCGAGCTTGCAGAACTCGATGCCCGTGCACGCGATCGTGCCGCGGCGGATGAGGCTCGGCCGAGCTTGCAGCCCGATGGCATCGAGTTCGGCGATGACCTGCTCGACCTCGGACTCCTCGATGTCGAGGAGCACGAGCTTCTGGTGCGGCGTGGTGCGCAGGCGGGTGGACCCGTGCCGCTCGAGCACGTCGGCGATCGACGTGAGGATCGAGCCGGAGACACGCCCGACGAAGGGGGTGACGCCGATGTAGAAGCGGCCGTCCTTCTGGCGGTGCACGCCCACGTGGTCGCCCTGCGTGAGCGGCTTCGGCGCGGGCGGGCCGTCGGGGAGGGGCGCCCCGAGGTACTCGGTCTCGAGCACCTCGCGGAACTTCTCGGCCCCCCAGTCGGCCACGAGGTACTTCAGGCGCGCCTTGTTGCGCAGGCGCCGGTACCCGTAGTCGCGGAAGATCGACGTGACGCCGAGCCACACGTCGGGCACCTGCTCGGGCGCCACCCAGGCGCCGAGGCGCACGGCGAGGTGCGCCGCCGTCGAAAGGCCGCCGCCGACCCACAGGTCGTAGCCGATGCCGAGCTCGGGGTGGTCGACCGCGACGAACGCGACGTCGTTGATCTCGTGCACGACGTCCTGGCTGGGGTGCCCGGTGATCGCCGTCTTGAACTTGCGCGGCAGGTTCGCGAGCTCGGGGTCGCCGATGTACCGCGCGGTGATCTCGTCGATCGAGGGCGTGGGGTCGATGAGCTCGTCGGCGGCGATGCCCGCGACCGGCGAGCCGAGCACGACGCGCGGCACGTCGCCGCACGCCTCGGTGGTGCCGAGCCCGACGGCTTCGAGGCGGCGCCAGATCTCGGGCACGTCCTCGACGCGCACCCAGTGCAGCTGCACGTTCTGCCGGTCGGTGAGGTCGGCGGTGTCACGACCGAACTCGGTCGAGATGCCGCCGATCACGCGCAGCTGCTCGGTCGTGAGCTGCCCGCCGTCGATGCGGACGCGGAGCATGAAGTACTCGTCCTCGAGCTCGTGCGGCTCCAGCGTGGCGGTCTTGCCGCCGTCGATGCCCGGCTTGCGCTGCGTGTAGAGGCCCCACCAGCGGAATCGGCCGTGCAGGTCGGTCGGGTCGATGCTCGCGAAGCCGCCGGCGGCGTAGGTCGACTCGATGCGCTCGCGCACGGCCAGGCCGCCGTCCTCCTGCTTCCACACCTCGTTGGCGTTGAGCGGGGCCGTGCCGTCGACCTTCCACTGTCCGTGCGGGCGCGAGGCGGGACGCGGCGGGCGGGCGGGGCCGTCGCCGCGGGCGGGGCGGTCTGCGCGGGCGGAGCGCTCTCCCCGCTCGGCGGGGGCGGGGCGCTCGCCAACGTCCGAGCGGGCGGGCGCGGCATCCGTCGTCGGTGTGGTCATCGGCGTCTCCTCTCCTCGTCCGGCGCAGCACACCTGGCGCAGTGCGCGGCAGGTGGGGTGTCCGGTCGAAGCTAGGCGAGGTCGGCGGCATCCGACAGGGCGCGTGTCATGCCCGGTCATGCCGTGTCGCATTGCGTCACACGACGTCGTCTTTCGACACAGGCGGTTGCGGCGACGCACGCCGCGGTAATGGGACGATCGGCTCCGCTTCGCGGCCGATGCGAGGCGAGCGGATGACGGGTGCGTGAGTCGGGCGAGGCGAGCGGATGCCGCGTAGCGCGGCTCGGGTTCAGGCGAGGCGGGCGGATGCCGCGGCGTGGCGGTCGAGCACGATCTCCACGAGCTCGGCGGGCGCGGGCTCGTCCTCGACGAGCAGGGGCCGCGCGGTCACGTCGCCGCCGGCCGCGCGGGCGAGGTCGTCGAAGTAGCCGGGGGCGAGCAGGTAGTTCGCGACCACGACGCGGGCGCCAGCGGCGGAGGCATCCGCTCGGGCGATCGCGACCGCCTCGGGCAGGCGCGGCTGGGCGGCCGAGAGGAACCCCGCCGTGACCGCGCGTCCGGATGCCGCGGCGAGCCGCTTCGCCATGTCCAGGCAGTCGACGACCGCCCGCCGGTCGCTCGACCCGGCGACGGCGAGCACGATCCGGTCGTCGTCACGGAGTCCGGCGTCTTCGAGCCGCCGCAGCAGTACCGTCGCGAGCCGGTCGTCGGGTCCGAGTGCGCCGGCGAGCACGACACGACGTCCGCCCTCGTCGTTCTCGTCGTCGACCGCCTCGGTGAGGTCGACGTACACGTGGTACCCCGCCGACAGCAGCAGCGGCACCACGACGGCGGGCTCGTCGGGCTCGAGCGAGGCGAGCGTGGCGGCGACGTCGGGCTGTTCGACGTCGACGTGTCCGAGCCGCACGCTCGGCGGGGCATCCGGATGCCGCTGCGCCACCGCCGCGGCGACCGCGTCGTGCAGCCCGCGTACCGCGCGGCGGCCCTCCTCGGACGAGGTGCCGTGCGAGATGCCGACGAGGGCCGGGGTGCGAACGGGCATGCCCCCATCGTCGCAAATCGGGGCGGCCCGCCGCATCCCGGCGACGGAGCGTGACCGCCCGCGCCCGCGGCTGCACCTGACCGGCGCCGCGCAGCTCGGACGGGAGGAGACCCGCCCGAGCGGAGGTGCCCGAGCGACGTGGCGACCTCCCGCGGGGCGGATCTCCTCCCGCGGGGGTCGGTTCGAGTGCGGTGATCGAGCGCCCCTCAGGCGATCGGCCGCTGCTCAGGCTGTTGCGGGCGGCACCGGCCTGAATCCCGGCCGATCGCCTGTATCGGCGTGGATGACGAGACGCCCGGCGCGTCAGGCGGAGCCGGTCGTCACGCTCTCGGCGCGCAGCCGGTCGAACGCGGGCAGGCCGCCCAGCGTGAACGCCGTGACGGCGTCGAGCGTCGCGTCGGCGCCGAGCACCCGGGAGTGTCCCGCGCCCTCGGTGAGCACGAGGCGCGAGCGGTCGCCGTGCGCCGCGTGCAGGCGCCGCGACTCGGCCACCGGCACCTCACCGTCGGCGCGGTCGTGCACGAGCAGCAACGGCACCCCGGCGGGCAGCGGATGCCGCACCGCGTCGAACCTGGCGTACACGTCGGGCACGTCGGGCAGCACCCGACGGGCGAACCGCCCGGCCAGCACGTCGGCGGTCGCGGGGCCGACCCCAATGCGTGCGGCGAACGAGTCGGCGAGGAAACGCGCGTCGGCCATGCCGGCGATCGCCACGACGCCCCCGGCAGCGGTGTCCTCGTGCACAGCGGTGAGCGCCGCGAGGGCCCCGAACGAGTGCCCGATCACCGTGCGGAACATGCCGTGACGGTGCTGGAGCTCGTCGATGGCACCCAGGTAGTCGCGGATGTCGGTGCGGCGACCGGGGGAGTCGCCATTGGCGGGCGCGTCGAAGCCGACGACCCGGTAGCCGGCGGCCCGAACCTCGCGCACGATCGGGCCGAACTGCGACGCGCGGCCGCGCCAGCCGTGCACGACGAGCACGGTCTCGGGTCCGTGCCCCCATGAGTACGTGGTGATCGAGCGGCCGCGCACCGTGATCGTGCCCCGCTCGGCGTGCTCGTGCACGGCCCGGTCGGTCGGCCGCACGGGCAGCGGCGGCCCGACCCGTCGGAACAGGGGCAGCGCGAGTCGCCCGGCGAGGGCGGGAGAGACGCGATCGGCCGCCCGCACGGCGGCGACGAGTGCGGTGGTGGCGGGGTGCATGTCGGCCTCCAGATTGGTGCGAGGTGTGGCGTCCGATGAATGAGTACGAACGATCGTACTTACACTATACGAACGATCGTGCGTAAACTGAAGCCCATGAACGATGTCGACGGCCGGCGGGTGCGCGGCGACGCCTCGCGACGCATCGTGCTCGAGCGCGCCGCCGACCTCGCGTCTATCGACGGACTCGACGGCCTCTCGATCGGGCGCCTCGCCACGGCCGCCGACGTGAGCAAGAGCGGCGTGGCCACGCTGTTCGGCACGAAGGAGCGCCTCCAGCTCGCGACGGTGGAGGCGGCCACCCAGCGGTTCCGCGAGGCCGTGCTCGAACCCGCACGGGTCGAGCCACGCGGCATCCGTCGCATCGCCCTGCTGCTCGACCTGTGGATCGCCTACTCGCGCGACCGCGTCTTCCCCGGCGGATGCTTCTTCGCGGCCGCCGCCGCCGACCTCGACGCGAAGACGGGGCCCGTGCACGATGCGGTCGCGCAGGCCTTCGACAGCTGGGGCGGTTACCTCGAGGTCGCGATCGGCTACGCGATCGATGCCGGCGAGCTCGACGGCCACGCGGATGCCGCGCAGCTGGCGTTCGAGGCGACCGCACTGCTCGACGGTGCGAACGCGCGGTCAGTGCTCTCGGGATCCCGGGAGCCCTACCTCCGTGCCCGGCGGGCGCTCACCGATCGGTTGCTCGCCGCGGGGGCCGAGCCCGAGGCGATCCGCGCGCTGACCGAGGGCGACGACCTGGCCTGACCGGCGCGGCCCGGCCTGCCCGGCGGGACCGGACCCGGGATCTCAGGCTTCGAGCACGAGGGCCAGCGACGTGTCGCCGCACGGCAGCACGGCTTCGCCGCCCGGCAGACTCGCGGCATCCGTCACGGCGACCGCGTCACGCAGCGGGGCGAGCGCCTCGGGGAGTCCCTCCAGTCGCAGCAGGGCGCCCGTCGCGCGCCTGGCGTCGGTCGAGGCGACGATGCGGCCCGACGCGTTCACGAGGGTGCACGGATGCCCCGACTCGCGGATGACCGGGAGCAGCACCTGCTCGAGGCGTGCGACGTACAGGTCGGTGCCGATGAGGCCGACCATCTCGCCGTCGATGCGCACGGGTGTCGTGATGGTCACGGTGTAGTCGTCGGTGCACAGGTAGTCGACGTAGGGACCGGTGAGGTGCCGGCTGCCCGTGCGTGCGGGAACGCGCCACCACTCGAGGGTCGTGTAATCGCGGAACTGCTCGGAGTCGGGGTCGCTCACGGCCTCGAGCCGGCGGAGCTTCGGGTCGGGGCCGGCGCCGAAGGTGTTCGAGCCGCTCAGCCACCACGCCAGATGCCAAGGCGCGTCCGCGAGGAAGCCCGGCGCGGCGACGAACCCGGCGCCCGTGATGAGCGTGCCGTCGCGCTCCAGCTCAGTGCTCACGAGTGCGGCCACGATCGGGTCGAGGGTCTCCGCGGTGGGCTCGGTGGAGCCGGTGAGGGCGCCGGCCAGCGGGCCCGACAGCTCGCGCTCGAGCACGTCGCGCCACCCGTCGATCATGGCGAAGACGGGGTCGATCGTGGAGGCGATGCGCCGTGCGATGTGCTCGGCGGCGACGTCGACGGTGACGGTCATGGCCTCGCTCCTTCCGATGCTGCGACCGCGGATGCCTCGCCCGCCGGCGTCTCGGCGCGGGACGGGCCCGCCTGCTCGAGGCGCACCTTCTCATCGATGAGCCACTCGACGGCCGAGGCGATGTGCTCGGTGGTCGCGTGTCGTGCACGTTCGGGTTGCACGGCGCGGATCGCCTCGATGACTTCGAGGCGAGCGCTGCGACTGCGGTCACGAGAATCCTGCTCCTTCAGGCACAGCCAGAGCAAGGGCCCGGCCTCGGCCTGCAGGCGCAGCTCCTCGTGCACGAGGCGCGGCGACTGGCTCACCGCGGCGATCTCGAGCTGGAACCGGCCGACCGCGCGCCGCGCGCCGCCCGGGGTGGTGAGGTCGGCGCGGGCGTCGATCTCGACGAGGCTGGCGAGGTCGTCCTCGCTCGCGCGATCGGCCGCGACCTCGGCCGCCATGCCCGCGATCGCGGCGTAGTGGAGGGACAGGTCGCGCAGCTCGATGCGGCTGAGCGAGCGCACGCGCTCGTCGATCATGCGCATCGCCGCATCGCGGTCGTGGGTGATGAAGCTGCCGCCGTCGCGTCCTCGGCGGGTCTGCACGAGGCCCTTGTCGCGCAGGGCGACGAGCGCCTCGCGGGCGGTGACGACGGCTACGCCGAGGCTGCGCGCGAGCTCGGATTCGCTCGGCAGGCGCTCGCCGTCGCGGAGCACGCCCGCGACGATCGCGTCGGTGAGGCGCTGCTCGACGAGCTCCGCGCGGCCCGCTCCGTCGAGCGGTGAGAAGACGACCGCGCGCGTGGCGTCGGCGCGGCCCGTGGCCTGCGGCATCCGACCTCCCGGCATGCGTCACGACGGCGTTCCGGCTCGTCGTCGGAACTGTGACACGACCGTAACACGCGGGTCTGGCGGAAAGCATCTGGATCCATATGATTTGAATCACGCACATCGAAGGAGACGTCATGACCGACCAGCAGCCGGCCATTCGGCTGACCGGGCTCACGAAGGAGTTCGGCGCCGTCACCGCCGTCGACCACGTCGACCTCGAGATCGGCGCCGGCGAGTTCTTCTCCATGCTGGGCCCGTCGGGGTCGGGCAAGACCACGGTGCTGCGTCTCATCGCCGGCTTCGAGCAGCCCACCGCCGGCATCATCGAGCTCTTCGGCCAGGACGTCACCAAGCGCGCCCCGTTCGACCGCGACGTCAACACGGTGTTCCAGGACTACGCGCTGTTCCCGCATATGAGCGTGCTCGACAACGTGGCCTACGGACTGCGCGTGCGCGGACTCGGCCGCAGGGAGCGCAACGACCGCGCCATGCGGGCACTGGCCTCGGTGCGGCTCGAGCAGATGGCGGCTCGCAAGCCCTCGCAGCTGTCGGGCGGCCAGCGGCAGCGCATCGCCCTCGCCCGGGCCACGGTCGTGCAGCCGAAGGTGCTCCTGCTCGACGAGCCGCTCGGCGCCCTCGACCTGAAGCTCCGCGAGCAGATGCAGGTCGAGCTCAAGGAGATCCAGCGCGACCTCGGCATCACGTTCATCTTCGTGACGCACGACCAGGAGGAGGCGCTCACCCTCTCCGACCGTATCGCGGTCTTCAACGACGGTCGCATCGAGCAGCTCGGCACTCCCGCCGAGCTCTACGAGCGGCCCACCTCGCGGTTCGTCGCCGACTTCGTCGGCACCTCGAACCTGTTCGACGCCGAACGCTCGCGCGACCTGCTCGGACGTGAGGGCCACCACTCCGTGCGCCCCGAGAAGATGAGCGTCACCCGCGAGGGCCTCGTCGGCGAGGGCGTCGTCAACGTTCCGGGCACCGTCGTCGAGGCCATCTACCTCGGCAGCGGAGTGCGCCTCGTCGTCGACCTCGACGACGGCACGCGCGTGACCGTGCTCGAGCAGAACGACCGCGATCGCATCCACGACGACGAGCGCGGCGACCGCGTCGTGGTGTCGTGGCATGCCGACGACGTCGTGCACCTCGGCACCGAGGTGCTGCCGGGCATCTCCGGCTGAGGCATCCGCCCGGCCGCGGCATCCGCCCGACCACCACCGACAAGACCACCACGGACGAGACCACCACGGACAAGACCACCACCACACGGCATCACCCGAAGAAGAGGAGAGAACCATGAAGCGCATTCCGCGCACGGCACGCCGCGGCGCCACCGTCGGGCTCGCGATCGCATCGATCGCGTTGCTCTCGGCATGCGGCACCACCCAGGCCGGCGGCTCCGGAGGCGGCGAGGCCGCCACCGAGCTCGGCGACATGGAGGGCCAGGTCTCGCTGCTCGCATGGCCCGGCTACGTCGAGGACGGCTCGAACGACCCGGCCGTCGACTGGGTCACCCCCTTCGAGGAGGACACCGGCTGCAAGGTCACGGCGAAGACCTTCGGCACCTCCGACGAGGCGCTGAGCCTCATGAAGACGGGTGACTACGACGTGGTGTCGGCGTCGGGCGACGCGTCGCTCCGCCTCGTCGCGGCGGGCGACGTCGCGCCGGTGAACACCGACCTCATCCCCAACTACGCGAACGTCTACGACTTCCTCAAGGACCAGTCGTGGAACTCGGTCGACGGCGTGCCCTACGGCGTGCCGCACGGCTACGGCGCGAACCTCCTCATGTACAACACGGAGGTCTTCCCGACCGCCCCCACCTCGTGGGACGTCGTGTTCGACAAGGCGAGCGAGAACGCGGGCAAGGTCACGGCCTACGACTCCCCGATCTACATCGCGGATGCCGCGGTGTACCTGATGGCCCACAACCCCGAGCTCGGCATCGAGAACCCCTACTCCCTCGACGAGGAGCAGCTCGCCGCGGCCGTCGACCTCCTGAAGGAGCAGCGCGCCAGCATCGGCGAGTACTGGTCGGACTACCTCAAGCAGACCCAGGCCTTCGAGACCGGCGATTCCGTCGTCGGCACGACCTGGCAGGTCACCCAGAACGGCTTGGCCGCGTCGGGTGCTCCCACCGAGGTCGTGCTCCCCGACGAGGGCACCACCGGTTGGTCCGACACGTGGATGATCTCGTCGAAGGCGAAGAACCCGAACTGCGCCTACGCGTGGCTCGACTACATCGCGAGCCCCGAGGCGAACGCGGCGGCCACGTCGTACTTCGGCGAGGCGCCCTCGAGCGACGAGGCCTGCGAGTACCGCGAGGACTGCGAGGCGTACCACGCGGGTGACGCCGACTACGCATCGCAGATCTGGTACTGGTCGACCCCGATCGAGAAGTGCCTCGACGGACGCACCGACGTGAAGTGCACCGACTACGCCGCGTGGACGCAGGCGTGGCAGGAGATCAAGGGCTGACCCGGCCCTGACGACGGAGCGCTCGGCCCGACGAGCCGCTCCACCCCCTGCGGGTCGAGGACGCCACTCCCTCCGGCGCCTCGGCCCGCAGGACCCCGTTCGAGACGAAGGACCACGCATGACGACGCACGCTCCCGCTCCGCCCGGCGCCCAGGCGAACGCGCCCGGCCACGCGCGTGACGCGGTGCCGCAGCCCCGCCGCACGCCGGCGCGCGCGGCATCCGTGTTCCTGAGCACCCACCCGCGCACCCGGCTGGCCCTGCTGCTCGGTGCACCGCTGTTCTGGCTCGGCATCGTCTACATCGTGGCGCTCGTGCTGCTGCTCGTCACCGCGTTCTGGTCGGTCGACAGCTTCACCGGCGAGATCAGCCAGACGTGGACGCTCGACAACATCATCACCGTGGTCACCGGGTCGCTGTACCAGACCGTGACCCTGCGCACCCTCGGCGTGGCCCTCGCGGTGACCCTGATCGACGTGCTCCTCGCGCTGCCCATCGCGTTCTTCATGGCGAAGGTCGCGTCGCCCCGGATGCAGCGCATCCTCGTCATCGCGGTGCTCACGCCGCTGTGGGCGTCGTACCTCGTCAAGGCGTACGCCTGGCGCTCGGTGCTCTCGCAGGACGGCATCCTCGAGTGGCTGGTGGCGCCGTTCGGCGGGCACACGCCGGGCTACGGCCTGCCGGCGACGATCATCACGCTGTCGTACCTCTGGCTGCCGTACGTGATCCTCCCCATCTATGCGGGACTGGAGCGCGTGCCCGACTCGCTGCTCGAGGCATCCGCGGATCTCGGAGGCCGCACGTGGCCGACCATTCGCCTGGTGGTCTTCCCGCTGGTGCTGCCCGCCATCATCGCGGGCACCATCTTCAGCTTCTCGCTGTCGCTCGGCGACTACATCACCGTGAACATCGTGGGCGGCGCGAACCAGATGCTCGGCAACCTCGTCTACACGAACGTGGGCGCGGCGAACAACCTGCCGCTCGCGTCGGCGATCGCGCTCATCCCGATCGTGATCATCTTCGGCTACCTCTTCCTCGTGCGGCGCACCGGCGCCCTCGACAACCTCTAGGGGCGACGGATGCGACTCTCCCGACTCTCCCGCACGACGCTCGGCGTCGTGACGGGGCTGATCCTGCTCCTCGTCTACGTGCCGCTGCTCGTGGTGCTCGTGAATTCGTTCTCGACGTCGACCTCGCTGACCTGGCCGCCGCCCGGGTTCACGCTCGCGTGGTGGGGCCGCGCGTTCCAGAGCGCCGGGGCCATGGAGGCGGTGGCCACCAGCGTGCAGATCGCCGTGGTCGCGACGATCATCTCGCTCGTGCTCGGCACGCTCATCTCGATCGCGCTGCAGCGGTTCTCGTTCTTCGGCCGCGACGCGATCAGCCTGCTGATCATCCTGCCGATCGCGCTGCCCGGCATCATCACCGGTATCGCGCTGAACAACTTCTTCCGCACGATCATGGGAGTGCCGCTCTCGATCTGGACGGTCGTGATCGCCCACGCCACGTTCTGCATCGTCACCGTCTTCAACAACGTGATCGCGCGCCTGCGCCGACAGGGCACGAACCTCGAGGAGGCCTCGGCCGACCTCGGCGCCGGGGTGTGGACCACGTTCCGGCTGGTGACGTTCCCGCAGCTGCGGTCGGCGCTGCTCGCGGGCGGCCTGCTCGCGTTCGCGCTCTCCTTCGACGAGATCATCGTCACGACGTTCACCGCGGGATCGGGCGTCACGACGTTGCCCATCTTCATCCTGAACAACATGTTCCGGCCGAACCAGGCGCCGGTCGTGTCGGTGATCGCCGTCGTGCTCGTGGTCGTGTCGATCATCCCGATCTACATCGCGCAGCGGCTGTCGGGGTCGGAGCAGCAGCGACGGTAGATCGAGCCGAGCGGATGCCGCGAGGCAGTGTCGGGCGTCGGCGGGCCACGCGCGCTGCTGCTCATGTGAGCGCGGATGTCGCGGCATCCTGCACATGTGGGCGGTTCACCGACTCTTCACGCGCTCGGGCCTTCCCCGGCGTCGGAACGCTCCCGTAGTCTGACCCCGTTCGGGGGCCGGGAGGGCTCCGTTTCCGTGAGGCAGGGAGTTCCCATGATCCACTCCGTCCGACGCGTCGCCGTCACCGTCGCCGCAGCATCGTTGCTGGCGGTCGGGGTGTCCGCGACTCCAGCGCTCGCGGCGGAACCCGCGACCGACCTGCTCATCAGCGAGGTCGTCGAGGGCAGCTCCAACAACAAGGCGTTCGAGATCGCGAACCCGACGGATGCCGCGATCGACCTCTCGACCTACTCGGTGGCCATGTACTTCAACGGCAGCGCCACGTCGACGCTCTCGGTGCCGCTCACGGGCACCGTGGCAGCAGGCGACGTGCACGTCGTCGTCAATGCGCTGGCGGGCGCGCCGCTGCTCGCGTTCTCCGACCAGACCGTCTCCGGCAACTGGTTCAACGGCGACGACGCCCTCGTGCTCCGCCACGGCGACGCGGTCGTCGACTCGTTCGGCCAGGTCGGGTCCGACCCGGGCAGCGAGTGGGGCTCCGGCCAGGCCTCCACCCAGGACAACACGTTGCGCCGCCTCGCCTCCGTGTGCGTCGGCGACACGAACACGACCGACGCGTTCGACCCCGCCACGCAGTGGGCCGGATTCCCCGTCGACACCTTCGACGGACTCGGATCGCACACGACCGACTGCGGCGACGTGGAGCCCGCGGCCCCGGTCATCAACGAGTTCTCGGCGAGCACCGCCGGCGACGACGTCGAGTACGTCGAGCTCCTCGCCGAGCCCGGCACCGACCTCAGTGGTCTTCGGGTCCTCGAGATCGAGGGCGACTTTGCGGCCGGCGCGCCCACCGCACCCGGCACGGTCGACGAGGTCATCTCGTTCGGCGCACCCGACGCCGACGGGCGGGCGCTGGCCACGCTCCCGGCCAACGCACTCGAGAACGGCACCGTCTCGCTCCTGCTCGTGCAGGGCTTCGCCGGAGCGCTCGGCAACGACCTCGACGCGAACGACGACGGCACGCTCGAACTGCCCGACGGGGTCACCCTCGTCGACGCCGTCGCGGTCAACGACGGCGGCGCCGGCGACCGGACCTACGGTGGCGTCACCCTCGGGGTCGCCTACGACGGGCTCGCCTTCGCGCCCGGCGGCGCCTCCCGCATCCCCGACGGCGCCGACACCGACACGTCGGCCGACTGGGTGCGCAACGACTTCGACAAGGCGGGCATCCCGGGCAACACCGGCACCCTCATCGAGGGCGAGGCGCTCAACACGCCGGGTGCGGCGAACTCGACCGGCAACGACCCCGAGCCCCCCGGCGGTGCCAACTGCGAGGCGCCGACCGTGGCGATCGGATCGGTGCAGGGCGCCACGGATGTCTCTCCCGTGGTCGGCTCGACTGTCGAGCTCGAGGGCACCGTCGTCGGCGACTTCCAGACCGGCGGATTCGACGGGTACTACCTGCAGGACGCCGGAGACGGCAACGCCGCGACCTCCGACGGCATCTTCGTCTTCGCCTCCGGGGGCCTCGACGTCGCCCTCGGCGACCAGGTGCACGTCGTGGGCAAGGTCAGCGAGTTCTTCGGCATGACCGAGGTCACGGCCACCGGCGCCGCGATCTGCGCCACCGGCGGCGAGCTGCCCCCGGCCGCGCAGATCACGCTCCCCGCCGACCCCGCCGGCTACGAGGCCCTCGAGGGCATGCGGGTCACACTCCCGCAGTCGCTGAAGATCGAGGAGTACTTCGAGTTCGGGCGCTTCGGCACGGTCACGCTGGGCACCGAGCGCCACATGCAGCCGACCGCCGTCTACGACGCCGGTTCGCCCGAGGCGATCGCGCTCGCCGAGGCCAACGCCCGCGACACGATCACGCTCGACGACGGCCGCAGCCAGGAGAACCCCGACCCCGCGATCCACCCGAACGGTGAGGTCTTCACGCTCGCGAACACGTTCCGCGGTGGCGACCTCGTCGCCAATGCCACCGGCGTGCTCGACTACCGCTTCGACACGTGGGGCGTGCAGCCCACCGAAGGCGCCGACTTCACGTCGGTGAACCCGCGCCCCGCGGTGCCCGAGGTCGGTGGCACCACCACGGTGGCCAGCTTCAACGTGCTCAACTACTTCACGACGCTCAACGATCGCGGCGCCAACACCGCCGAGGAGTTCGAGCGGCAGGAGGCGAAGATCGTCAGCGCGATCTCGCAGCTCGACGCCGATGTCGTGGGGCTCATCGAGATCGAGAACAACGGCGGCACCGCCGTGAACACGCTCGTCGACGCCCTCAACGAGGTGATGGGCGCCGGCACCTACGACGCCATCGACACCGGCGTGGTGGGCACCGACGCGATCACGACGGCCTTCATCTACAAGCCCGCCGAGGTCGAGCCCGTGGGTCGCTTCGCGATCCTGGACACGAGCGTGGACCCCCGCTTCCTCGACGACTTCAACCGCCCGGCGCTCGCGCAGACGTACCGCGACCTCGAGACCGGCGGCGATGTGACCGTCGTCGTCAATCACCTGAAGTCGAAGGGCTCCGACTGCAATGCGGTCGGCGACCCCACCGACCCCATCGGGCAGGGCAACTGCAACGGCGTCCGCACGGCGGCGGCTGAAGCCCTCGTCGACTGGCTGGCCACGGGACCGACCGGCGCCGAGCCGGGCCGCGACCTGATCATCGGCGACCTGAACTCGTACGACAAGGAGGACCCGATCCAGGTCATCACCGGTGCGGGCTACACCGACCTCACCCTGCGGGACCAGGGCGAGTTCGCCTACTCATACGTCTTCGACGGCCAGCTGGGCTACCTCGACTACGCGCTCGCCGGCAGCGGCATCGCCGATGAGGTCACGAAGGCCGAGCACTGGAACATCAACTCCGACGAGCCGAGCCTCATCGACTACGACATGACGTTCAAGAAGCCGGCCCAGGACGCGCTGTTCGCGCCCGACCCCTTCCGGTCCAGCGACCACGACCCCGTGCTCATCGGCCTCGACCTGACGCCGCCCGACACGACCGCTCCCGAGCTCGTGCTCACGGCGACGCCCGACCGGATCTTCCCGCCCAACAACAAGTGGCGCACCGTCACGGTCGATGTCGAAGCGACGGATGACTCGGGCGGACCGGTCACGGTCGAGCTGGTGGACGCGCAGGCCGCCGGCCACAAGGCCGAGGTCCGTGTCGTCTCCGACACCGAGTTCCAGGTCGTCGCTCGCATCGGCGCGGAGTACACCTTCACCTATGAGGCCACCGACGCGAGCGGCAACACCGCCGCCCAGTCGGTCACGGTGCGAGTCGGTCCCTGAGGTCCCCCGACGACTCGCCCACGATGACGGATGCCGCGCAGCCCCGGGCTGCGCGGCATTCGCCGTTCTCACGGACTTCGCCGCACCACGTGGCGCTCCATGGGCGGCGCCGGCTGAAGCGGTCGGCTCTCAGAAGCTCGTGACGAGGTCGCCCAGGACGTCCCCGACCTTGGTCGGGTCGGTGGCGTCGTAGTAGTGGGCGCCGGTCGCGCTGGAGATCGACTGCAGCGTCGCGACGTCGGCGTCGGCGCCATAGGCGAGCGTGAAGACGAGCACCGGGTTGTGGTCGTGGTGGCCCTTGAGGCCTCCGAGCATCTGGTCGGCGGAGATCGTCGGATACAGGGTCTCGTTCTTCCCGTCGCTCAGCAGCACGATGGCGTTGATGCGATCGGCGTGCCAGTCTTCCGAACGCTCATGCACGAAGGTGTCGACGGCCGAGTAGAGCGGCGTGAACTCGATGGGCTTCAGGGCTCCAAGGCCCTTCAGGAATCCTGCTCGCCCGGTGCCGATGTCGGCCACGGGACTGACGAGTCCGGGAGTGATGGCGCCGTCGTCCCCGGCCGAGAACGCGGCGAGGCCGACGTTGTCGCCGGGCGTGAAGTGACCGAGCGCCTGCGTGATCGCGTCCTTGGCGGCGGCCAGCTTCGTCTTCCCGCCGGTGATCGGCTCTTCCATGGATCCCGAGACGTCGACGAGGAACAGCACCTCGGCGCGCTTGCGCACGTCGGGGAAGGCCTCGTGGGACGCGCGGATGATCCGCGTGCTCGGGAAGGGCAGCGCCCCGGTCTGGTCGGTCGCGAGCGTGCCGACCTCGGCGACGAGGGGGTCGAGCTCGCCGTTGAGGTCGCGGTATCCCGACTCGCGCACGATCTGCTGGCCCTGCTTGGTCGCGGTGTACCGCAGGAAGTCCCGGCCGGCCGCGGTCTCGGCATCGTCGACCCAGGTGCCGGTCATCACCACGGCCGGATTGTCGGCCTCGTAGAAGCCGTCGCTCGGGTAGATCGGCACGAGTTGCTCCTCGGGCGGATCGCTCTGCACGCGCGTGACGCCGTCGCGGCTCGTGATGCCGCGGTTGTAGTCCCAGACCGACTTCTCGTCGACGATCACCGCCGAGAGGAAGTCGGCGACCGATCCGGCATCCTCGGACTGGCGGGCGTGCCAGAGGAAGTGCTCGGGGGTCGCCATGTAGTGGCTCGTCGAGAGCTCATGCCGGCGCACCTCGTCGGTGATGTCGGGGTCCTCGATCTGGTCGGCGGTCAGGTCCGCGAGCGAGCCCGCGGCCGAGCCGTAGGAGGCGAGGAGCGCCGCCTCGCCGGAGCTGGCGATGAGCGGGCTGGTCTTGCCGAGCTTGAACGTGCCCCACTCGGGGTGGCCGAGATCGCTCCAGGCGTTCTCATCCTCGGACGCCGCGAAGACGTCGTCCCAGGTGGGGGCCTCCGCATCCCAGCCGATCGCCGTCGCGAGCCCCTGCGGCATCGCGAGGACGATGTCGGATGACCCGACGCTCGCGCTCTCGGCGGGGACGCTGGCTCCTCCGCCGGTGTTGCGGGCGAGCCCGATCCACGAGCTGGCGTCGGGGATCCACACCGTCGGACGCTGGTCCTCGGGAATGCTCTGGAAGTTGGCTGCAGCGTCCTCGGCGGCCAGTCCGGACTTGTCCTTCGTCGCGACGACGGTCACGCACGTGCCATCGACGTCGCGAGGCTGCCCGTTGTAACCGTCGACGAGACGCGCGACCATCTCGGAGTTCTCGAGCGAGGAGAGCACCGTCACGGTCGTGCACGGCGCGGCGCCGGGCGCCGCAGCCGGCTCGTCATCTGCGAACACCACCGGCTCGGCTCCGATGGGCGTTTCGGTGGCTGCGCCCGCCTCATCGGGCTGGCCTTGGCCGTTGAGCAGCACTGCCGTTGCGGTGCCGCCTGCGGCGAGCACCAGGACGAGCGCGCCTGCGACGACGATCCACCGCCTGCGTGAACGGCGGCGGCGTTGCTCGCGCTCTCGGCGCTGCGCGCGGCGCGGCTCGGGGGCCCCGGCACTCACGCGGTCCATCCGATCTCGGGATGGCGATCGTGCGCGGGATCACCGATCACCGTACGAGGGGATCCGACTGCAAGCGGCGATCCGGTTGCGCGACGAACGGCAGCGGTGGGCAAGGTTTGTCCTCGGGTGGGGGGAAGGGACGAAACTGAGCATATATCGGGCACCTGAGCGAGCCCTCAGGACGTGGAGTTGACCATGCCGATGATCACGGCGGTCCACCAGGCGACCTGCGAGACGACCGCGCTCCCGATGAATCGCACGCGAGCCCGCTTGGGAAGCGCCGCGAAGCGCATCTTCCGCGGGAAGCGGGCGAAGTACATCGTCCACCGGGTCAGGGCGACGCCGTTCAGCGAGAGCACGAGCACGGCGGCCAGCTTGACGAGCGTCGCCGGCGACGAGAGGTCGGGATGGAGGAGTGCACCGCTCGCGAGGAGGCCGATCAGTCCTGCCCAGATCGGCAGCTTCAATGTGAGGTCGACTTGGCGCAGGTCGCGTACCGATCGCCACTCCGTGATCCACAGCACGCCGTACCACTCCACCATCAGCACTGCGCCGAACCCGACGATGAGGGAGGCGAGGTGCACGAAGAGCGCGACCGCGTGCAACCACGGCGGGGCCACGATGAGCTGGCTGACCCAGATCGACGCCGCCCATCCCGCTGCGATCGCGACGTAGGCCACCGCTCGCCGGCGTCGCCGGTGGCGCTGCTTGGCCTTGAGGGTCGTCGTCACGGATCCAGCGCCGGCCTCTCGCTCGTCCTGCGTACGCGCTCGCGTAGTGCGTCCGACGTCAGATTACCGAACGCGCCGGGGACCCAGGCACGGCAGAATGGGGCGCATGGACGCACCGCACGCCTCCACCTTCACCGCATCGCTGCCCCCGTGGCTCGTCGAGGAGCTGCCCGGGCTCGCCGCGGCGCCGCCCATGAGCACGCCCGAGCAGCGGGTGCAGCTCGCCAATCGGCTCGCAGATCGCAACTGGCGGGCCGGCAACGGCGGTCCGTTCGCCGCGCTCGTCGTCGACGCGGCATCCGGTGCCCTCATCTCGGTCGGCGTGAACGTGGTGCTCCAGGAGAACCTGAGCGGGGTGCACGCCGAGATGATGGCGCTGAGCCTTGCGCAGCGTCGACTGGGCCGGTGGGATCTCGGCGCCGACGGCGAGGAACTCGAGCTCGTCGTCAACTGGCGACCGTGCGTGATGTGCTACGGCGCCACCATGTGGGCCGGCGTGCGGTCGCTCGTCGTCGCGGGCGAGGGGGCCGAGGTCGAACAGCTCACCGGGTTCGATGAGGGGCCGATGCCCGGGGACTGGTCGGGGGAGTTCGAGCGACGGGGCATCCGCGTGTCCGTCGGAGTGGGTCACGACGACGCGCTCGAGGTGTTCCGTGCCTTCGGCGCGTCGGACGCGGTCGTCTACAACGCGCGCGGGGCGACCGGCTCGTAGCGTTCGTCCGCCTTGGACACGACGAAGCCGGGAGCACTGGTGCGTGCTCCCGGCTCCCATGCCTTGGTCCGGCTCATCAGCCGGGCGGCGGTGTGCAGGCCGACGAGGTTCAGGCCTCGGGGTTCGGCCGGTCGTGATGACGTCGGCCGTGTCCCTTGTGACGACGGTCCTCGTGCACGTGCACGTGGACGTGGACGTCCTGCACACTCGGCTGCGGGCCGAATCCCGGACGCGGGCCGAATCCGGGGCCGGGGCCGAAGCCCGGTCGCGGGCCGACGTCGGCACCGTGGCGGTGTCCTTCGTGGCCGAATCCGCCGTCGTGGCCGTGGCCCTCGTGGTGGCCGTAGCCGTGGCCGCCGTGGCTGCGTCCGTGCCATCCGCCGAAGCCGTGGCGCCGCCAGCCTCGCCCGCCGCGACCTCCGCGGGGGAGCTGCTGCGAGTCGTCCCAGCCGAGTTCTCGGGCGACGGCCTCGAGCGTGCGAAGCGTCGCCGCGAAGTCATCCGCGGGAACCGCTCCGGCGATGCGCTCGCGAAGCGTGCGCACCTGCTCCTCGAGGCGGTCGCGGGCCTCGCGGCCGGCGTCGGTGACCTCGGGCGGGGCGCCGTCGATCCAGCCGCGTTCGGCCAGGCGGTGGAGCGCATGCGGCTTGGCGCGGAGCCGCTCGGCGAGCCGCTCGTCGCGGACCTCGCCGGCGAGCAGGTTGAGCACGCGCCAGTCACGGCGGGTGATGCCGTCGGCGGCGAACAGTTCCTCCATCTCCTCGGAGATGCGGCGGTCGACGACCTTCAGCCAGAAGCCGAAGGGCCGGCCGGTGGGCGCGGATGCCTCGCGGTCGACTGCCTCGTCGGCGGATGCCTCACGCGGCTGGTCCTCCGCGGGGCCGTCGGGCTGATCGGGGTTGAGGTGATCGGTGGTCATGGTGTTCCTTTCCTCGGTGCGTCCGTTCGGACGCCCGGCGCGCGATGCGCGATTCGTGTTGCATGTCAATGGACATGTATATGTATAATGACATGTATGGCCCCGCCTCGTCAAGACGGACACGGTGAATCCTCAGGTTCGGCAGACTCCGTCCCGCAGCCGACCGATCCCGTCGCGGCGGTCGAGGCCGCGATGGGGGTGTTCCGCGGGCGCGGCCCGGGTGGGCCGTTCGGTCCGGGCCCGTTCGGCGGCGGCCCCGGCGCCGGCGGCATGGGCCCCCGGGGGTGGGGCGGTCCTCGCGGCGGGCACGGCGCACCCGACGGCGCGCACGATCACGCAGTGGCCGAACACGGCGAGCCCGCCGACCACGACGGCCCCCGCGACCACGACGACCCGTCTGACGGCGCTGGACGCCGCGGCGGCTGGGGTGGTCCGGCGGGCCCGGGCGGGCACGGCGGATGGGGCGGCCCGGGCGGTCCCGGCGGCTGGGGGGGACGGGGCGGATGGGGCGGCCCAGGTGGCCGGGGCGGTCATGCGGCGATCCGGGTGCTGATGGTGCTGGCCGATCACGGGCCGAGCTCCGTGAGCGATCTCGCCGCGGCGGTCGGCGTGGACCAGCCCCGCGCCAGCCGACTCGTGCAGGCCGCCGTCGACGCGGGCCACGTGCGACGCGAGGTGGACCCGAGCGACGCACGGCGCAGCATCCTGGTCATCACCGACGCCGGACGCACGGCGCTCTCGACCGTGCTCGATCATCGGCGCACCGCGGTCGAGCAGGCGCTCGCCGACTTCTCGCCGGCCGAGCGCGAGGAGTTCGCCCGCCTGCTCACCCGCTTCGCGGAGGCCTGGCGCCGCGGCTGACCCCCAGGGCCGTATCGGGGTGTCCGTCCGCTGCCCGCGGGAGGAGTTCCCCCGCGCGGAACGGGCTTCATGGGTCGTCCGCTGCCCCGCGGGAGGAGTTCCGCGCGAGCGGAGGACCGATGCGGGGAATCCGGCCCGCGCTCGTGCGAGGCTCCTCCGCCCGCGGAGGTGACGTAGCGCGCCACCGCGAAGAAGCGCCGGGCACGGCGGCGACCGCGCCGAACGCCGACGGGCTCAGCGCAGTGACAGCTCCGCGGGCACCGGCAGCGGCTCCTCGCCGACCGCGCGCACCGCGGCCGGATCGTGGCGCAGGCACGCGACCGAGCGCCGCGGGTCGTCGCCTTCCACGTTCGGGTGCACGAGCTCGGGGTTCACCTCGGAGCAGGCGTCGAACGCGAACGCGCAACGGTCGCGGAAGGGGCATCCGCCGCCGAGCTTCGAAAGGTCGGGCGGCGAGCCGGGGATGCCGGTGAGCTCGCGCCGAGGCCCGCGCAGCGGCGGGAACGAGTGCAGCAGGGCCGACGAGTACGGATGCCGCGGCCGCTGGTACACGTCGAGCGCGGCCGCGTCCTCGACGATCTCGCCCGCGTACATGATGGCGATGCGGTCGGCGATCTCGATGAGCAGCGACACGTCGTGGGTGATGAAGATCACCGAGAAGCCGAGTCGCTCGCGCAGGTCGGAGATCTGCTCCACGATCTGCCGCTGCATCACGACGTCGAGCGCGGTCGTGGGCTCGTCCATGATGAGCACCTGCGGATCGAGGGCCAGCGCCATCGCGATCATCACGCGCTGGCGCATGCCGCCCGACAGCTGGTGCGGGTACGACCGCAGGCGGTCGGGCGAGATGCCCACGAGCTCGAGGAGCTCGGCCGATCGCTCGAGCGCCTCCTTCTGCGAGACCTCGGGGCGGTGGGCGCGGATGCCATCGGCGATCTGCCGCCCGATGCGGAACACCGGGTTGAGCGAGTTCATCGCGCCCTGGAAGACGATCGCGAGGTCCTGCCACCGCGACGCGCGGAGCTGCGTGTCGTTCAGTCGCAGGATGTCGGTCTGCCGGCCGTCGCGGTCGGTGAAGAGCACCTCGCCGCCGGTGATGAGCCCCGGCGGCGGGAGCAGCCGCGTCGCCGCGTAGGCGAGCGTGGACTTGCCGCAGCCCGACTCGCCGGCGAGGCCGAGCACCTCGCCGCGACCGAGTGTGAGCGACACCTGGCGCAGCACGTGCACGGGGTCGCCGTCGTAGCCGTAGTCGACCGAGAGGTTCTTGATCTCGAGCACGGGGTCACTCACCGGCGTGAGGGGCTGCGGGTGGCCGAGTGGCCGGCCGAGCGGGTCGCCGAGCGGCCGGCCCTGCGGATCCGTGAGCGTCATGCGCGGTCCTCCTTCGCCTCGTAGACGACCGGCGTGAAGCCGATGCGGGGTCGGATGCCGCGCGTGCGCAGCGACTTCGCGTTCAGGCCGGTGGAGCGCAGGCGCGGGTTGACGAACTCGTCGATGCCGAAGTTGATGAGGGTCAGCGACATCCCGAGCAGTGCGATGCAGAGGCCGGCCGGCACGAACCACCACCAGGCGCCGCGCTGGAGCGCGAGCTGCGACTGCGCCTGGTAGAGCACCGTGCCCCAGTTCCACTCGCCGGTGTTGCCGATGCCGATGAACGAGAGCGTGATGAGCGAGAGCACCGCGAACGCCACCGTGCCGACGAAGCCCGCCGCGATGATCGCCGTGAGGTTCGGCAGGATCTCGGCGGTGATGATGCGCCACGTGCGCTCGCCGTTGGCGCGAGCCGCCTCGACGAAGTCGCGCCGCCGCAACGACAGCGTCTGGGCGCGCAGGACCCTGGCTCCCCACGCCCAGCCGGTGATCGCGATCACGAGCGCGACGGTGACCCCGCCGACCGTCGGCAGCTGGCCGGCGATGAGGATGATGAGCGGCAGCTGCGGGATGACGAGGAACACGTTGGCGAGCACCGACAGGGTCTCGTCGCCGAGCCCGCCCACGTAGCCGGCAGTGACGCCGACGATCACGCCGATGGTCGTGGCGACGATGCCGGCGACGAAGCCGACGACGATGACCCCGCGGGTGCCGACGAGGATCTGCGAGAACACGTCCTGCCCGAGGTGGGTGGTGCCGAACCAGTGCTCCCACGACGGCGGCTGCAGAATGTCGTCGCTGCGGGCGCTCGGGTCGTAGGGCGCGATCCACGGGCCGATGATGGCGATGAGGAAGAAGAACGCGAGGATCACCATGCCGGCGATCGCCTTCGAGTTGCGCAGGAAGAGGAACTTGCGGGGTCCCCGCGACGAGCGTCGCGGCGCCGCCGAGACCACGCCCGTGGCGGGCGCCTGCGACGGGCGCGCGAGCTCTTCGCCCTCTTCGACGATGCTGGTGTCGATCGTCATCTCAGCCCTCCTGTCGGGTGCGCGGGTCGAGCACCCCGTAGACGAAGTCCGCCACGATGTTCGCGAACAGCACCGCGAGCGTGATGACGAGGAAGATGCCCTGCATGAGCGGGTAGTCCTTCGCCGCGACCGCGGTGAAGAGGAAGTAGCCGATGCCCTGGTAGGAGAAGACGATCTCCATCACGAGGGTGCCGCCCACGATGAACCCGAGCGAGAGCGCGAAGCTCGACACCTGCGGCAGCACCGCGTTGCGGGCGGCGTAGCCGAACATCACGGCGCGCTCCGACAGGCCCTTGGCCTGGGCGACGGTGACGTAGTCCTCGGAGGAGACGGTCACCATCATGTTCCGCATGCCGAGGATCCACCCGGCGATCGACGAGATGACGATCGTCATCGCCGGCAGGAAGCCGTAGTAGATCACCGAGCCGATGAACTCCCACGACCAGGTCGGCACGAGCGACCGGTCGTAGCTGCCGCTCGCGGGGAACCAGCCCAGCGTCACGGAGAACAGCGAGATGGCGATGAGGGCCAGCCAGAAGTAGGGGACCGACGAGAAGAACGTGGAGATCGGCAGGAGCGAGTCCGCCCACGTGCCGCGGCGCCAGCCGATGCCGGTGCCGATGAGCGTGCCGATCGTGAAGCTGATGATCGTGGCGATGCCCACGAGCCCGATCGTCCACGGGAGCGCCTGCTGGATGACCTCGGTGACCGGCGTCGGGAAGTAGGTGAACGAGATGCCGAGCTCGCCGTGCAGGATGAGGTTCCAGTAGTCGAGGTACTGCTGCCAGATCGACACATCCTCATCGAGGCCGAAGAGGGCGCGCAGCGCCTCGGTCGCGTCGGGCGAGATGCGGCCCTGGTTCTTCGCGATGAGCGCGCTCACCGGGTCGCCGGGCAGGAGCCTCGGGATGATGAAGTTGATCGTCACCGCGGCCCAGAACGTGATCACGTAGAACATGAAGCGGCGCAGGAAGAACCTCATGCGCGGTCCTCCTTCGCGAGCGCCTCGACGACGGATCCGACGCGGGGGCGATCGGGTCGATCGGAATAGCCCCAGCACGCGGCCTCGCGGCCCTCGCCGACGGCCATCAGCGGCGGCACCTCGGTGCGGCACAGGTCGGTGGCGAACGGGCAGCGCGGGTTGAAGCGGCATCCGCTCGGGGGATTCACGAGGCTCGGGGCCTCACCGCGCGCGCCGCGGGCGCGCGCCTCGAGGTCGTCGGGATCGGGCGCCGAGCGCACGAGCAGCTGGGTGTACGGATGCTTCGGGTCCTGCGTCACGGACTCGGAGTCGCCGCTCTCGACGATGCGCCCGGCGTACATGACCATCGTGCGATCGGCGAAGTAGCGCGCCGACGCGATGTCGTGGGTGATGTACAGGATCGCGAGGTGCAGGCGGTCGCGCAGGTCCTGCAGCAGGTTCAGGATGCCGAGGCGGATCGACACGTCGAGCATCGAGATCGGCTCGTCGGCGAGCAGCACCTCGGGGTCGGCCGCGAGCGCTCTGGCTATGGCGACGCGCTGGCGCTGACCGCCGGAGAGCTCGTGGGGGAACTTGTCGATGTAGCGCTCCGAGGGCGTGAGCTGCACCCGGTCGAGGAGCTCCTCGAGGGCGTCCTCGAGGGCGGCGCCGCGCAGTCGGCCACGGTGGATCCGGATGCTTCGCGTGAGCGTGTAGCGCACGGTGTGCACGGGGTTCAGCGACCCGAACGGGTCCTGGAAGATCATCTGCACGCGACCGACGTAGGCGCGGAACGCCGGGCGGCGGCGGGCCGTGGCATCCGCGCCGTGGAGCAGGATGCGACCGCCCGTGGTGGGCATGAGCTGCGCGAGCAGCCGGGCGATGGTCGACTTGCCCGAGCCCGACTCGCCGACGAGGGCGAGCACGCGGCCGCGGTGCAGCTCGAGGTTCACGTCGTCGACGGCGTGCACCACGCCGCCGCGCCGCCCCGACCCGCGGAGCTTGAAGTGCTTCTGCAGGTCGACGGCCTGCAGCACGGGGGGCTCGGGTTGCGTCATGGTCACATCCTCGTGAGTGGGGGAGCCGGTGCGGTGCGACGCGAAGGCCTGCACCGCACCGGCTCGGAGCG
This sequence comes from Agromyces sp. 3263, assembly GCF_031456545.1. NCBI lineage: Bacteria > Bacillati > Actinomycetota > Actinomycetes > Micrococcales > Microbacteriaceae > Agromyces > Agromyces sp. 3263. Next base: position 1,792,329 of record NZ_JAVDUV010000001.1, read on the forward strand.
TACTACTCGGTCGGCTTCAGCTTCGACAGGATGAGCGCCGCCTGCGGACCCGTCGGCTGCGGGTTCACGTAGGGGTCCTCGCTCGTCGGGAAGCCCGTGTAGTTCACCGTGGAGTACTGCGCCACGGCCGGACGCGACCAGATGATGATGCCGGGCACGTCCTCGACGAATCGCTGCTCGATGACGTCGAGGGCCGCCTGGCGGTCCTCATCGCTCGTTGCCGACTTGTAGGTCGCGAGCGCCTGGGTGACCTCGTCGTTCTGGTAGCGGCCGAAGTTCCAGTTGGCCGTCTCGCCGAGCGGCACGTAGGAGGCGCCGTCCATGATGTTCGAGTACATGTTCCACGGGGTGGTGCCGCCATCGGTCCAGTGCAGCGACGCCTGGAAGTTGCCGAACGGGATGGTGTCGTTGAACCACGTGTCCTGCACGATCGGCTCGACGGTGGCCTCGGCGCCGATCGACTCCGCACCCTCGGCGATGATGCCGAGCGCGTCGAGGTAGTCGGTCCAGCCGCTCGGGTTCGTGAGCGTGAAGGTCACGGGCTCGCCGTCGGGGTCGATGAGCTTCTCGCCCTCGTAGGTGTAGCCGGCATCCGTCAGCACCTTCTTCGCGCCGTCGACGTCGACCGAGAGCTCCTGGCCCTGGTACTCGTCGGAGATGAACGCGTCGCCCGAGGGCTGCGGCAGTCCGGTCACGCTCGTGATCTCGGGCCACACGCCGTACCCGGCGGTCTCGGAGATGTCACCGCGGTCGACGACCATGTTCAGTGCCTGCCGGAAGGCCACGTTGTTGAACGGCTTCGTCTCGTTGTTGAGGTAGAGCACGTCGACGCCGAAGCCGCCGCCCGCGACCTGCGCGTAGTGGTCGGGGTTCTTGGCGATGAACGTGGACTCGTAGTCGGGGATGAACGTCCACCCCCACTGCGCGTCACCGGTCGTGAGGGCCGTGGTGAGCCCGGCGTTGTCGTTGAACGCGTCGTAGCGCAGCTGCCCCACCGTGGGCTTGCCGCCCCAGTAGGCCTCGTTCGGCACGAGCGTCACGGCCTGCGGGGTGAACGTCTTGAGCGTGTACGGACCGGTGCCGATCATCTCGTCGTCGGTCCAGTTCACGGCGTCCTGGTCGGCCCAGAGGTGCTCGGGCACGATGAGGAGCTTGTAGAGCTTCGCCCGGTTGACGAACTGGCCGGTCGTGAAGTCGACGGTGACCTGGTTGCCGTCGACGCTGATGTCGCCGTACTGGTCGGGGAAGTCGATGTTCAGCTCGGGGTTGTCCTTGCGGAGCTGGATCGAGAAGGCGATGTCCTCGGCGGTGAAGTCCTCGCCGTCCGACCACTTCACGCCGTCGCGAGCGGTGATGACCGCCTGGGTCGAGTCGTCGTTCCACTCCACCGACTCGGCGAGCCACGGGATGGGGTCCTGCGTCGGGTCGATGTCGTTGACCTGCATGAGCGACTCGTAGACGACGTACGCGTAGCCGAGCGACAGCGACGCGGAGCCCGTGGCGAGCGGGTTGTGGTTGGGCTGCTGCGGGCCGTTCGGCATGCCGACGGTGAGCACCTTGCCACTGGTGTCACCGTCCCCGCCGCTGCCTGCGCTGCACCCGGTGAAAGCCAAGCCGGCGGCGACCAGTAGGGCGCCTGTGGCGAGGATGCTCTTTCGCATTTCCATGCCTCCTTGCATTTCGTGTGTGGGTTGGTGCGTGGTTCTGTGGTGCTCAGCCCGAGATCGTGTGCGTGGTCTCGAGGCGGAGGTCTCGTGAGCTGCGCCCGGCGCGCAGGCGGTAGGCGCCGACGGGCAGGGTCCAGCCGGCGGCATCCGTCGACCAGGTCTCGAACGACCGGCGTGCGAGGGGGATGTCGACGGTGGCGGTGTCGCCCGCGGCAACCTCGACGACCGCGAAGCCGGCGAGCCAGCGCACGGGGCGTGACTCGTCGCCGTCGGCCGAGAGGTAGAGCTGCACGACCTCGCGGCCGTCTCGGGCGGCGACGTTCGCGATGGTCACGCGGGCGATCGCGAGGTGGTCGGCGCTGCCGTCTCCGCCGGTTCCGGATGCCGCGTCGACGAGCTCGAGCGAGCGGTACTCCCACTCGGCGTACCCGAGTCCGTAGCCGAACTCGCGGGCGGGCGTCCGGCCGAGGCGGTCCCAGCCGCGGTGGCCGACGTCGACCCCTTCGGCGTAGTCGATGAACCCGTCGACCGGGATGCCGTTCGGCACCGGCACGTCCGCCTCGTCGGCGGGGAGCGTCCACGGCAGTCGCCCGCTCGGCTCGGTGGCGCCGCTCAGCACGGCCGCGAGCGACCGGCCGGCCTCCTGGCCGGGCAGCCACCACCAGAGCACCGCGGCGACCTCGTCGAGCCACGGCAGCAGCACGGGCGCGCCGGCGTTCACGACCACGACGGTGCGGGGGTTGGCGGCGACCACGCGGCGCACGAGCTCGTTCTGCCGGGCGGGCAGCGCGAGGTTCGGGCGATCCCAGCCCTCTGACTCGGTCTCGGGGTTCGTGCCCACGACGACGACGGCGAGGTCGGATGCCGCGGCCGCCGCCACGGCCTGGTCGAGCTCCTCGTCCACCGTCTGTCCGGGGGCGCGGTAGCGGAAGTGCAGGCGTACGAACCGCCCGTAGGACTCGCCGTCGATGACCTGCAGCTCGGCCTCGATGCGCACGGTGCGCGGGGCGTCGGTCTCGATCACCGTCTCGACGGCCGGCGGGTTCGCGTAGCTCGAGTTCAGCACGACCTCGACGCCGACGTGCGTGTCGGACGCGGCCCGGTGCACGCCGTCGACCTCGATGAGGTGCGCGCCGACCGGCGCGAGCTCGATGACGTGGCGTCCGGCGCGGTCGAGCATGACGTCGGTGATGAGGCGCACGGATGCCACGGCGTCGTCGTCGATCGGGAACCAGAGGCTCGCGGCATCCGGAACCTGCTGGGAACCGATGACCGCGCCGTCGGCGTCGAGGTGCTCGATGCGGACGCCGCGGCCGCCGTCGGGCGTGGTCAGCAGCTCCGCGGGCGTGAGGGGTGCGCCCATCGTGGTGGCGCCGCCGCGGTGCAGCTCGACCTTCGCGGCGGGGAACGCGGCGCGAAGGGCGTCGAGCGGGTCGCTCACGTGCGGGGCGGTGACGAAGGCGCTGCCGCCGCCCTGCGTGAAGGGCGTGATGGCGTTGTGGCCGATGAGCGCGATGCGCGCGGGGCCGTCGGGACCGGGCGAGACCGGCAGCAGGCCGCCCTCGTTGCGGAGCACGACGGTCGAGCGCGCGGCCGCCTCGGTGAGGAACGCGGTCACCTCGTCGCCGCCCGGATCGCCGGTGGCGCCGGTGGCGTCGAACGGGAGCGTCTCGCCGGCGAGCCCGCTGAGGGCGCCGACGCGCTCGGCGAGGCGCACGATGCGGGCGACCTTGTCGTCGATCGCCGACTCGGGGACGCGTCCGTCGCGGACGGCCGCGAGGAGGCCGTCGGCCCACGGTCCGCCGGGTCCCGGCATCACGAGATCGAGGCCGCCGAGGGCCGGCTCGACGGTGGTCTTCGTGGCGAGCCAGTCGCTCACCACGACGCCGTCGAAGCCCCATTCCTGCTTCAGGATGCCGTTCAGCAGGGGCCCGTGCGCCGTGGAGGTCTGGCCGACCCCGTCGAGGACGAGGCCGTTGTACGCGGCCATCACCGTCCACACGCCCGCCTCGACGACCGCCTCGAACGGTGCCAGGTACGCCTCGCGCAGGGTGCGCTCGTCGATGCGGCTGAGGTACTCGGTGCGGTCGGTCTCGGTCTCGTTGCCGACGAAGTGCTTGACGCACGCCGCGATGCCCTGCGCCTGGATGGCGTCGACGAACGCGACCGCGAGGCGCGCGGTGAGGAACGGGTCCTCGGCGAGGCATTCGAAGTGGCGCCCGCCGACGGGGCTGCGCTGCAGGTTCACGACGGGGGCGAGCACGACGTCGACGGCCTTGCGCCGGGCCTCGGCGGCCATCAGCGTGCCGAGGCGGGCCTGCAGGTCGACGTCCCAGGTCGCGGCGGTGGCCGACGGGGCGGGCAGCTGCGCCGACGGCAGGCCGTCTTCGCCGGTGCCGCGCACGCCGATGGGGCCGTCGGAGACGGTCATCGTGCGGAGCCCGATCTCGGGGATCGCCCGGAGGGTCCACGTGGCGGCGCCGGTGAGGAGCGCGACCTTCTCGTCGAGGGGGAGCGTGGCGGCGACGGCGATGGCGTCGAGAGCCGGGGAGTCGGCGATCGTCTCGGTGCCGGCGGTGGACTCGTCGGAGTCGAGGGACTCGTTGGAGTCGAGGGCGCCGGCGGCGGTCGTCGTTGAGCTCACGCCTATACTCCATTCACGTCTCGTCGTTGAGTGACGAGGGACATGCTGGCACACTTACTGACTTGTAAGTAAGTTTGAGAACGTCACAGTTCGGTAACGTCGCGAGCGGGCCCGTATCCGGCCCGCGCCGTGAGTGCTGCACTCGACTCGCGGGCTCGCCGAGGCATCCGGCAGCGTTGCGGATGCCGCGACGACGAGCCGCACAGGAAGGAACCACCGTGGTGGACACAGCCCGAGACGACCCGCGCGGCAGGCCCGCTGCCGAGCGCGTGCAGCGGCCGCAGGCCCGCACGACCGAGCGTCGCGAGGCCGTGCTCAAGGCCGCCATGAACGTGTTCGGCGCCCGCGGCTACAACAAGGGCGCCCTCGTCGAGGTGGCCGAGCAGGCCGGCATGACCCACGCGGGTGTGCTCCACCACTTCGGCAGCAAGGAGGGCCTGCTCGTCGCGATGCTGAAGTACCGCGACGGCGAGGAGGTCGCCGGCGTGCCTGCCCGAGCGCAGACCGAGGGCCCCGCGTTCCTGCAGCACCTCGTCGACACCGTCGAGGAGAACACGCATCGCCGCGGCGTCGTGCAGGCGTACTCCGTGCTGTCGGGCGAGTCGGTCACCGACGGGCACCCGGCCCACGACTACTTCCAGGAGCGGTTCCACATCCTGCGCGCGAAGATCGCCGGCGTGCTCGGGGAGGTGTCGGGCAACACCGACGAGCAGGAGCTCAGCGACGCGGCATCCGCGCTCATCGCCATGATGGACGGCCTGCAGGTGCAGTGGCTCCTCGAGCCCGACGCGATCGACATGCCGCGCATCCTGAGCCGCACGATGGACGAGCTCGTCGACCGGCTGCGGACCACGGCGTAGGCCGTCCACTCCATGCGCGTGACTCCCGATCGCGTCGAGGCCATGCTCGACGACCTCGCACGACTCGTGCGCGCCGAATCACCCTCCGACGATCTCGCCGCCGTCGCCGACAGCGCCGGGGTCGTGGCCGACATCATGACCGCACGACTGGGCCGGGCGCCCGAGGTCGCCTCCGTCGACGGGGTGCACCACGTGATGCTGCGGGGGCGCGATCCCCGGGTGCTCGTGCTCGGCCACCACGACACCGTGTGGCCGATCGGCACCCTCGCCGAGCTGCCGTTCCGCGTCGCCGACGGGGTCATCACCGGGCCGGGCACGCTCGACATGAAGGTCGGGCTGGTGCAGGCGATCCACGCCCTCGACCTCGTGCGCGCCGAGATCGGTCTCGACGCCGTCACCCTCCTCGTCACCGGCGACGAGGAGGTCGGATCCCCCACCTCGCGCGCCCTCATCGAGGCGGAGGCCGCCAGGTGCCACGCCGCCCTGGTGCTCGAGCCGGGCGGCGGCGGCGGCGAGCTGAAGATCGCGCGCAAGGGCACCTCCAACTACCGGATCGAGGTCGAGGGCCGGGCGGCGCACGCCGGGCTCGAGCCCGAGCGCGGCGTCAACGCGGCCATCGCGCTGGCCGGCATCGTGCTCGCCCTCGACGCCATCGCCGACGCCGACGCGGGCACGACCGTCACCCCCACCATCCTGGCGGGCGGGACCACGGCGAACACCGTGCCCGCGCAGGCGCACGTCCAGGTCGATGTCCGTGCGCGAACCGTCGGCGAGCAGCAGCGCGTCGACCGTGCGATCCGCGCGCTCACCACGCCCGTGCGCGGGGCCCGCATCACGGTCACCGGTGGGCCGCACCGCCCTCCGCTCGAACGCGCGGCCACGAACGGCCTGTTCGAGCGGGCGGGCCTGCTCGCCGATGCGCTGGGCCAGACCGCGCCGGCCGGCATCGACGCCGGCGGGGCATCCGACGGCAACTTCACCGGCGCGCTCGGCGTGCCGACCCTCGACGGCCTCGGCGCGGTCGGCGGCGGCCCCCACGCGCGCGACGAGCACGCGCTCGTCGGGTGGATCGCACCGCGCACCGAGCTCCTCGCGGCCCTCGTCGTCGACGTCGTCAGGCGCGCTCGGCCGGCACCTTCACGTAGAGCATGAGCACGAACCCGGCCGCGATCACGATGACGATGCCGAGGATGCCCCAGTAGGTCGCGCCGAACACCGCGATGAACGTCGCCCAGAGCATCGGCGACAGGAAGCTCGCGGCACGTCCGGTCGTCGCGTAGAGGCCGAAGATCTCGCTCTCGCGACCCGCCGGGGTGACGCGCGCGAGGAACGACCGCGACGCCGCCTGTGCCGGCCCGACGAACAGCGTGAGCACCAGCCCGAAGACCCAGAACACGAGCTTGCCCGAGTCGTGGAGGAAGAACACGAGGAGTCCGGCGGCGATCAGGCCGCCGAGCGCCGTGAGGATGACGGCCCGCGGTCCGAAGCGGTCGTCGAAGCGCCCGGCCACGATCGTGGAGACGCCCGCGAGCAGGTTCGCCGCGATGCCGAAGATCAGGACCTCGTTCGACGAGAAGTGGAACGCGACCGCCGCGATGACCGCACCGAACGCGAAGACGCCGGCGAGCCCGTCGCGGAAGACCGCGCTCGCGAGCAGGAACCAGAACGTGGGGCGCGACCCGCGCCAGAGCGCCACGATGTCGTGCACCAGCACCACGTAGCTGCGGAAGAACGACACCCGCTCGCGGTGCGGCGCCGGTGGTGCCTCTGGTACGTACACGAGCACCGGCCAGGCGAAGAGCAGCGTCCACACGGCGCAGCCGAGGGCGATCACGCGATAGGCGAGTCCGTTGTCGGTGGGCATCCCCCACCAGTCGAACGTCGTCGCGACCACGACGAGCACGAGCGCCACGATGCCGCCGACGTAGCCGAGTCCCCAGCCGAGCCCCGAGACCTTGCCGACCGTCTTCGGCGTCGACACCTGCACCAGCATCGCGTTGTAGTTGACCCCGGCGATCTCGCTGAACACCGTTCCCGCGGCGATCAGCGAGATGCCGAGCACGAAGTACGCCGGAGCGCCCTGCACGAAGAACAGCCCGACCATGCACGCGACGAGGGCGGCGGTGGCGCCGCCGAGCCAGAGCTTCCGACGGCCCGCGACATCCGCCCGCTGGCCGAGCACCGGCGCGAGCACCGCGATGAGCACGCCCGAGATGGTGATCGCCCAGCCGAGGGCGCTGGCGAGCTCGCCCAGCCCGCGTTCGTACGCCGGGTCGCCCTCGCCGAGCGCGGCGACGGCCGGGTCGAGGAACGTGTCGCTGGTCAGGTACAGCGCGGTGAACACGAACGTGAGGATGACCGAGTTGAACGGCTGCGTCGCCCAGTCCCAGAGCGCCCACGAGACCACCTGACGACGCGGGATGACCCGGCCCTCCTGCAGTTGCAGGCCCATCACCCGGATCGCGCCGGAATCGGCGGTCGCCGGGGGGACGGGCGTGCCGGGATCGACCGGAGTCGTGCCGGCGGGCGGCTCGGGGGGAAGGGTCATGACGGAAGCCTCGTTCGGTCGAGTGAACGGAAGATGACGAGCCTCGGGCGGCCCGGCATCCCGGTGGATCGGCGCTGATCCTGCTGCACTGTAACGCCCGCGAACCCCTCAGGGGAACCGCACATCGGCGACGACCGGGAAGTGGTCGGATGGGAACAGCCCGTCGACCGGCGTGTCGACGGTGAACGCGGCATCCGCGACGACACCGGCGCCCCGCCGCGCCAGCACGTGGTCGATGCGGCGGTCGATCTCCTTCGTCGCCTCGAGCGGCGCGAAGGGCACCGCGGAGCTCAACGTCACGGCCTCGGGGTCGCCGCCGGCGAGCTCCCACGTGTCGTCCGCGACGGCGGCGAGCGGATCGAACTCGGGCTGGCTCGCGTCGCAGTTGAGGTCGGCGAGGAGGAATCGCGGCGGGCCGGACGACGCCGCCGCGAGCAACTCGGCGAGGCGCCGGGTCTGCGCCAGGTGGTCGTCGGCGAAGTCGGGCTCCCACTCGGTCGCCGCCACGATCACGTCGAACGGGGTCTCGGGGTGATCGATCCGCGCCGCGAGCGCCGTCGGCGCGACCTGGCGGTGGCTGACGGGGAGCCCGTGGCTCGCGACGTCGCGGATCGGCCAGCGGCTCACGAGCCCCACGCCCATGAGCACCCCCGCCTGGTCGGGGTGCTCGGGCGGATCGGGTACCGGCGGAAGCGACGGCGACACGAAGGCCGCGTGGAATCCGAGGTGCTCGGCGACGACGTGCGCCTGCGACGTCTCGGCGGTGCCCCAGCACTCCTGCAGGCCGATCACGTCGGGCTCCAGCTGCTCGAGCGTCGTCAGGATCCCGGCCTCACGCGCCCGCCAGTCGGGCTCGAAGCGCCACAGCACGTTCCACGTCACGAGTCGCACGGTCGCGAGACTAGGGCGCGCCGCGGCATCCGGAAACCCCTTGACCCGGTGTCGCCGTTGACCCGATGACGACCGCCCAAGGTGCGCGGATGCCGCAGCGGCGCCGCCCTGGCTGGGCGGCGCCGCTGGTGGGAGGACCCGCCGACTACCCGGCCGGCAGCGGATCGACGTACGACAGCGTGGTCATGTCGGAGTCGCTCTCGTCGAAGCCCTCCAGCACCGCGCTCGAACCGCTCACGAAGACGCGGAGCCGACCCTCGTCGGTCACGTCGCTCGTGATCGCGGTCGCCGCATCCGTGCCGGAGCCCGCGTCGTAGTCAGCCGACCACACCTGCTCGCCGGTGGCCAGGGAGTACGCGATGGTCTCGTAGTCTCGGCGCGACTCGACGTTGTCCACGAAGCCGGTGATGATCACGTGGCGGCCATCCGGGGTGACCGTGGCCGACTGCGCGATATCGAGCGCGTTCGCCGTGCCGGCGTGCCGGGCGACCCACAACTGCGCACCCGTGGCGATGTCGTACGCCACGGTGGCGTAGTCGGAGTCGGTGCCGACTCCGTCGGAGTTGCCCGTGACCACGAGGGTCGCTCCGTCGGGCGAGACGACCGACGTGCGCGGGGTGTCCGTCGCTGCGCCGTCGCCGTCGTAGCGGGTGGTCCAGATCTCCTCGCCGGTCGTGCCGTCGTAGGCGATCGTCGCCCAGTCGTTGCTCTCGGCGCCGCTCGACCCCGAGACGAACACCGTGCCGGTCTCGGCGATGGCGACGGCCGTCGGGAGGTCGATGCCGTGCGCGGGGCCGTCGTGCTGAGCGGACCACAGCTCCGCTCCGGTGGCGGCCGCGTAGGCCACCGTGCCGAAGTTGGTGAGTCCGGATCCCTCGGCGCCCGCGCTCTGGCCGGTGACCACGACGGTGCTGCCGTCGGGGCTCACGGCGATGTCGCGAGGATCCTCGGTCTCCTGGCCCGGACCGTCGAAGTACGAGATCCACACCTGCTCGCCCGTCGCGGCGTCGTAGGCGATGGTCGCGTAGTCGGTCGACTGCTCCCGGGTCGCCATGCCGGTGATGAAGACCAGGTCACCCGTCGGACTCACCGTCAGCCCGGCCGCGAAGTCGCCCGAGCCCTGCTCGTCGAACCGCTGCAGCCAGCGCTGCTCCCCGGTCGTGGAGTCGTAGGCGATCGTGACGAAGTCGGACTCGGTGCCCTCGCCGCCGGAGCTACCGGCAACGAACACCGTCGAGCCGTCGGGGCTCAGGCCGAACCCGGTCAGTTCGTCGCCGCCCTGGACCGGGCCGTCATAGGTGGTCGACCACAGTTCCTCACCCGATTCGGGGTCGTAGGCTGCCGTGATGAAGTCGGGCCGGAAGGTGCCGAAGCCCGCGGGGTAGCTGTTCCCCGCGACGATGAGGCGCGAACCGTCGGAGGTGACGGCCGAGCCGAACGCCTCGTCGTCCGGCCGGCCGGCCGGCCCCGCGGGCCCGTCGAAGCGCGCCTCCCACGTCTCGGCGCCGTTGCGAAGGCCTCGCACGACGATGGGACTGCGCACGTCGTGATCGCCGTCACTCCAGGTCAGCTGTCCCGCGAGCGCACCGCTCTGCGTGCCCTCGGGGACCGTGAGCGTCAGCGCGAACGCCGCGCTCTGGCCGGGCTGGAGCGTCAGCGTGCTCGGCTCCACCGTCACCGTGAGTCCCTCGAGTCCCGTCACCTGCGCGGTGTACGTGCTCGGGGCGTCGCCGACGTTGGTGACCGACCGCGTCACCGTCTGCTCCGTGCCGTTGACCCGGCCGATCGCGATCGACGCGAGGTTCAGGTCGCTCGCGTCGAGCGAGTGGCCCGCCGCCTCCAGGTCGTCGCAGGACTGCGGTTCGACCCCGTTGGTCGTCCCGCAGAGGAAGGCCATCCAGTCGTCCACGCCGCTGTCGTAGACCAGGCCCGGGTCCACGGCCGAGTTCGGGACGACGTGCCCCGCGCCCTGTCCGTAGAGCGTGGTCGGGTCGCCCGGGTCGCCGTCGAGCACGTCGGTGCCGGTGGTCATGAGGGCCGACTTGATCATCATGGGCGACCAGTCGGGGTGCCGGTCGGCCAGCAGCGCCGCGAGTCCCGCCACGTGCGGCGCCGACATGGACGTGCCGCTCATCAGATTGAAGTCCATGCCGGCCTGGCCGGGAGGGGCGACCGCGGCGAGGATGTCCTGCCCGGGCGCGATCAGGTCGGGCTTCAGCAGGTCGCCGCCGGCGGCGCTGCTCGGACCTCGTGAGGAGAACGCCGCCACGGTGGGTGCCGGTGCGTCGAGGTTCACCTCGCCCTTCGCGATCGTCGCCGTCGCGCCCGCCGTGGCCGCGTAGGCCTTCAGCGCGCCGCGCTCGGTGTCCGCCACGTGCACCGTCGGCACCGCGTGGAAGTCGGCCACGACATTGTCGGGCGCCGTGTTCACGAGCACCATTCCGATGCCGCCGGCCTCCGCGACCGCCCGGCTCTTGTTGACGCGCGCGTTCTCGCCGCGGTCGCAGAGGACGATCTTGCCGGCGACGAGCGCAGGGTCGAGCACGGGCGTGCCGCCGTTGTCGGACGCGGCCCAGCACTGCTCGACCTTGTAATCGGCAGCGCCGCGGATCCCGGCGCGGGCCGAGTCGATGAAGGGGGCGGGTCCGACGGCGGTCGGGGCCGCCGAGGCGCCGGCGTGCTCGGAGCCGTCACCCAGGGTGACCGATCCGACGAGGCTCCGGTTGTGTGTTCCCGCGGCCACCGTGGTGACCCACGGCGACGGGTGCGCCACGGTGCCCGCCGTGGGGCCGTCGTTGCCTGCCGACGCGGCGACGAAGATGCCGCTCGCGGCCGCGTTGAGGAAGGCGATCTCGGCGGCGTCGAGCAGGTCGCTCGCGGTTCCCGAGACGGAGAAGTTGATGACGTCCACCCCGTCCGCGACGGCCTGGTCGATGGCGGCGACGATGTCCGAGTTGTAGCCGTTCGCCGTCGAGCCGTCCTCGGCCGACCACAGCGCCTTGTAGGCGGCGACCCGGGCACGCGGGGCGATGCCCGTGATCGCACCGAGCGGAGCGGCCGGCCCCGTCACCTCGACGTCGTGGTTGCCGGCCGCGGTCGACGCGGTGTGCGTGCCGTGCCCGTTGTAGTCACGGGGAGACAGGAACTCCCACGGGAGTTCGGCGGCCACGCCGGCGTCGCCGCCCCAGGCGGCATTGAAGTGCCGCGCCCCGAGCAGCTTCTTGTTGCAGAGGTCGGCATCCCATGAGTCGTCCCCGACGGTCTGCTCCGAGTCGCAGCGCCCGGCGAACTTCAGCGGCTTGTAGGCCAGCTTGCCCTTCTCGGCATTGCCCACCCGGTCGGAGAAGCTCGGGCTGTCTGGCCAGATGCCGGAGTCGATCACGCCGATGACGATGTCCTCGCCGGCACCCGCCGTCTTCGTGGAGCCCTCGGGGCCACCGAGCTGCTCCCAGATACCGCCGGGTGCATCGAGGCCGAGGAACGAGGGCGTGTTCGAGGTCGTCGACTCGACGAGCTCGTCGGGGGTCACCGCGACGACCTCAGGCTGCGCGGCCAAGTCGGCAGCCTGGGCCGCCGTCAGCTCGGCCGAGAAGCCGTCGAACGCGTAGACGTACTGCTGCCGCGGCGTGCCCTTGCTCACCTTGGCCAGGGCTGCGCGCTGGGCGCCGTGCAGGTGCTCCGAGTACGCCGCCACCTCGGGCGCCTGCGGGTCCAGCTTCTTCCCTCGTTCGGGCCGGGTGCGGTTCAGGCCGGGCACACCGCCGTCGTACGTCGCGACCGGGTCGAGGGCCAGCTGCACGATGTAGGTCCGGGGCTCCGTCTCGGCCTTCGCCTCCGCCCCTTCCGCGGGCTCCGGCGTCGCCCCGGGTACCGCCACCTCCACCTGCGCCTCGTCGCCTGCCCCGGCCTGGCCGGTTCCGGCCGGATCGGGCGCGGCGACCGCCCCCTGTGCCCCGGTCGCCAGCATCGCCGTGGCGGCGAGCGCCGCCAACCAGCGCCACCCCCCGCGTGATCGTGTCCAACGTGCGTGTCGCATGGTGCCCTCCGAGTCCGCCCGCCCGCGCGGGTCCGCTGTGGGGACGCTATGCGGGGAAACACCGTCGGAACATCCGTGTTTTACACTGGCTTTTGCTCAGCGCACCGGGTTCGCACCACGGGCCCGCACCGTGTCACGGATGGGAGTTGCCCGAGATCAGCGCCCGCCATCGCCCCCCTCCCCGGCCTTCATCGTCGGCCTCGGCGCTCGTGGGCCGCGACCGCGACCTGGATCTCCTGCGCACCGCGCTCAGCACGACCCCGTCCCTCACGATCGTCGAAGGCGAGGCGGGCATCGGCAAGAGCCGACTGGTGCGCGAGGTGGCCGCCGACCCGGCGCTGTCCTGGATGCTCGTGCTCATCGGACAGTGCGAGCAGTTGCATGAACCGTTCCCACTCGGCCCGGTGCTCGACGCGCTCCGGCAGGCCGCGCCGGCGATCAGGCCCGAGGCATTGGGAGCGGTCACCGGAGCGCTCGCCCCCCTCATGCCCGAGCTCGCGCACCTCCTGCCACCCCCGCCGCCCCCCGTCGCCGAGCCCGGTGCCGCCCGGCACCAGGTGTTCCGTGCCGTGGCCGAACTGCTGGAGCACCTGGGGCCGGTGGCGCTCGTCATCGAGGACGCGCACTGGGCCGACGGCGGCACCCTCGACCTGCTCCGATTCCTGGCCTTCCACCAGCCGCCGAACCTCGCGGTGCTCCTGACCGCCCGAGCGGAGTCGGGGCCCCTGCCGGTCGGCGAAGCCTTCGCCCGGGCCCCCGCCGGCCCGGCGACCATGCTCAGGCCGGCGCCGCTCGACGCCGCCGAGGTGCGGGAGCTCGCACGGCAGGTGCTGGGAGTCGACCTGTCGGCACGCGTCGCCGAGGAGCTGCGGGAGAAGACGGGCGGCATCCCGTTCGTGCTCGAAGAGGTGCTCCGCACGCTGCTCGAGCGCCTGCCCGAGAGCCTCGAACTGCTGGACGGCCTCACCGTGCCGACCGCGCTGCGCGAGGTGGTGCTGCAGCGGCTGTCGGTGCTCGACCCGTTGGCCCGCGAGATCGTGGGCGTGGCGTCGGTGCTGTCCCGTCGCGTTGATGTCGAACTGCTCGCCGCCGTCGCCGAGCGCTCCACCCGCGAGGTGGTAGGCGCCATCGCGAGCGCCCAGGCCGTCGGCCTGCTGCAGGACGAGGATGATCGACCGCAGTTCCGGCACGCACTCGCCCAGCAGGTCGTGTACGAGAGCCTCCCGGCCACGAGTCGGCGCTGGCTTCATCAGCGGGCGACGGCGGCGATCTCGGCGCGCCCCGGCCCTGTCCCCAGCGCGCGGCTGGCATATCACAGCAAGCGGGCGGGGAACACGACCGAGTTCGTCCACTACGCCGAGCAGGCGGCGGATCTCGCCGCCACGAACGGGGACGACTCGGCGGCCGCCCGGTTCCTCCTCGAGGTGGTCGAGTCCGGTCGGGTGCCGCTCGCCGTCCGGGTGAGGCTGGCCGGGAAGCTCGGTCGCGTGGCGGTCGACGGACTCGCGCACGCTGAGGCCGTGCCCATCCTCACTCGCCTGTTGGAGGTCGGCTCGCTTGCGCCGGCGGTGCGTGGCGAGTTGCGCTTCGCGTTGGGTCGGATGCTGCGCCAGCAGGGGCTGGCCCGAGCCGGCTTCGACCAGATCCGGATGTCGCTGCCCGACCTGCAGGATCGACCGGCCTTGGCGGCCAGGGCGCTCGCGGTGCTGGCGGTGCCCGAGATCGCCGTGGGCGCGCACGTCGACGCGCACGCCGCCTGGGGCGAGCAGGCCGAGGAGGCGGCGCGGCTGAGCGGGGACGCCGCGGTACACCTCGCCGTGCGGATCGCCCGCACGTCCCTCCTGCTGGAGCAGGGCGATCCCGGGGCCTGGCGAGCGATCGACGAGGTCCGGAACGGCGCGGCGCTCGCGTCGAATCCGCGCGAGCACACCCGCGCCTGCCTCAACTGGGCGCAGGGTGCACTGCACGTCGGACACGTCCACCGCGCCGACGCGCTGATCGCCGAGGCGAAGCGGGTCGCGGCTCGCGCCGACTACGTGAGGGTGGCTGGCGTGATCGACCTGGTGTCGCTCGCGACCGACTTCTTCGCCGGACGGTGGGCGACGATCGCCGAGCGCGTGGACGCATTCGTCGACGAGCCGACCGAGTTCGGGGGCGCGGTGGTCGACGCCCGACTGCTGCAGGCTGCGCTGCTTGCCTCCACCGGCAGTGCCGTCGAGGCGGCTCGGGCACTGCGGGGCGTCATCAACGACGCCGAGGACGTCGGCGTGGTCTGGCCGCTGGTGGCTGCACGGACGACCCTGGCGCGGTTGCTACTGGTGGTCGACGATCCGGCGGCGGCCCACGAGCAGGCGACCCTGGCGCTCGACCTGGTCCGGGCGAAGGGGCTGTGGGCGTGGGCGGGCGAGCCGGTGCAGTGCATCGTCGAGGCACGGGCAGCGCTCGGCGGGCCGGCCAGCGCCCTGCCGCTGATGGACGAGCTGGAGACCGGGGTCACGGGGGCGGACGCCCCGTCGGCGCGCGCGGCCCTGCTCGTCTGCCGGGCGATCATGGCCGAAGACGACGGCGTCGAGGCCGAGCGGATGCTCGAAGAGGCGCTGTCAATCGTGCAGCACGCCGGAGCGCGCGTGGCCGAGGCCAGGATCGCCGAGCGCCTGGGCACGTTCCTGCTCGAGCGCGGCGACGACCGCGGGTCGGCCTTGCTCGCGTCGGCGCTCGCGGTCTTCGGCGAGCTCGGTGCCCGCCGGGACTTCTCACGCGTCTCCCGGCGGATGCGCGAGCACGGGATCGCCATCCCGTCCCGGTGGCGGGGCGGGCGTCGGGCGCTCGGCGTCGAACTGTCCGAACGCGAACGCGAGGTCGTCGACCTGGCCGCCGCGGGCCTGACCAACAAGGAGATCGCGACCGAGCTCTTCCTCTCGATGCGCACCGTCGAGAGCCACATGTCGAAGGCGTTGCGGAAGCTCGGCGCCCGCTCGCGACGTGACCTGGCCGAGGCGCTGCAGGAGCCCCTGGCGCCGACCGGGACGTCGCCGGCTGCCGCCCGCGCCTAGAAGCCGACCTCGCCGACGAGCTCGCCGAACAGCTCCTCGGCGTCGCACTCGAGCCGCTGCCGCGTGAACCAGTCGCACACGTTCACGCAGTCGCGGTGCAGCAGGTCGAACCCCTGCGGGTTCGAGACGAGATCGACGATCTGCGGCAGGTCGATGGCGACGACGCGGCCGTGGTGCACGAGCAGGTTGTAGGGCGAGAGGTCGCCGTGCGCGAGCCCGGCGCGGGCGAGGAGCCGCATGAAGTCGACGACCTGGTGGAACAGCTCCCGCAGCTCCGCGGCATCCGCTCGCACCTGCGCGAGCCGTGGCGCCGCGACCCGGCCGTCGCCGATGAACTCCATGAGCACCTCGGTGTCGTGCACCTGCACCGGGTACGGCACGGATGCCCCGAGCTCGGTCAGCCGGGTCAGCGCGTCGAACTCCGCGTAGGCCCACTGCACGCGGGCGACCGCGCGACCGAACGAGGTGCCCTTGGCCACGGCGCGCACGTCGCGGGTGCGACGCAGGCCACGGCCCTCGGTGTAGATCGCCGAACGGTGGAAGTCGGAGTGCTCGCTCGTGCGATACCGCTTCGCGGCGAGCAGCACGCGGTTGCCCGGCACGTCGGGCGGGGCATCCGGGATCGCGCGCTCGATCAGCTCGAGGTTCGCCTCCTTGCCGGTCTTGACGACGCCGAGCTCGGTGTCGATCGCGGCGGCGGAGGTGACGAGCCAGTCGGGGCGGGGTTCGGGGCCGCGCTCGGTGGGGATGGTCGCCGGCCAGGTGGACCAGCGCTGTCCCTCGCCGGGCTCGGCGGCCTGGAATGCGAGGGAGTCGGATGCCGCGCCGAACGGCGTGGCGGAACGGGTGCTCGAGGGGGTGTCGTCGAGCGACGAGAGGAAGGTCACGGTGTCTCCGAGGTTGCGGAGGCCACCGACGTGCCGGCCTTGCGGCTACGGGCGGGAGGCCTCACAGGAAAGGGTGTCTGCGATGCGCGCGACGACGATGACGTTCATCGGACTCTCCTTTCGCCTCGGTGCTGCGGATGCCGCGACTGCGGCCAAGACGCGAGCATACGCCTCGCGTGGCGCCGGTGTCCAGAGCCGGTTCGGCGATCGGCCGCTCAAGGGACCGAGCAGCTCGACAGGACATCGAGCACGACGGTCGCGAACGACAGCGTCCCGGTCTTCGCCGTGGACTCCCACCCGCCCGGCCCGACCGCGTACAGCGAGAACGTGCCCGAGCCAAGGCCGAGCAGCCCGGTGCTGAGGGTCACGGAGGTCGCGGCGGGTGCGAGGGTGCCCGACCCGGAGAGCGCACCGGTGACCGTCCAGCGGTAGCCGGTCCTCGTGAGGCCGCCTGCTGGTGCCGTCCAGTTGTAGGTGACCGGCTGCAGCAGCCCCGCCGTGCAGGTCATCGTGGTCACGGGGGTCACCGAGCCGGCCGCGAACGACCCGGTCCCGACCTCGGTGTCGCTCCACGCGGCATCCGTCTGCGCCGTGGTGGTGCAGAGCGCGACGGATGCCGCGACGAGCAGCACCCCGGCCGCTGCAACGCGTTGCCGGCGGGTCATCGCCCGAGCCTCCGCGCTCGCCGCAGGAGCAACGCGCCGACGCACGCCGAGGCCGCCGCGGCGGCGATCGGCACGGTCGCGTCGAGGCCCGTCGCGCCGAGGCCGGCACCCGAGCCGGGCGCCGTGCCGATCCGCACCTCATCGCCGGAGCCGACCGCGTGGACCTCGAGGTCGGCGAGCCCGGCGGCGTCGGAGCCCGACACGGGCATCGTGACGAGGAACCGGATCCAGCGCTGCTCGGCGGTGGTCATGGTGAGCAACTCCTGGGCCACGCCGTCCACGGGAAGCGGCTCCGGGGCGAGCAGCGGCACCGGGTCGTCGCAGGCGCCGCCCGTCCAGCGCACCGCGCACCAGCTCGCCTCGACCACGAGCCCCAGCCCGGCGTCCCCGCTGCCGATCATGCCGACGTCGATGGTGCCCGGCTCGGGCGCGTCGGCGGAGATGCCGACCTCCCACGCGACCGTGTCGCCGGGCGTCATGCGCTGCATCAGCTCTGGATCGCCGATCGCGGTCAGGCGCAGCACCTGCCCCTGCACGACCGACTCCTCGACCGCCGCCGAGGCGGACATCGGTGCCTGCGCCACGGTGGCCGCCGCGACCGCGAGGAGGGCGATCACGAGCGACGCCGTAGTCGCCGTCGTGCTTGCCGGCTCCCGCGGATCGACGGGCGGCGGCGGCGGTGGCTCGCGGCGACGTCGCGGCCAGAACGCCCACACCACGAGCGCGGTCGCGCCCACGGTGAGGCCGCCGATGACGGCCGGATGCCCCATCGAGCCGATCACCGGCGCGACACCCGGCACCGACGCGAGCACGATCCGAGCCGTCGGCACCTCGTAGGGCTGCGGGTCGTCGACGGGATTCGCGTCCCCGCGGAGCGTGAGTCGTCGCGCACCGCCGGCTCCCCCGTCGTCGATCGCGACGATCCGGTGCGTCACCGGCAGGCGACCGGGCCGGTCGACCGTCACCACGTCGCCGACATGGAGCTCGCCGACGGGCACCTCGCGGACGAGCGCCGCGGAGCCCGCCGGGATGGTCGGGCTCATCGACCCCGTGCGGAACAGCACGATGCCCACGTCGAACAGCAGCGCGGCGACCACGAGCAGGATGCACGCCGCCCCGGCGATGGCCGCGAGCGTGAGCAGCGCGTCGCCCGCGACCGAGGTCACGGAGCGGGAACGGCGCGCACGCGGCATCCGTCGGTCACCCGGTCGAGGCGGCGTTGAACTGCCACGTCACCGTCGCGGACGTGCCCTGGAAGGTGTTCGCCGCATTGGGCGCGACCTGCACCTCGAAGCAGAACCCGAGCTGGGCGCCGGCGGCGCCGATCGGATTCGCGACCGCGGACGCCGGCACCTGCGTGACGGGCAGGTAGGTCGACGCGCCGCCGGCGATGAACGCCGGCGTGCCGGTGAACGCCGCGGCCGCGCACGTCGACGTCGGGTTCGCCGACGCCATGCGCACCGCCCGGTACTGGAGGGCGCCGACGAGGCCGCCGCCGTTGTTCGCGACGGCCGCCAGCGCGACCGTGCCGCCGACCGTCGAGGTGGTCGTCGTGCGGACGTTGAGCCAGGCGTACGTCGAGGTGCCGGGCGACATCGCGGTCGCGGCGAACGACAGCGTCGCGCCCGGCGCGGTCGTGTTGCTCGCATACGTCGGCGACCCGGCGCTCTGCGACTCCGTGCCGAACACGCTCGCGGCGAAGCTGCCGGTGGCCTGCTCGCTGTCGTTCCAGGCGGCGAGCGTCACCGTGGCGCCGACGCCCAGCACGAGTCCGCCGGCGAGCACGGCGCGCCAGATGCGGCTGCGCCGTCCCCGCTCCGGCGCCTCGACGTGGATTCCCATTGCGGCTACGGCAGCGGGTCGGTCGACTCGCCGAGGAACTCCCACGTCACCGTGCCGGTCTGCGCGGCCGGGAGCGTGGAGCTCGCGGTGACGACGAAGCACAGGTTCACGGGGTCGGTCACCGCCGTGAGCTCGAACACCGCGGCGGGCGTCGGGCTCGCGACCGGCTGGTCGGTGACGAGCGCCGTGCCCGACGGCGGCGTCGCCGCTGAGCACGTCGCACCGAACGTGGCGCCCACGTCGTAGAGCGAGTACGTGAGCTCAGCGCCGATCGTGCCCGACGTGGTGCTCGCGAGGTCGACGGATGCCTCGTAGGTCGAGTCCGACGAGAGCTGCACCGCGAACGGTGCGTAGACGACGGCACCCGGACTCAGCAGGTCGGCGTCGACCGCGAAGGCGAGCGGTTTGCCCGGCGCCGTCTCGGAGCTGCTGAACGCCGTGCCGTCGAGGCTGCCCTCGAGCTCGAACTGGCCCGACCCGAACGTGCCCGTCGCGAACTCAGAGTCGTTCCACACGGCGAGCGTGACCGCGGCCCCCACGCCGAGCACCAGCCCGCCCGCGAGGATCGCGAGCATCTTGCGGCGACGATCTCCCGGCCGTGCCGGACTCGTCGTCGATTCGTTGCGTGTTGCAGTCTGCATTCCCATGAGCGCCTCCCCCGCGCGCCGGGCATACGGTTCCCCCGAAGCGGGTCCCCCAACCCGATGGGGCCGAGCCTAGCCCTCGGCCGGCCCGAAGCGCGAGGGGGTCATCGATTACGGCGCCCGACACGTGAGCGGATGCCCCAGCGCCTCTATCGGCGGCGACCGCGAGTGTGGTTGGGTGAGCCATGAGCGCAGGGCAGGGCGCCACGGCGCCGTTCAACGGACGACTTGCCATCCTCCTCGCGATGGCGATGTTCGTGCTGGTCGTCGACACCTCGCTGATGAACGTGTCGATCTCGGCCGTGGTGCACGACCTCGACACCACGGTCAGCGGCGTGCAGGGGGCGATCGCCCTCGAGGCGCTGGTCTCGGCGGCATTCATCCTGATCGGCGGCAAGACCGGCGATCTCATCGGCCGCAAGCTCGCCTACGTGCTCGGCCTGCTCGGCTACGCGATCGGCGCCATCGCGATGGTGTTCGCCCAGGACCTCACGGCGATCATCATCTTCTGGGCGATCATCGGCGGCATCGGCGCATCCTTGCTTCTGCCCGCGATGCAATCGCTCATCCACGGCAACTTCGAGGGCGCCCAGCAGAAGCGGGTGTACGCGCTCGTCGGGGCATCAGCTGCCATCGCCGCCGCAGTCGGACCGCTGCTCGGCGGATTCATCACGACCTTCCTCTCGTGGCGCGTCGGCTTCGCGCTCGAGGCCGTCATCATCGCCGTCGTCCTGGCCGGCATCGGGCTGGTGAAGGACGTGCCGTACCACGGCGACCGCTCGATCGACCTCGTCGGCGCCTTGCTCTCCATCGTCGGCATGGGCGGCGTCGTGACCGGCATCCTCGTCTGGCAGGAGGGCGGCGGCTACGTCGGGCTCATCATCGGCATCGGCGTACTCGCCCTCGGGCTGCTCGTCTTCTGGCTGCGCACCCGCAAGCGCCGCGGCAAGCCCACGCTCCTCGATCCCGCGCTCTTCGAGTCGAGGATGTTCCGCGCCGGGGCCAGCGGTCAGCTGCTGCAGCAGATCACGCTCGGCGGCACGATGATCGTGCTCCCGATCTACCTGCAGATGGTGTTCGAGTACAACGCCCTCCAGGCGGGACTCTCCATCGCGCCGCTCTCGCTCAGCATGTTCGCGGTCGCGCTGCTCGCCGGGCGCGGACTCACGCAGCGTCCCTCGAACATCATCCTCTGGGGCTTCGTGCTCGTCGTGGCGGGCCTCGCGATCCTCGTGCCGCTCGTGCCCATCGCCGACTCGGGCTGGTACCTCACCATCCCGCTCATCATCTCGGGCAGCGGCCTCGGCCTGCTCGTCTCGCAGCTGAACAACTACACGCTCTCGCCGATCTCCGACGAGCGCGTGAGCGAGGCGGCGGGCGTCAACTCGGCGGCCGGCTCGTTCGGCCTCTCGTTCGGACTCGCCTTCGCCGGCGCGATCATGCTCGCGACGCTGGCCTTCACGTTCACTGCGAGCGCCGACGCGAGCACCGTGCTCTCGACGGAGGAGCAGCAGCAGGTCTCATCGGTGCTCGAGGAGGATGCCGAGATCATGACCAACACCGGGCTCGCGGAACTGCTCGTCGGCCAGACGCCCGAGGTGCAGGAGGAGATCCTCGCGATCAACGCGGATTCCCGCATCATCTCCCTGCAGGTGGCGCTGCTCGTGCCGATCCTCGCGGGTCTGCTCGGTGTGCTCAACGCGTTCCGCATGCGGCGCCTGCCCGACCCGAAGCCCTCCGCGGCTGCGGAGGGAACCATGCTCGGCTAGTCGGTCGAGGCGACCATGCCGGCGAACGCCGGCGAGCTCACGAAGGTCAGCGTGGTCGACGAGGGGAGGGCGACGGGGCTGATGCCGTTCGCGGCATCCGGCGGTCCGCTGTAGGCCCCGGCGACCGGTGCATCGCTGAGTACGTATCCCGACTCCGCCAGTGTCTGCGACCAGGCCTCCTGCTCGCCCGGGGCGACGCCCACCTGCACGACCGTGAGGACGAGGTCGGTGTTCGGCTTGCCCCACGCGCATGCCACGCCGCCCGCCTCGACCATGCGAACGGCGAGCGCATCGAAGACCTGCGGCGAAGGGAGCGATTCCAGCCCGTCCGCGGCGAGCTTCTGGTAGCCCTCGTCCGTGAGGACGGTCTCGCAGGTCGCGGCGTCAGGAACCGACTCCGGCTCCGGAGTCGGTGCACTCGATGCGGTGGTGGCCGGCGAGGGCGAACTGCTGGGCGCGGGCGGCGCGGCGGTGCAGCCGCTCAGGACGGTGACGGTGAGGACGGCGGCCACGATGCCGGCGCCGGACGCGGCTCGAAGGGTCATGAAGCGGAGCTTATGGTCCGGTCGTGCATCTCGTCCATCGGTGCAGGCCCTGATGGGCCGACCCGCCGTGTCGGTATTCACCCGCGGCAGACCATCCGCTGCAGGATGATCCGCGGCTAGGCTCCTCCCATGCGTGTTGCCGCGCCGGTGCCGGATGCCACGACGGTCGTCCTGGTGGAGGGCGAAAGCGACCGCCTGGCCGTCGAGGCGGCCGCCGCACGGCGCGGCGTCGACCTCACCGGCGCCGGCGCCGTCGTCGTGTCGATGCACGGGGTGACGAACCTGCGACGGCACCTGGCGGAGCTGGCGTCGTCGCGCTCGACGGGCTCGCCGCGGCTGCTCGGGCTCTACGACCTGCCCGAGGCCGCGTACGTGAGGGATGCGGTGGCGGACGCCGGGCTCCTGGCCGGCGGAGGACCGCCGGCCGAGCCCACGACGGTCGGACCGCCGCCGGAGCTCGCGGCGGCGGGGTTCTTCGCCTGCGATCCTGACCTCGAGGGCGAGCTCATCCGCGCGGTCGGTCCCGCACGGGCGCGGGAGCTCCTCGCCGAGCACGGGGAGCTCGGCCGCTTCCGCACCTTCCAATACCAGCCCGAGCAGCGCGTGAGATCGGTCGAGGCGCAGTTGCGGCGGTTCATGGGAACGCACGCCGGGCGGAAGGCGAAGTTCGCACCCATCCTCGTGAGTGCGATCGACGACTCCCGCATGCCGCCGCCGCTGTCGGCGTTGATCGGGGCCGTCCTCTCGCGGGTGTGACCGACCGCGCCGGGAGCAGCAGGGCCACCCGCCGGGGAATGCTGGCAAGCCACTGGGAGTTGAGTCTTGTGTACTCAAGTTTTGCGGCGTCGACTTGACACGTCGAATGGCCGCTGGAACACTTGAGTCGTCGGGACTCAAGTTCCGGCGATACGGACTTCGGTCGCGGGCCAGGACGGCCGGGCCGACCCGCCAGGGAGCGCACGCGGCATCCGCTCGCGCCTCCTCCCGGCAGAAGGAGAAACACACATGTCACGAGCAGTAGGCATCGACCTCGGCACCACCAACTCGGTCGTCAGCGTCCTCGAGGGTGGCGAGCCCACCGTCATCGCGAACGCCGAGGGCTTCCGCACCACCCCGTCGGTGGTCGCCTTCACCAAGGATGGCGAGGTGCTCGTCGGCGAGACCGCGAAGCGCCAGGCCGTCACCAACGTCGACCGCACCATCGCGTCGGTCAAGCGCCATATGGGCACCGACTGGACCCAGGAGATCGACGGCAAGAAGTACACGCCGCAGGAGATCTCGGCGCGCATCCTCCAGAAGCTGAAGCGCGACGCCGAGCAGTACCTCGGCGACACCGTCACCGACGCGGTCATCACCGTGCCGGCGTACTTCAACGACGCCGAGCGCCAGGCCACGAAGGAGGCCGGCGAGATCGCGGGCCTCAACGTGCTGCGCATCATCAACGAGCCCACGGCCGCGGCCCTCGCCTACGGCCTCGACAAGGGCAAGGAGGACGAGCTCATCCTCGTCTTCGACCTCGGTGGCGGCACCTTCGACGTCTCCCTCCTCGAGGTGGGCAAGGACGACGACTTCTCCACCATCCAGGTGCGTGCGACCGCCGGCGACAACCGCCTCGGCGGCGACGACTGGGACCAGCGCATCGTCGAGTGGCTGATCAAGCGCTTCAAGGACTCGACGGGGGTCGACGTCTCGAAGGACAAGATCGCCCTCCAGCGCCTCAAGGAGGCCGCCGAGCAGGCGAAGAAGGAGCTGAGCTCCTCGATGAGCACCAGCATCCAGCTGCCCTACCTCTCGCTCACCGAGAACGGCCCGGCGAACCTCGACGAGACGCTCACCCGCGCGCAGTTCGAGAACATGACGAGCGACCTGCTCGACCGCACGAAGAAGCCCTTCGAGGACGTCATCCGCGAGGCCGGCATCAAGCTGGCCGACATCGCACACGTCGTGCTCGTCGGCGGCTCGACCCGCATGCCCGCCGTCTCCGAGCTCGTGAAGCAGGAGACCGGGAAGGAGCCCAACAAGGGCGTGAACCCCGACGAGGTCGTCGCCGTGGGCGCCGCCCTGCAGGCGGGCGTCCTCAAGGGCGAGCGCAAGGACGTGCTGCTCATCGACGTCACCCCCCTGAGCCTCGGCATCGAGACCAAGGGCGGCATCATGACGAAGCTCATCGAGCGCAACACGGCCATCCCGACCAAGCGCAGCGAGACCTTCACGACCGCCGACGACAACCAGCCGTCGGTCGCGATCCAAGTCTTCCAGGGCGAGCGCGAGTTCACCCGCGACAACAAGCCGCTGGGCACCTTCGAGCTCACCGGCATCGCGCCGGCGCCCCGGGGCATCCCGCAGATCGAGGTCACCTTCGACATCGACGCCAACGGCATCGTGCACGTGTCGGCCCGCGACAAGGGCACCGGCAAGGAGCAGTCGATGACCATCT
Source organism: Agromyces sp. 3263 (assembly GCF_031456545.1). Taxonomy (NCBI): domain Bacteria; kingdom Bacillati; phylum Actinomycetota; class Actinomycetes; order Micrococcales; family Microbacteriaceae; genus Agromyces; species Agromyces sp. 3263. The sequence goes on from NZ_JAVDUV010000001.1 coordinate 1,816,817, forward strand.
CGGGCGGCTCGGCCCTCCCCAAGGAGGACGTGGAGCGCATGGTGCGCGACGCGGAGGAGCACGCGGCAGAGGACAAGAAGCGCCGTGAGTCGGCCGAGACCCGCAACCAGGCCGAGCAGCTCGTCTACTCGATCGAGAAGCTCATCAAGGACAACGACGACAAGCTGCCCGCCGACGTCAAGTCCGAGGTGCAGGGCGACGTCGACGGCCTGAAGTCGGCCCTCGCGGGCGACGACGACGACGCGGTGAAGTCGGCGTTCGAGAAGCTGTCGCAGTCGCAGGGCAAGCTCGGCGAGGCGATCTACGCGCAGTCGCAGCAGCAGACGGCGGATGCCGCGGGCAACCCCGGCGAGGACGCGAACGCGTCCGGCGCCGCCGGCGACCAGTCCTCCGACGAGGACGTGGTCGATGCCGAGGTCATCGACGACGAGGACGAGAAGAAGTAATCATGTCGGACGAGAACCAGAACCACGACGAGCCGGTCATCCGCGACAAGCGGCGGATCGACCCCGAGACGGGTCAGGTTCGCCAGCCGGCCCCCGACGCCGGTGAGGCGACGGATGCCGCAGGGGCGACGGATGCCGCAGCAGACGCTGCCGCGGCATCCGCGCCGGCCGACGCCGACGAGGACGTCCTGACCGTCGACGACATCCTGAACGCCGCCCAGGCCGAGGTGCAGGAGCCGACCGACGAGCACCTCGCCGACCTCAAGCGGGTCACCGCCGAGTACGCGAACTACCGCAAGCGCACCGAGGCGAATCGCGAGATCGAGCGCGAGCGCGCGGTCGGCGCGGCCGTCGCGGTGCTGCTGCCGGTGCTCGACGACCTCGACCGGGCCGAGAAGCACGGCGACCTCGAGGGCGACGCCCCGTTCGCGACGATCGCGGCGAAGCTGCGCGGCGCCGTCGAGAAGCTCGGGCTCACCCCGTTCGGCGAGGTGGGCGAGCCGTTCGACCCGCAGCGCCACGAGGCGATCTTCCAGCAGCCGTCCGACGAGGTCGAGGTCGACACGGTCGCCGACGTCGTCGAGACCGGCTACACGCTGGGCGGCACGCTGCTGCGCGCCGCGAAGGTGGTCGTGAAGACGCCGCTGTAAGGCAGTTCGGCCGGCCCGCGGCATCCGCTCATCGGATGTCGCGGACCGGCCGTCACGGATTTCAGACAGACTTCAGGGAAGGGAGGTGCCGGTGGCCAGTCAGGATTGGTTCGACAAGGACTTCTACAAGGTGCTCGGCGTCTCCAAGGACGTGAGCGAGGCGGAGCTCAAGAAGGCCTACCGCAAGCTCGCACGCAAGTACCACCCCGACTCGAACCCGGGCGACGCCGCCTCCGAGGCGCGGTTCAAGGAGATCAGCGAGGCGCACTCGGTGCTCTCCGACCCCGAGCAGCGCAAGGAGTACGACGCGATCCGGGCGATGGGCTCGGGCGCACGGTTCACCGCGCCCGGCGGTGGCGGTGGCGCGGGCGGCTTCGAGGACGTGTTCGGCACGATGTTCGGCGGCCAGGGCGGCGGCCGGCAGCAGTACACGTTCCAGCAGGGCGGCGACTACGACGACCTGCTCGGCGGCCTCTTCGGCGGCGGCCGGTTCGGGCAGCCGAGCGGCGGCTACCGTGGCTTCGGCGGCCCGTCGCGCGGGCGCGACGTCACGGCCTCGACGACGCTCGACTTCATCACCGCCACCAAGGGCGAGCAGATCACCCTCGAGACCTCCGACGGCAAGCCCATCACGGTGCGCATCCCGGCCGGCGTGGCCGACGGCCAGAAGATCAAGCTGCGCGGCAAGGGGCACCCCTCGCCCGACGGCGGGGAGCCCGGCGACCTGATCCTCACCGTGCACGTGCGCAAGCACCCCGTGTTCGAGCGCGACGGCCTCAACCTGCGCGTCAACGTGCCCGTGACATTCACCGAGGCGACGCTCGGCGCCACCATCCAGGTGCCGACGCTCGGGGGCGAGCCCGTGAAGCTCCGAGTGGCGCCCGGCACGCCCAGCGGACGGGTGCTGCGCGTCAAGGGCCGCGGCGTGCAGACCTCGAAGGGCACGGGCGACCTCCTCGCCGTCGTGCAGGTGGCCGTGCCGTCGCACCTCTCGAAGGAGGCCGAGGAGAAGCTCGAGGAGTTCGCGGCGCTCCTGCCCGACGAGAACCCGCGCGACGACCTGCTCGCCAAGGCACGGGCGCAGCGCTAGGCCATGGCCGTGAGCATGGACGAGACCAGCCCCCTCTTCGTGATCTCGATCGCGGCGGAGCTGGCCGGCATGCACCCGCAGACGCTGCGGCAGTACGACCGCCTGGGCCTCGTGTCGCCCACCCGCACCGCCGGCAAGTCCCGCCGCTACTCGATGCGCGACGTCGCGCAGTTGCGTGAGATCGCCCAGCTGTCGAGCGAGGGCGTGAGCCTCGAGGGCATCCGCCGCGTGCTCGACCTCGAGGACGAGGTGACGGTGCTGCGCGACCGGGTGCGCGAGCTCGAGGCGATGCTCGCCGACGAGCTGCTCAACCGACCCGGGCGGCGCGTGTTCGCCGCCGGGTCGGCGGGCGACATCGTGTCGCTGCGCGCCGGCACCCGGGTGCGCCGCGAGAACGCCGTCGTCGTGTGGCGGCCGCTCGAGCGCGGCTAGTCGCCCGCACGACGCCTACGGGCTCGCGACTCAGCGTCCCCAGGCCGAGGCCGGTGCCTCGATGACCTCGTAGGGGCGCGAGCTCCAGTGGGTGCCGTAGCCGTAGTGGCTCGAGGCCCACGCCGACGCCCAGATGGCCTGCGCCGTCGCATCCGCCGAGTCGCCGCGTGCGAGTGCCGCGTCGACGGCGGGGTATCGGCCGGACTGGAGGTTCTGCGCCGCGTAGAACGCCGCCTCGATGAGGGTCGGGTAGCTGCCGAGCCCGGATCCGCCGCCCGAGCCCTGCCCGTTGTTGAGGGGGTTGTTGCGGTTCCACCAGTTGTCGGCGCCGTTCTCCTGGCGCATCCACCGCATCATGAACGTGATGTTCTCCTCGGTGACCGGCCAGTCCCCGTCGATGAGCACGAGCTTCGCCCAGTCCACGTTGGTGCCGCCCTCGATGAGCGTCTGCGATCCCGTCGTCGTGACGTAGGACTCGTGCGAGACCGTCGGCGCCGCGATGTCCGCGGCGACGTCGAACGTCTGCGTGTCGCCGCCGAGGGTGTCGGATGCCGCGGAGGGGGCCGTGATCGCGGCGGGCTGGGGCGCCAGGGCGAAGGTCAGGGCGAGCCCGAGCACCGCGACGGATGCCGCGAGCGGCGCGAGTCGGCGCGCGAGGCGGGCGGGTGCGGCCGGCGTGGGCGCCGAGCGCCGACCCGCCGAGGACGTCGGGCCCGCACCCGTCGAAGGCGACGAGCGAGCCGGGCGACCGGACGCCGTGGGCGCAGCAGAACGACGGCCCGCGGCCCCGTGTCGAGCCGCGCGCCGTTCCCCCGAAGGCCGCTGGTCTGTTTCCCGCATGCGGGGTCGAGGGTAGCAAACGCACCTGCGAGGTGCATCCGGGGCCCGGATCGTGGCCCTTCCCGGGCCGCGGCATACCCTTGACGCATGCCATTCGAGCTGGGCGCGCTGCGACGCCATCCCGACGTCGAGGGCCGGGGGCTCGAGGCGTCGGATGCCGCGGACCGGCTGATCCTCGACGAGGCGGCCGCCCTCTCCGCGGGCCTCGGCGACGGCGAGCTCGTCGTGCTCGACGATGCGTACGGCGCGCTGGCGCTCGGATCGGCCGCGGCCGGTGCTCGCGGCATCCGGGTGCACCAGGACCTCGTGACGGGCGAGCGCGCGCTCGCGGCCAACGCCGCGCGGGCGGACCTGGACGGCGAGGTGCGGTCCATGCCGCTCGGGCCCGAGCTGCTGGCGGGCGCGAGGCTCGTGCTCCTGCGCCTGCCACGGTCGCTCGACCGGCTCGACGAGCTCGCCGGCCTCATCGCGAGCCACGCGGCATCCGACGTCGTGGTCGTCGCCGGGGGCCGCCTGAAGCACATGTCGCTCTCGATGAACGAGGTGCTGGCGGCGTGGTTCGAGCGGGTCGACGTGTCGCACGCGCGCCAGAAGTCCAGGGTGCTCATCGCCCGCGCGCCCCTCCCGCACCGTCGACCACCGGCGCTCGGCTGGCCCCGAGGCGAGCGCCACGACGACCTGGGCGTCACGCTCGTCGCACACGGCGGCGTCTTCGCGGGCACCGGCGTCGACATCGGAACGCGGTTCCTCCTCGAGCACCTCGGCGACGCGGCGCCGGATGCCGCGACCGCCGTCGACCTCGCGTGCGGGTCGGGGGTGGTGGCCGCCTGGCTCGCGCGTACGCGCCCCGCACTGCGGGTGACGGCGACCGACCGCTCGGCGTCGGCCGCGGCCTCCGCTCGGCAGACCGCGGAGGTGAACGGCCTCGCCGACCGCGTCGACGTCCGCCAGGCCGACGGACTCGAGGGCATCAGCGATGCGAGCGAGCGCCTCGTGGTGCTGAACCCGCCGTTCCACTCCGATGCTGCGCTGCACACGGGGATCGCGGCGCACCTGTTCGCGGACGCCGCCCGCGTGCTCGTGCCCGGCGGCGAGCTGTGGTGCGTCTGGAACTCCCACCTGCGCTACCGGCCGCTGCTCGAGCGCGTCGTCGGCCCCACGCGCCAGGTCGCCCGCAACGCGAAGTTCACGGTGACGGCGTCGGAGCGGACGGCGTGACCCCGTCGGGGCGCACTACATGACCGCAGCCGGCGCCTCCCGCGAGTCCGACCGCACGGCGGTCGAACGGGCGATCGACCGAGCCGCGCACCGCCTCCTCGCCGACGCATCCGATCGCGGCGTCCGTGCCGGGCTCATCGAGCTGCTCGTGTTCGGCGCGAAGCAGGCGTGGGCGTGCATCTTCGGCGCGTCCCTGCTCGGGGTCATCGTCGCCGCGCGGCTCTGGTATCCCGACGACGCGGCCCTCGCGCGGAACGATGCGCTGACGATCGCCGCGGTGCTCATCCAGGTCGTGATGGTGGCGACGCGGCTCGAGAGCGGGCGCGAGCTCTGGGTGGTCGTGCTGTTCCACCTGACCGGCACCGGCATGGAGCTGTTCAAGACCGACGTCGGGTCGTGGACGTACGACGGCGACGGGGTGCTCCGCATCGCGGGCGTCCCGTTGTTCTCGGGGTTCATGTACGCCGCCGTGGGCTCCTACATGGTGCGCGTGTACCGCCTGTTCGACCTGGGCTTCACGCGGTACCCGCGACGGTCGGTCACCGTCGTCGTCGCCGCTGCGATCTACGCGAACTTCTTCACGCACCACTACGTCATCGACCTGCGGTGGGCGCTGCTGGCCGCGGTGGTCGTCGTATGGTGGCCGACCGTCATGCACTTCCGGGTGTGGCGTCGACGGCCCCGGATGCCGCTGCTCATCGCGTTCGGCCTCGTCGCCCTGTTCATCTGGCTGGCCGAGAACATCGCGACCTGGGCCGGGGCCCGGTTCTACCCCGATCAGCTCGACGGCTGGCAGCTCGTGTCGCCGTCGAAGCTGGTCTCCTGGTTCCTGCTCATGATCATCTCGGTGGTGCTCGTGACGCTCGTGTATCCGCCCCGGCCGCCGGCCGAGCAGCGGCAGTATACGCATCCGAGCGCTCGTTGTCTGCCGTTTCGTCGAATGCGCGATCGCGCGTGACAATGGCGCGGGCGTCTTGGACGCCCGAGGAGGGAACACCATGGCAGACGACGAGCGCCTCGCACGCGAATTGCGCCTCGCCGCGCAGCGCGGCGAGATCATCGCGCAGTACCAGCCGCAGGTCGACCTCCACGACGGCGTCCTCGTCGCCATCGAGGCGCTGAGTCGCTGGCGTCACCCCAGTCGAGGGGTCATCCCGCCCGCGGAGTTCATCCCGCTCGCGGAGGCGACCGGGGCGATGATCGCCATCGGCGACGCCATGCTCGAGACGGCCTGCCGGTACGGCGCAGCGCTCGTGCGCGCCGGTCGGCGCATCGAGGTCGCGGTGAACGTGGCGGCCGCACAGCTCACGGAGGCGACCTTCGGCGAGCGGGTCGCCCACCACCTGGCCGCGACGGGCATGCCGCCGACGCTCCTGACGCTCGAGCTCACGGAGACGAGGGCCGTGCCCGAGGAGGCCGCCGAGACCCTCGAGGGGATCCGCGCCGCCGGCATCGGTATCTCGGTCGACGACGTGCGCACGGTGGAGGAGGCGGAGCTCCGAGTGCGGTCGCTCCCCATCACCGAGCTCAAGGTCGATCGCTCCGTCATCACGCTCCTGCCCGGGGACCGGAGCGTGGCGGCCCGACTCGTCGGGTTCGCACGCGATCACGGCCTGCGCGCGGTGGCCGAGGGCGTCGAGACCGAGCCCCAGTTCGTGGCCGTGCGGGAGCTCGGATTCGATCGGGCGCAGGGCTACCTGTTCGGTCGGCCGGCTCCCGAGCGCAGCATCTCAGCCCGCCTCGCGGTCGCGACGGCGCCGGGCGTGCCCGGCGGACGCACGGCAGCGCCCGGTGCAGTCGCAACCGCACCGGGCGTGCCGGGGCCGGGCGTGCCGCCCGGGGGTCGAATCGCTCAGAGCGCGCCGTAGGGCGGGTCCTGGTAGGCCTCGTCCTCGTCGGAGCTGACGGCCTCTTCGGGCTCACCGCCGACGTCGATCTGCGACCAGGTGACCGGCATCCCCGGGGAGAAGAGGATGTCGATGCCGGGTCCGCCGCGCAATGGCGGCACGTTCACGTAGCCGCCGCCCGCCTGGATCGCCTTCAGGATCTCGGCGCGCAGCGCGTCGATGGGCTCGGGCAGGAAGTAGTCCCGGCCGTCGACTGTCAGGCGGTGGATCTTCACACCGCACCTCCGTTCTCTCGTGTGCTGGTTCGACGCTCGTCGTTCATTCGGGCACCCCGGCCCCGGCAGCCGCCTCGGGGATCGGATGCAGCCCCGCCGGGCTGTTGGCGCCGTCGATCATCAGCTCCAGCCACGCCCGGTTGAGCTTCGGCGGCCGGTTGCCGTTGTACTTGAAGTGCACCGGCACGTACGCGCTGATCCAGATCGAGCTGCGCCCGCTGCCTCGCTCGACCCCATGATTCCACGTGAGCATGAACTGCTCACCGCGCCGCAGCTTGGTGGCCACGACGAACTGCAGGTGGGCGAGCACGCGGTCCTCGATCTCGAACTCCGAGATGCGCGCTCCGCCGTAGATCAACTGGCCCATGGCATTCCTCCTCGTGCACTGGTGGTCGTGCTGCGGCATCCGTTCATGCGGCGGCCTCGGGCTCGGGCACCGGCCGCAGCCCACCGGCCGAGTTCGCCGACTTCGTCAGCACCTCGAGCCACCGCGGGTTGAGCTCCGACGGATCACCGGGCTCGTCGAACTGGAAGGCCATCGGCACCGTGGGGCTGCACCACACGGACGTGCGCTTCGCCGGCGGCGCCTCGTCACCGAAGGTGAACGCGAAGTGCTCGCCGCGGCGGAGCTTCGACCAGATCACCACCTGCAGGTGGGTGAGCGTGCGATCGTCGAACTCCGCGGTGATGGTGGAGTCGTATCTCAGTGTTCCCATGAAGCCTCCGCTCGGGGGTCGTGTGCAGTGTCAGTGGAGCTCGTCTCGTCGGCCATCACGATCGTGACGCGATCCCGGCCCGCATCCTTCGACGCGTACATCGCCTCGTCGGCGAGGCGCAGCAGGAGGTCGGGCGTGGGCTCGGGGCGCTCGCCCGGCTCCCACACCGCGACGCCGATGCTGGCGGCGATGTCGTAGCGCGGAGGCACGCTGCCGAGGGGTCGCCCGACCGCCTCGCGGAATCGCTCCGCGACGGTGGCGCTCGCCGGTGCGGCCGTGTCCTCGCAGATGATGACGAACTCGTCGCCGCCGTACCGGGCGACCGAGTCGCCCGCCCGCGCCACCGACCGCAGCCGGGCCGCGACCTCGACGAGGACGTCGTCGCCGACCCGGTGGCCAAGGGTGTCGTTGATCGCCTTGAAGCCGTCGAGGTCGACGAAGACCACCGACAGCGGGCGCTCGTTGCGGGTGGCCGTCGAGATGGCGGCGTCGAGCCGTTCCTCGAGCAGCTTGCGGTTGGCGAGCCCAGTGAGCTGGTCGTGCAGCGCGCGGTGGGCGAGCTCCTCCTGCAGGCGGACCCGGCGCAGCACCTGGCCGGCCTGGCGTGCCAGCGCGGCCTGGATCTCGCGACTCTCGGCGTCGAAGGTGCGATCTCGTCCGAAGAGGGAGATCACGACCCCGGCCGCCCGCTCATCGGTGCGGAGGGGGATGATGCTGAGGGCGGCGAGGCGATGCCGGTGCAGGGCGTCGTCGAGTCCGGGCATGATGGCGGCGGCCTGGGAGAGGCTGGAGACGGTGATGATCTCGCCGCTGCCGATCGCCTGCTCGGCGAGCGCCTCGAGGCCCTCGGGCAGCAGTGCCATGGTGACGTCGTCGCCCTCGACGAGTTCGAGCGGACCCGACCCGTCGGAGAGCAGGACGGCGGCACTCGAGGCCCGGAGCGCCGAGCCGGCACTCGCGAGCAGCGCGGCGGCGAGCTCCTGGGCCGTCGTGGCGAGGCCGAAGGCGCTCGACGCGTCCTGCAGCACGCGGACCCGCGCCTCGGACGCCTCGGCATCGCGTCGGGCGAGCAGCAGCTGGCGCTCGTAGTCCTGGCGTTCGGTCGCGTCGAAGACCGCCGTGCGGATGGCGTGCGGTCCGCCGTCGGCGCCCGTCACCATCACGGCGTTGACCAGGATGGGCAGCTCGTGATCGTCGGCGCAGCGGACGGCGAGCGAGACCTCGCGCACCTCCCCCGCGAGGCTCAGCACCATGGCGTACCGGGTCTCGTAGAAGAGCTGCCCCGGCGAGGTGAGGAGGTCGACGAAGGCGGTGCCCAGGAGGGCACGCCGGTCAAGACCGGTCCATCGTTCGAAAGTGCGGTTGACGCGGGTGATCGTGCCGTCGGGGGTCGTCTCGAGGTAGCCGCAGGGCGCGTCCTCGAACAGCTCCAGATACGGGTCGTCGGCGCGGGGGCGCTCGGCGGCTGGGGCGCCGATGCGCGTGTCGCGGTCGTCGCGCTCCCGGTCGAGGGGCGCGGCGTCGGAGATCGTCACGGCAGGAACGACCTGATCTCGCGCACCAGCTCGTCGGGTGCCGACAGGTTGGGGCAGTGGCCGGTCGCGGCGAGCTGCACGAACCGGCTCGCCGGGATCTGCTCGTGCACGTATCGGCCGGCCGAGACGGGGGCGATGACGTCGTCGGAGCACTGCAGCACGAGCGTGGGCGTGCGCACGGCGCTGAAGTCGCGGCGGTTGTCCGAGAGGAAGGTCACACGGGCGAAGTGGCGGGCGATCTGGGGATCGACCGCGCAGAAGCTCTCCGTGAGCTGGCGACCGAGCTCGGGCCGCTCGGGATTGCCCATGATGGCGGGCGCCATGTCCGCCGACCAGCCGAGGTAGTTGGCGTCGAGCGCGTCGAGGAGCCCGTCGATGTCGGACCGCGCGAACCCGCCGCGGTAGTCCTCGTCGTCGAGGTAGCGCGGCGACGGGCCGACGAGCACGAGCGCCCCGAACCGGGAGGCGTCCGTGGTCTCGGCGAGGACGCCGATGGTGGCCGCGACCGAGTGTCCGACGTAGACCACGTCGTGGAGGTCGAGCGCGTCGAGGACCTCGAGGACGTCGTCGGCATAGCCGTGCAGCGAGTCGTACTTCACGGGATCGTAGGCGTCGCGGTCGGAACCGCCTGCACCGACCAGGTCGAGGAGCACGACGCGGTGGTCGGCCTCGAAGATCGGGGCCACCGATCGCCACATCGCCTGGCTGCAGCCGAAGCCGTGCACCAAGACGATCGGACGCCCGTTCGGGTCTCCGGAGACCGTGACGTTGTTCCGCCGGAGCGCGTCGGTCTGGGCGCGGGGGGCCGTGAAGGTCATGGGGTTCCTGCCGGGGGTCTGTCGTGTGGCCCCGGCGAACCGGGCGCGGAGTGGGGGCTCTCCATCACGTCCGACACTACCCGCGGGCCGTTCCGAGCAGAGGGTCGCGACGACAATGTCAAGGGGGCTTGACCCGCTTCGATCCGTCCACTATGCGGTGACGGAACCGGTGGCGGCCTCCGGCCTGCCGAACGTCCGCCTCGCGCGGGTTCCGCCGAGCGAGCCGTCGTGTCAGGCTGGAGAGGTGACCGCGACCCTCGAGCAGCTCGACACCGACCCGTCCGCCGATGCGGCGACCGTCGTCGTGGCCGACGTGCCCTGGCGCACGATCGTATGGGACGACCCCGTGAACCTCATGACCTACGTGAGCTACGTGTTCCGCAGCTACTTCGGATACCCCCGCGACGAGGCCGAGCGGCTGATGCTCCAGGTGCACACCGAGGGCCGCGCGGTGGTGGCCACGGGCAACCGCGAGGCGATGGAGCGGCACGCGCAGGCGATGCACGCCTATGGGCTGCAGGCGACCGTGTCGAGGGCAGAGGCGTGATCGTCGCCGGGCGCAGCGGCGGCGAGGGCGTGCGCATCGTGCTCGAAGCCGAGGAGGCCATGCTGCTGTCCGAGCTCGCCGACCAGGTCGACTCCGTGCTCCTCCTCGGCGAGGCCGACGACCCCGCGCTCGGGCGCCTCCTGCCGAACGCCTACCCCGAGGACGCCGCCGCTTCGCACGAGTTCGCCCGCTACACGCGCGACAGCCTCGTCGACGGCAAGCGGCAGGCCGCACAGCGGGTGCGCGACGCGACCGCGGTGGAGGACGGCGATGACACCGTCGTCCAGATCGAGCTCGACCAGTCCGAGGCGTGGGGCTGGCTCACGTTCCTCACCGACCTCCGGCTCATCCTCGCCGAACGGGTCGGCGTCGTCGAGGAGGGCGAGGACGGCGCCGACGAGACCCGTGACGACTACCTCCGTGCCGCGTACGAATGGGCGGGATTCGTGCAGGGCTCGATGCTCGAGGTGCTGGACCCGATCGACTCCTGAGCTCCGACCCCGGCTCGCGCGGCCGCGTCGTGGACACGCGACTCCCGGGCTGGCAGTGTGGTGCCAGACGCGGCCGTCCCCCAGGCGGCCGCACGAGCGAACGGGGTGCTTCGTGGCCGAATCGTCGTCGATCTCCCGGGTGCTGCGGCATCCGGCCGCCACTGCCGAGTCGCTCGAGTCGATCGCGCTCCTGCTCGGGGCGGCCTTCTTCGTGGTGGGCGGCGCGATCTCGTTCGTGGTGTTCTGGGGGCGCGACCTCCCCATCTCGGGCCCGGGGTCGCTCGGCGAGTACGTCGGAATCGGCGGAGCGCTGACCGCGCTCATCGCGTTCGTGCTCGGGCGGATCCTGATGGCCAGTCACCGGCACCCCGCGGTCCTGCGCGACCCGTCGCCCGGACTGAACATGCCGGGCGCGCGCCTGCACTGGTTCGACGTCGCCGCGCTCGCCGTGGCACACGGCGCCATCGCGCTGCTCGGCTGGATCGGCCTGGCCAACCTGCTCGAACGGAGCTTCGTGGGCGCCGTCGTGTTCCCGCTCGCCGGCGCCATCCTCGCCGGCGTCGCGTTCGCGGTCACGTCCTACGTGTCGTTCCTCTCCTCCGTGCACCTGACGCCGATGCTGCTCTCGCTCGTGCTTGCGACGTTCCTGGTTGTGGGCGCGCTCGCTGCCATGCTCAGCGCGAGCGACCCCCAGTGGTGGAAGACGAACCTCAGTGCCCTCGGCATGAGCGACGAGGCATCCGCTCTCGCCTTCAACGTCACGCTGATCGTCGCCGGCGCGATGGTCACGATCATCGCCCGCTACGCCACGGCGTCGCTGCCCACCGGCACACGCCAGGAGCTTCGGGGCCGCAACCTCCTGCGAGTCGGCCTCATCCTCATCGGCATCTTCCTGGCGTGCGTCGGCATCTTCCCGGTGGACGAGTTCTTCGCGGTCCACAACACCGTGGCGACCGGCATGGCGGTCATCTTCGCAGCCCTCGTCGTGGGCCTGCGGTGGCTCGTTCCGGCGATGCCGCGGGTGTTCGTGCTGCTCGGCTATGTCTTCGTCGGCGTGATCGTGCTGCTCGCGATCTTCTTCGCCGTGGGGTACTACAACCTGACGGCCGTCGAGCTCGTCGCCGGCGTGTTGATCTTCAGCTGGATCATCGTGTTCCTGCGCAGCGCCGGCAGCATGCAGGTGCACGGCTCGCAGGCCGCGATGGCGGCTGAGGGCGCCGCCGTCACTGCCGCAGACATGCGGACGGGGCCGGATGCCGCGGCATCCGACCCCGTTCCGGTCTCGAGCTAGACGACTACGCCGAGTGGGCGAGCGCCTTGGCCTTCAGCTGGTCGTACTCGGCCTGGCTGATCGTGCCGGCGTCGAGCAGGGCCTTGGCCTTCGCGATCTCGTCGGACGGGCTCGTCCCGGTGGCGACCGTCTGGCGGATGTAGGCGTCGGTGGCGGCCTGGTACTGCTTGGCCTCCTGCTGGGAACGCTCCGCCATGCCCTTGCCGCGCGCGATCAGGTAGACCAGTGCCGTGAGGAACGGCAGGAAGATCAGGAAGATCACCCACACCGCCTTCCACCAGCCGTTCAGCGTGTGGTCGCGGAAGAGGTCGCCGATGATCGCGAACAGCGCCATGAGGTAGGCGATGAAGACGAACGCCCACAGGAACCACCAGATGACGTCTCCGAAACTGTTCCAGAAATTCATTCGCAGCCTTTCGATGTGCTCGAGCGCCCCCCAGTGAGCGCTGCTGAGGTGAACCTACCGCGTGGCGCGAGGGGTCGTCCACCGATGCGCGACGCTACGCTCATCGCGGAGGGATCGTGCGCGGCGGGGCTCCAGTCGATCGCCCATGCGCCGCATCCGATGGGGAGGAGCCCACGATGAGCCTTGCGCGAACGCCGACCGACGGCGGGGCGTCACCACGCCAGCTCCTGGTGCTGGCGATCCCCGCGATCGTGCTCGGCGCCTTGGCGGCGGTCATCCTGTGGGCGCTGGAGAAACTGGCCGACCTCCTGAGCGACGTGCTGTGGACCAACCTGCCCGATGCGCTCGGCGTCGACCCGAACGGGTGGTGGATCGTGCTGGTCCTCACGCTGACGGGCCTGGCCGTGGGAATCGGGCTGCGCTTCTTCCCCGGCCACGGCGGTCCCGACTCCGCGACGACGGAGCTGATCTCACCGCCGCTGAAGCTGCGCGTGCTGCCAGGCCTCGCCGTGGTGACGGTGCTGAGCCTCGCGGGCGGCGTGAGCCTCGGCCCCGAGAACCCCATCATCGCCATCAACGTCGCCATCACCGTGGCGCTGTTGGCCAGGCTGCTGCCGCAGGTTCCCGCGCAGATCTCGGTGCTGATCGCCGGCGCCGCGACGGTGGGCGCCCTCTTCGGCACGCCGGTGGCCGCAGCATTGCTCTTCACGGGGATCGTCGCCGCGGCGAAGGGTGGCGGTTCGCTGTGGGACCGGTTGTTCCTTCCGGTCGCCGCAGCCGGTGCGGGCGCGGTCACGATGCACCTGCTGGGGCAGCCGCCGATGGCGTTCGACCTGCCGCCGTACGGCAGCCCGCAGGCGATCGACCTGCTCACCGGCTCCCTCGTGGCATGCGGGGCCGTGGTCATCAGCCTCGCCGCGCTCGTTGCGTTCCCCATCTTCTGGCGCGGGCTGCACGCGCTGCGGCATCCGATCCTGATCCCCCTCGTCGGCGGGTTCCTGCTCGGCATCCTCGGCCTCATCGGCGGTCCGATCACGATGTTCAAGGGCCTCACGCAGATGGGCGAGCTCCTCTCGAACGTGGACGACTACGACGGCACTCAGCTCGCCGTGATCGCCGGCATCAAGATCCTCGCCCTCCTGGTGGCGGCGAGTGCGCTGTTCCGAGGCGGCCGCATCTTCCCCGCCGCGTTCATCGGCGTGGCGCTCGGCATGCTCGGGCACGTGCTGATCCCGAGCATGCCGCTCGGTCTCGCCGTCGCGTGCGGCGTCCTCGGCGTCGTCCTCGTCATCAGCCGCGACGGATGGCTGGCGCTCTTCCTCGGCGTCGCCATCCCCACCGACATCACGCTGCTGCCAGTGCTCTGCGTGATCATCCTGCCGGCATGGCTGCTGGTCTCCCGCGCCCCCGAGTTCCGCATCGTGCCGCCGGCCGCGCCCGAGCCGGCGCCCGAGCCCTCCCCGGCACCGACCAGCCCCGATCCCAGCGGCCGCTAGATGCCGGGCCCCGATGCAGGAACCGTGCCGCGACCGCTGGCAGGGCTGACCCGCCACAACCTCGTCCGCGAGCTCGTCGCGGGTGTCACGCTGCTCGCCATCGCGATCCCGCTGAACATCGGCTACGCCCAGATCGCCGGCCTGCCGCCGACCGCCGGCCTCTACGCGCTCGTCGTGCCCTCGGTCGTCTACGCGCTGACGGTGTCGTCGCGGCAGCTGGTGGCGTCTCCGGATGCCGCGGCCGCTGCACTCGTGGCCTCGTCGATCGGCGGGCTGGCGGTGGCCGGCAGCGCCGACTATCTGACCCTCGCACTCGCGCAGGCGATCCTCGGCGGCATCATGTTCCTGCTGCTGGCCGTCTTCAAGCTCGGCTTCCTCGCGAACTTCCTGTCGAAGCCGATCCTCGTGGGGTTCGTCGGCGGCCTCGCCCTCGACATCCTCGTGGCGCAGGTCGCGAAGATGCTCGGCGTGAAGATCGACTCGGGCGGCGAGTTCGTCGACAAGGTCTCGGGGCTCGTCACCGGACTCGACGGGGTGAACTGGTGGTCGGTGCTCATCTCGGCGGTCTCCCTCGCGATCCTGCTCGTCGGTCGGCGGGTGGCCCCTGCGGTGCCCTGGGCGCTCGTCGTCCTCGTGCTCGCGACCGTCGGCGTGGTGATCGCCGACCTCGACGACGCCGGCGTCGCGGTGCTCGGCCCGGTCGAGGCGGGGCCGCCGACGCTGACCTGGCCGGTCCTCGACTGGAGCACGTGGCTCGTGCTCGTGCCGTCGGCGATGGCGCTCACGCTCGTCACGACCGCGGAGGGGCTGCTCGTCGCCCGCTCGTACGGCGAACGGCACGACTACTCGACCCGCCCGAACCGCGACCTGTTCGCGTTCGGGCTCGGCAACATCGCCGCCGGTGCGACGGGTGGCTTCACGATCGGCTCGTCGACGTCGCGCACCGCTGCGATGGACCAGGCGGGCTCGCGCACGCAGCTCCCGTCGCTCGTCACCGCGCTCGGCACACTCGTCCTGCTGGTGTTCGGCACCGGACTGCTCGAGGACATCCCGTCACCTGCGATCGGCGCGATCGTCGCCGTCGCCATCGTGCCGCTGCTCGGCGTCCGCGAGTTCGCGGCGCTCTGGAGGGCCGATCGCTTCGAGTTCGCGGTCGCCGCAGCCTGCTTCCTCGTCACCCTGTTCATCGGCTCGATCCCCGGCATCCTGGTGGCGTTCGTCCTGGCGCTGGTGAACCTGGCGAAGCGGGCGGCGAACCCGGCCATCGACGTGCTCGCGGCCAGCGGCGAGCCCACCGAGTCGCTGCTCGAGGAGGCGCCCGAGGGCAGCGTCACCGCTCCGGGCGTCATCGTCGTCCGACTCGCCGCACCCCTCTTCTTCGCGAACGGCTCGGTGTTCGGCGACGCGGTGAAGCGTGCGGTCACGGCCGCGCCCGAGGCATCCGTGCACCACGTGGTCATCGACATGGAGGCGGTGACCGACGTCGACGTCACCGGTGCCGAGAGCTTCGAGGCGCTGGAGTCGTGGCTGAAGGAGCGGCGTATCGAGCTCGGGTTCAGCCGCGTGCGGCCCGACGCCCGCGCCCGGCTCGCGCACCTCGGGCTCCTCGGCGACCACGCCGTCTACGACACCAACCGGGCCGCGGTCGCGGCGCTCGCAGCACCCGCGAGCTGAGACGTCACGCGGCGCCGCCGCACGGAAGGAGCACCACATGGGCCCGATCATCGGCGACATCCTGCCGCTCGCGCTGGGCATCGCGATCAGCCCGATCCCGATCATCGCCGCAATCCTCATGCTGCTCTCGCCGAAGGCGAAGGGCACGAGCGTCGGCTTCCTCATCGGGTGGGTGCTCGGCATCGTCGTCGCCGTCGTGCTGTTCACGCTGCTCGCCTCCGTCATCCCCGAGAACGACCCGGATGCCTCGAAGCCCGTTTCCGGCGTGATCAAGATCGTGCTGGGCATCGCCCTCCTGTTCCTCGCCCTGCGGCAGTGGCGCAGCCGCCCGAAGCCCGGCGAGGAGCCCGAGCTTCCGAAGTGGATGGCGGCCATCGATCAGATGACGGCCGGCCGCGGTCTCGTGCTCGGATTCCTGCTGTCCGCGGTCAACCCGAAGAACCTGCTGATGGCGGTCGCCGCCGGCGTGATCATCGGCACCGCCGGCCTGGCCGTTGGCGAGGCGGCGGTCGTGATCCTCGTGTTCGTGCTCATCGCGGCGAGCACCGTGGCCATCCCGGTCATCGCCTACCTCGTGGCGTCGAAGCGCATGGCGGGCCCGCTCGAGGCCCTGCGCGGCTGGCTCGTGCACAACAATGCGACCGTCATGGCCGTGCTGCTGCTCGTCATCGGCGTCGTCGTCATCGGCAAGGGCATCGGGAGCTTCTGAGCATGACCGACGAGGCGGTGGCGCCGCCCGGTCTCGCCCGCGGCACCCGGGTGCTGCTCACCGTCGCGGCGGCGGTCATCGTCTTCGTGGGCATCTGGTTCGCCCGCGACATTCTCGTGCCGGTGGCGGTCGCGGCGGTCGTCGTGATCATCGCCCACCCGGTGCGCCGCCCGCTCGAGCGCCGTGGCTGGCCGAGCTGGCTCGCCACCACCATCGTCATCCTCGTGGGATACGCGATCCTCGCCGTGCTCGGGGCGCTGCTCGTCGTGGCATCCGCCCAGTTCGTCGGCATGCTGCCCGACTACGCCGACGAGCTGCAGGCGACGGCGCAGGGGATGCTCGGCTGGCTGGAGTCGCTGGGCTTCTCGACCGACGCGGCCGGGTCGGCGGCGTCGGCGATCGATCCCGAGCAGCTGCTCGCGGTGGCGACGGGTGTGGCCGATGCCGTGCTCGGCGCCGCGACGGCGTTCTTCTTCGTGCTCGCCTACGTGCTGTTCATGGCGGCGGATGCCTCGCGCTTCTCCCGCGCCGGGCGGCACGTGTTCGGCGGGGCCGCCGCCGACGCGATCGGCGCGCGCTACTTCTCCGGCGTGCGCCGCTACTACGTGGTGAACGCCTCGTTCGGAGCGGTCGTCGCCGTGCTCGACGGCCTGCTGCTGTGGGCGCTCGGGATCCCCGTGCCGATCACCTGGGCGATCCTCGCGTTCGTCACGAACTTCATCCCGAACATCGGGTTCGTGATCGGCCTCATCCCACCGGCGGTCCTCGCCCTCGTCATCGGGGGCTGGCCGTTGGCGCTCACCGTGGTGCTCGCCTACTCGCTCATCAACGTGATCCTGCAGGAGTTCGTGCAGCCGAAGTTCGTGAGCGACGCCGTCGGCCTCACGCTCACGATCACGTTCGTCTCGGTCGTGTTCTGGACGCTCGTGCTCGGGCCGATGGGCGCGCTGCTCTGCATCCCGCTGACGCTGCTGGTGCGGGCGCTGCTGCTCGAGCCCGACCCGCGCACGGGCACGTTGCGACACCTCACGGGCGATCCGCAGGCGCCCTAGAACACGGGAGAACCGGGCAATCCGCATGTTCGCCGAGGATTCGCGAGCGATGCTGGCGCCGCCTTCGAGGCCCGGGCTAGTCTGCAATCACACCGATCAAGGGGGACCACATGGCGGAGTTCGAATACGGCCCGGTCGAGCTGTATCTCGTCGGATTCGAGGGGGACCGTCCTGACGACGCCACCCTCGACGCGATCCGGGAACTGGTGGAGGGCGGCGAGATCCGCCTCATCGACCTGCTCGTGATCTCGCGAGAAGACGACGGGTCGGTGCTGATCACCGACTACGACGAGATCAGCGACGAGTACGGGTTCGGCGACATCGAACTCGCGGCCATCGGACTCGTCGCCGAGGAGGACGCACAGGAGTTCGCGCAGGGCATCCCGCCGGGCACGTCGGGTGCGATCTTCGCGATCGAGCTGCTGTGGGCCAAGAAGCTCGCGTCGAAGTTCGCCGCGTCCGGCGGCATCGTGCTGCAGACCGAGCGCATCCCCGCGCCGGTCGTGAACGCCGCGCTGGCCGAGGCGGAAGGGGAGTAGGCATGCCGTTCCGCAGGATGGGTCGTCCGGGCCTCGTCGGGCTGGCGGCCCGCACGGCCGTCGTCGCCGGCACCGCCACCGCGGTCAGCGGCGGCATCCAGCGCCACCAGGCCAACAAGCAGCAGGACCAGTACGAGCAGCAGCAGTACGAGGCCCAGCAGCAGCAGGCGCAGATGCAGGCGGCGGCGCAGCAGGCCGTCGCGCAGCAGCAGGCCGCGATGGGCTACGCGGCCCAGCCGGCTGCGCCCGCGCCCGCTGCGCCCGCCGGCACCGACCTCGTCGGCGAGCTGCAGAAGCTGGGGGCGCTGCGCGACCAGGGCATCCTCAGCGACGCCGAGTTCGCCGCGGCCAAGGCGAAGCTGCTCGGGTGACCGTCGCGCTTCGGGCGGTCGCCACGGCAGTGCCACCCACGGTGCTCGTACAGGAGCAGGTGCGCGACGTGTTCGCCGCCCAGCCGGGACTCAACCGGCTGGCGCAGCGGATCGTCGCCACCTCGTTCAACGTGTCGGGCATCGAGACGCGCCACACGGTGCTCGAGGAGCTCAGCTGGGATCCTCGCACCCAGGAGCCCGTCTTCTTCGACCTCGCGAGCGGCGAGCTGCTCCTGCCGGGCACCAAGGTGCGCAACGAGATCTACGCCACCGAGGCGACGAAGCTCTACGTGCGGGCCGCACAGGCGGCGATCGACGGATGCCCCGGCATCGAGGCATCCGACATCACCCATGTGGTCACGGTGTCGTGCACCGGCTTCTACGCGCCCGGGCCCGACTTCATGCTGGTGCGCGAGCTCGGCCTCGGCCCGGCCGTGCAGCGATACCACCTCGGGTTCATGGGGTGCTACGCCGCGATGCCCGCGCTCCGCACCGCGAAGCAGTTCTGCGAAGCGGATGCCGCGGCGGTCGTGCTCGTGGTCTCGGCCGAGCTCTGCACGCTGCACCTGCGCACCTCGAACGATCCCGACACCATCGTGGCCTCGTCGCTCTTCGCCGACGGCGCCGCGGCCGGGATCGTGACGGCCAGGCCCCTCGCCGACGGCGAGCGCGCCTTCGACCTCGACCGGTTCGAGACGCGCATCACGCCGAACGGCGAGGACGACATGGCGTGGAAGATCGGCGACCACGGCTTCGAGATGGTGCTCTCGAACGCGGTGCCGACGATCATCGACGACCACATCACCGGCGCCATCGAACCGCTGCTCGACCACGACGAGGCGCTGACGGAGGCGCTGGCGACCGACGCCGCGAGCGAGGCGATCGAGCACTGGGCGATCCATCCCGGCGGCCGCAGCATCCTCGACAAGGTCGAGACGCGGCTCGGGCTCACCGAGGCGCAGTTGGTGCCCGCGCGCGAGACGCTCCGCGACTTCGGCAACATGTCGAGCGCGACGGTGCTGTTCGTGCTGCGGAACATCCTCGATTCGGATGCCGCCGACGACGGCGATCGCGTCGTCGCCATGGCGTTCGGCCCCGGCCTCACGGTCGAGTCGGCGCTCATGACGGTGCGCGCCTAACCGATGGGCACCTGACCCGATGAGCACCGTGCCCGGGTTCTTCGATTCGGGATTCCTGCGGCAGCGCGACGACACCGCGACCGAGCTGATGGACGACCACGACGGCGACGTCGCGGCGCTCGCCCGCACGTACGAGCGGTTCCGCCTGGTGAACGCGGTCGTGTCGAACCAGCGGGCGGTGTACCGCCGGTGGGTGCGGCCATGCCTCTCGCCGACCGAGACGCGCCGGGTGCTCGACATCGGCACCGGCGGCGCCGACCTGCCCCGCGCCCTGTTGCGGTGGGCGCGCGCCGACGGGTTGCGGCTCGAGGTGACCGCGATCGACCCCGACGCCCGATCGCTCGACTGGGCGCTCGCCCAGCCTGCCGACCCGGGGCTCGTGCTGCGGCGCGTGTCGAGCTCGGAGCTCGCCGACGCGGGCGAGCGGTTCGAGGTGGTCACGTCGAACCACGTGCTGCACCATCTCGACGGCCACCAGTTCGGGGCGCTGCTCGCCGACTCGGAGCGGCTCGCGGCCGACGGCGGGATCGCGGTGCATGCCGACATCGAGCGGTCGCGATACGGCTACGCCGGGTTCGCGCTCGGCACCCTCCCGTTCTCGCGCAACCTGCTCGCCGGCTCGTACATCCGCGCCGACGGGCTCACCTCGATCCGGCGCAGCCACACCGCGGCCGAGCTGGCGGCGGTGCTGCCGCCCGGATGGCGCGTTCGGCGGGGCATCCCGTCGCGACTCGAGGTGGTGTGGGAGGCGGATGCCTGAGCACGAGGCCGCGGCGCACGTGCCGCCCGAGGCGCGGCACGACGTGGCCGTGGTGGGCGGCGGTGCCGTCGGCCTGCTGCTCGCGTGCCTGCTCGCCCAGCGCGGCCTCGACGTCGTGGTGTTCGAGCGTCGGTCGGGTCGCTCCGACCGGTCGCGGGCGATCGGCATCCACCCTCCTGGACTGCGGGCACTCGCTCGCGCGGGCGTCGAGGAGGAGGTGCGGTCGAGGGCGATCGAGATCCACGACGGGCGGGTGACCTGCGAGGGGCGCACGCTCGGCGCCATGTCGTTCGCGAAGGCGGGCACCGTGCTGTCGCTGCCGCAGCTCGAGACGGAGGAGCTGCTCGAGCGCCGGCTGGCGGAGGTGCGCCCGGGGTCACTGCGGCGCGGCATGGAGGTGCGCGGCCTGCACGACCGCGGCACGCACGTCGAGCTTGACGTCGCCGTGACCGAGGGCGGCGAGCGGCTGCCCGTCGTCGCCGCGCGGTACGTGGTCGGGGCCGACGGCGTGCGCAGCGGCATCCGGAGCATGGTGGGCGTCGACTGGGTGGCGCACCGCGGTCGCGCGCACTACGTGATGGGCGACACCCGCGACGACACGGGCGAGCCCGGCAGCGCCCTGCTGCACTTCGAGCCCGCGGGCGTCGTGGAGTCGTTCCCGATGCCCGGCGGGCTGCGGCGCTGGGTGGCCTGGGTGCGCCGACCGCTCGCGGCGCCCACGTCGGCGCAGCTCGCCACGATCGTGCGCACCCGCGCCGGCGGGGTCTTCGACATCGACGCGGCATCCGAGCCGAGCGGGTTCGAGGCACGCCAGCACCTGGCCGGTCGGATGTCGCAGGGCCGCGTCGCGCTCGCCGGCGACGCCGCGCACGAGATCAGCCCCATCGGCGGGCAGGGCATGAACCTCGGCTGGATCGACGCGATACGACTCGACCACGACCTCGCCGCGGCGCTTGCGGTGGGCGCGCCCTACGAGCCGTTCGAGACGTACGACCGGGTGCGGCGGCCCGCCGCGCGCCGCGCCATCCGCCAGGCGGCGTTCAACATGCGCATGGGCGCGCCGGCAGCGGGTCTTCGTCTGCGCGCCCGCAACGGCATCGTGCGCACGCTCGCGGTGCCGCCGCTTCGAGCGGTGCTCGCGCGGGCGTTCACGATGCGCTGGCTCTAGCGAGGCTCAGAGCACGACGCGCGTGAGGAGGAACACCGGGATCAGCCGGTCGGTCTTGCGCTGGTAGTCGGCGTAGGGCGGGTATGCCTCGACCGCGCGAGCCCACCATTCCTCGCGCTCCGCCCCCTCGAGCTCGCGCGCCTCGTAGTCGTGCCGCTCGGCGCGGTCCTGCAGCTCGACGTGCGGGTGCTTCTTCAGGTTCCAGTACCAGACCGGGTGCTTCGCGGCGCCGCCGAGCGATGCCACGACCGCGTACGCCCCGTCGTGCTCCACGCGCATGAGCGCGGTCTTGCGGAGCTTGCCGGTCTTCGCGCCGACGCTCGTGAGCAGGACGATCGGCAATCCGCGGAGCGTGTTCGCCTGCTCGCCGTTCGACGCCTCGAACGTCTCGGCCTGCCTGCGTGCCCATCCCGACGTGCTCGGCTCGTACTCGCCTTCCAGTGGCATGGAACCTCCTCGATCTCTCTTCGACCATACGCGGCCCGGCCGTATCCGGAATCGAGCGGATGCCGCAGAATGGCGAGCATGACCGACCCGCACCTGCTCGGACCCGGCTTGCTGCCGACGCCCTTCACCGCCGACGAGATCCGCACCGGTTGCCCCGACGGGCGCACGATCCGGCTCTTCGTCGAGCCCGCCGAGGGCGAGCCGTTCGAGCGGGTCAACCGCTTCGTCGAGGCCGACGAGACGGGAGCGACGCTCGAGCGCTGGTGGGTCGGCCCCGACGGGCTGGTCGACGGCGAGGTCGAGCACGAGCGCACGAGCTGGCTCGACCTCCAGCGGCACGCGGCGTTCCCGGCCGACCGCACGACGTCGTCGCGCGAGACCCTCGAGCTGCCGATCGGCACGGTCGAGTGCGTTCGGTTCGACGTGCGGCCCGAGGCATCCGTCGTCGATGGCGCCGCCGTCGCGACGTTCTGGTTCTCGCCCGCTCACCCCGGGATGCCCGTGCGGTACGAGCAGCCGGCCGACTCCGGCGGAATCGATCGCACGACGATGGTGGGCGACGAGGTCGAGGTCGACTGAGGCGGGCGAGGACGAACGCGCCCAGACGGTGGCGGTCGCCGGGGCATCCGTCTACCGTGAGTGACGGGCGGATTCCGCCGCTCGATCCGGAATATCCGCCTTCGGTGCAAAGTTGAGTCAAGTAGACTCAAGTTTGACGAAGGGATGCCTGTGGCCAACATGCAGGGCGCGCCGAACTCCCAGGAGGAGCAGAAGTCGGCGCTCGAACAGTACGGCGTGAACCTCACCGACCTCGCGAAGGCGGGCAAGCTCGACCCGGTGATCGGCCGTGACGCCGAGATCCGTCGGGTGAGCCAGGTGCTCACCCGACGCACCAAGAACAACCCCGTGCTCATCGGCGAGCCCGGCGTCGGCAAGACCGCGGTCGTCGAGGGGCTCGCCCAGCGCATCGTCGAGGGCGACGTCGCCGAGTCGCTGAAGGACAAGCAGCTCGTCTCGCTCGACATCTCGGCGCTCGTCGCCGGCGCGATGTACCGCGGCCAGTTCGAGGAGCGGCTCAAGGCCGTGCTCAAGGAGATCAACGATGCCGAGGGCGGCATCATCACGTTCGTCGACGAACTGCACCTGCTCATGGGCGCCGGCGGCGGCGAGGGGTCGGTCGCGGCATCCAACATGCTGAAGCCCATGCTCGCGCGCGGCGAGCTGCACCTCATCGGTGCCACCACCCTCGACGAATACCGCGAGTACATCGAGAAGGACGCGGCGCTCGAGCGCCGGTTCCAGCAGGTCTACGTCGGCGAGCCCAGCGTCGAGGACACGGTGGCGATCCTCCGCGGGCTCAAGGGCCGGTACGAGGCCCACCACGGCGTGACCATCTCGGATGCCGCGCTCGTCGCCGCGGCATCCCTCTCCAATCGCTACATCACCGCCCGGCAGCTGCCCGACAAGGCGATCGATCTCATCGACGAGGCGATGTCGCGGCTGAAGATGGAGATCGACTCGTCGCCCGTCGAGATCGACGAGCTCAAGCGCCAGGTCGACCGCATGAAGCTCGAGGAACTCGCCCTCAAGCGCGAGAAGGACGAGGCCTCGAAGGAGCGCCTGGCGCGCCTCCGCGAGACGCTCGTCGAGAAGGAGCGCGAACTCGCCGAGCTCGAGGCACGCTGGTCGCGTGAGCGCATGGGCCTGAACCGCGTCGGCGAGCTGAAGAAGAAGCTCGACGAGGCGATCACCGAGCGGGACCGTGCCATGCGGGAGGCCGACTACGCCCGTGCGTCGAAGCTCGAATACGAGACGATCAAGCGGTTGCAGCAGGAGCTCGAGGCGGCCGAGCAGGCCGAGGACGCGTCCGACGAGCCCCGCATGGTCAACGAGCAGGTCACCGAGGAGGACATCGCGCAGGTCATCGCCGCGTGGACGGGCATCCCCGTCGGCCGGCTCCTGCAGGGCGAGACCGAGAAGCTGCTGCACCTCGAGACCGAGCTCGGCAAGCGGCTCATCGGGCAGAAGCGGGCCGTCGCCGCGGTGGCCGACGCCGTGCGTCGTTCGCGCGCCGGCATCAGCGACCCCAACCGGCCCACGGGCTCGTTCCTCTTCCTCGGCCCGACCGGGGTCGGAAAGACCGAGCTCGCGAAGGCGCTCGCCGAGTTCCTCTTCGACGACGAGCGGGCCATGGTGCGCATCGACATGTCGGAGTACGGCGAGAAGTTCTCCGTCTCCCGGCTCGTCGGCGCGCCGCCCGGATACATCGGCTACGAACAGGGCGGCCAGCTCACCGAGGCGGTGCGCCGTCGCCCCTACTCGGTGATCCTCCTCGACGAGGTCGAGAAGGCGCACCCCGAGGTGTTCGACGTGCTACTGCAGGTGCTCGACGACGGGCGCCTCACCGACGGCCAGGGTCGCACGGTCGACTTCCGCAACGTGATCCTCATCCTCACGTCGAACCTCGGCTCGCAGTACCTGATCGACCCGACGCTCAGCTGGGACGAGAAGGAGCAGGCCGTGCTGCAGACGGTGCGGCAGGCGTTCAAGCCCGAGTTCGTCAACCGCCTCGATGACATCGTCGTGTTCTCCGCGCTCAGCGAGGAGGAGCTCGGCGAGATCGTCAACCTCTACATCGACCGGCTCTCGACGCGACTGCGCGAGCGGCGCCTCGAC
The DNA here is from genome assembly GCF_031456545.1 of Agromyces sp. 3263. Lineage (NCBI taxonomy): Bacteria > Bacillati > Actinomycetota > Actinomycetes > Micrococcales > Microbacteriaceae > Agromyces > Agromyces sp. 3263. Next base: position 1,841,450 of record NZ_JAVDUV010000001.1, read on the forward strand.
CTCGGGGTCACCCCCGACGCGAGGGCGTGGCTGGCCGAGCGCGGGTACGACCCGCTCTACGGGGCGCGCCCGCTGCGCCGGCTCATGCAGCACGAGATCGACGACCGCCTCGCGCGGGCCCTGCTCACGGGCGAGATCCGCGACGGCGACCGCGTGATGGTGGAGCTGGCTCCCGACGGGGAGTCGCTCACCGTGGCACGCGCCGAGGTCGACGAGGCGCCCGGGGGTGCGACCGGTGACGGCGCCGGCGGCGCCGGGGAGGACGACGTCATCGACGCGGAGATCGTCGAGGAGTAGCCGGCGTCGACGGCGGGACGCGCTTCAGCCGGAGCTCCGCCGTTCGCGTCGCGCCCGCGGACTCGTCAGCCCTCGACGGGCGCGGGCGCCGACACACCGTTGGCGCCGGCCGGGATGCGGCGTTCGAGCGCGAGCGCGAGCACGCCGATGCCGAGGCATCCGATCACCATGACCGCGATGTACCACGCCTCGAGGCCGTTGGCGAGCAGCAGGCCCGCCGCGATGGGGCCGGTGATCGCACCACCCTGGAACGCCGCCGAGTTGATCGCGTTGTAGCGGCCGCGGTTGTGGTCTGAGGCGAGGTCGTTGTAGACGGCCGGCACGGTCGGCTGCAACAGGGTCTCGCCGAAGGCGAAGACCCCCATGAAGGCGAGCACGCCGATCGCGGCAGCCACCGTGTCGGGCAGCAGGCCCGCGGCGCCGAGGATCAGCCACGACGCCGCCCACACGCCGGCCATGACCATCATCACGCGGGTGCGTCGGCGGCCGCTGATGCGGTTGAGCACCGTGAACTGCAGCAGCACGATGACCGCGGTGTTGACGGCGAACGCGAACCCGATCACCTGGGTTGAGACCTCGGCCACCTGCCGGGCGTACGCCGGGAAGCCGGCCTCCATCTGGCCGTAACCGATGAACATCGCGATGAACGTCAGCAGGGTGACCCACAGCACGGCCGGCTGGCGGAGGATCTCGCGATAGCCGCCGGTCGCAGGCGCGTCGGGCGACGGCTCGGACTGCGTGCGGACGTGCCGCAGCGGACCGAGCAGCAGGGCCATGGGGATGAGGCTCGTCGCCGCGTCGACGAGGAAGATCACGGTGAACGTCTCGGGCGCGTCGACGTCGACGTAGAAGCCGCCGAGGATGCCGCCGATGCCGATCCCGAGGTTCACGAGCGCGAAGTTCACGCCGAAGTACTGCTGCCGCAGGTCGCCCTGGACGACGGTGGCGATGAGGGCGTTGAACCCGGGCCAGGAGACGCCGAAGTTCACCCCGATCAGCACGAGCGCCACGGCGGCGACGGCGGGGTGGGTCGCGAACGCGAGCAGCGTGCAGCCGGCGATCATCGAGGTGAGACCGGCGAGCAGGATGGTGCGGGCGCCGTAGCGGTCGATGAGGGTGCCGCCCGGGCCGGTGACGACGAGCCCGGTGATGGCGATGAGGCTCATCAGCGCGCCCGACAACCCGAGGTCGAAGCCGCGCACCTCGTGCAGGTAGATGATCGTGAACGGGAGCGTCAGCCCGCGGCCGAGCGTCTGGATCGCGACCGTCGACAGCAGCCATCGACCCTCGGTGGGGAGTGCCCCCCAGAAGCTCCGCATTCCGACCACCGTGACATTCTGCCGCAGGCCCACGACATCGGTTGGCGCCGAATACGACATCGGCGGCGGTCTGCGTTCACGCCATCCCAGTCCCGCATTCACCAGACGGGGGTAGGCTCCCGCCATGCTGCGCGAGGGACCCGTGCTCGTCGGCGACGGACTCGTCGTCGAGACCGATGCGGGCGCCGTGCGCGGTGTGCGTCGGCGAGGGCTCCGCATGTGGCGCGGCATCCCGTACGCCGGCACGACGGGCGGCGGGCAGCGCTTCCTCGCCCCGGCCGCAGTGACGCCGTGGGACGGCGTGCGCGACGCCGTCGAGTTCGGGCCGGTCGCGCCGCAGAACCGGAAGGGCCAGTTCATCGGCGCGCATCCGCGGCTGCCGCGCAGCGAGGACTGCCTCCGCCTCAACGTGATCGCGCCCGACGAGCCGGTCGGCGGCCGCCCGGTCATGGTGTTCCTGCACGGCGGCGCGTACAGCGTGGGCTCGTCCGACGAGTACCCGCGGCAGGGCGAGGGGCTCGTGCGTCGGCACGGCATCGTCTATGTCAGCCTCAACTACCGGCTCGGTGCGCTCGGCTGGCTCGACTTCCGGGCGTACGCGTCGGCGCGGCATCCGTTCGACTGCAATCTCGGCCTGCGCGACCAGGTCGCGGCGCTCGAATGGGTGCGACGCAACATCGCCGCGTTCGGCGGCGATCCAGGCCGGGTGACCCTGTTCGGGGAGTCGTCGGGCGCGAACTCGGTGACGACGCTCATGGCCGTGCCGGCGGCCGAGGGGCTCTTCGCGCGCGCCATCGCGCAGAGCTCGCCGGCGAACGCGGTGTACACGCCCGAGGTCGCCGCGAGATGGGCGGCCGAGTACGTGCGCACCCTCAGCCGGCTGGTCGACGACGACGACCTCGAGAGCGATTCGAGCGAGGATGCCGCGGCGATGCTGCACACCGCGGACCCGGTGCTGCTCGCCGAGGCGACGACCCAGCTGTCGCTGCGGACCCCCGACGAGAATCCCGGCACCATCAGCCTCGCCGCCGTGATCGACGGGGAGTTCCTGCCGCAGCGGCCCCTCGACGCGTTCGCCGACGGCACGGCGCACCGCGTTCCGCTGATCATCGGCACGAACGATCGCGAAGGGTCGCTGTTCGTCGGGCGCATCAGCATCCTGCCGACGACGAAGCCGCGTATCCGCGCGATCTTCGCGAACACGCGCAAGAAGTCGCGCAAGGCGATCAAGCGCCAGTACCCGGGGCTGCCCGAACGGCGCCCGGCCGCCGACTTCGCGGGCGACTTCACGTTCTGGTTCCCGAGCGTGAAGGTCGGCGAGCGGCACTCGCGACACGCGCCGGTCTACTTCTACCGCTTCGATGCGGCCCCACGGATGCCGCGCCTGATCGGCCTCGACGCGACCCACGGCCTCGACCTGTTCGCCCTGTTCGAGAAGTTCGACACGCTGACCGGCGCCGGGCTCACGCTGCTCGGCGGGCGCCGTCTCTATCGCGAGGTCGGACGACGGATGCAGCAGCACTGGACCTCGTTCGCGGCATCCGGCGCACCCGACCCCTCGTGGCCCGTCTACGACGAGGCCGACCGGCGCACGCTCGTGTTCGACCGGGCCGACCGCGTCGAGCTCGACCCGCGCAGCGCGAAGCGGATCGCCTGGCAGGAGTTCGTGCCGCACGTGTGAGGGGCCGCGCGTAGGCTCGAACGCATGCTTGCCACGATCATCCATGCGCCACGCGACATCCGCGTCGAGACCGTTCCCGACCCCGAGCTGTCGACCGGCGGCGACGCCATCGTGAGGGTCGTCGCCGCGTGCGTGTGCGGCTCCGACCTCTGGCCGTACCGGGGCGTCACGCCCACCGACGAGCCGCACCGCATCGGCCACGAGTTCGTCGGCGTCGTCGAGGCGGTCGGCCACGATGTGCAGCACATCGCGGTCGGCGACTTCGTCATCGCGCCGTTCTACGTCTGCGACAACACCTGCGTCAACTGCCGCAACGGCGTCTCCACGTCGTGCGTGAACGGCGGCTGGTGGGGCGGCGACGACCGGTTCGGCGGGTTCGCCGACGGCGGCCAGGGCGAGCGCGTGCGCGTGCCGCTCGCCGACGGCACGCTGGTGCCCGTCGGCGGCCCGATCACCGACGACCTGGTTCCCGGGCTCCTGACCCTGTCCGACGTGATGGGCACCGGCCACCACGCCGCGGTCAGCGCGGGCGTGCAGCCGGGCGACTCCGTCGTGGTCGTCGGCGACGGGGCAGTGGGTCTCTGCGCGGTCATCGCGGCGAAGCGGCTGGGTGCGACGACGATCATCGCGATGTCGCGGCATCCCGAGCGGCAGGAGTTGGCGCGCGCGTTCGGCGCTACGCACATCGTGGCCGAGCGCGGCGACGAGGGCGTCGCCGCCGTGCAGGAGCTGACCGGCGGCATCGGCGCCGACCGGGTGCTCGAGTGCGTCGGCACCAAGGAGTCGATGGACCAGGCGATCCGCTCCGCCCGTCCCGGTGGCATGGTCGGCTACGTCGGCGTGCCGAACGGCGGCCCCGAGCTGCCCGTGCGACCGCTCTTCAACCGCAACGTCGGCGTGAACGGTGGGGTCGCACCCGTGCGCGGCTACATCGAGGAGCTGCTCCCCGACGTGCTGTCGGGCGCGATCGAGCCCGGCCGGGTGTTCGACCTCGAGCTGCCGCTGGCCGACGCGGCCGAGGCGTACGCCGCAATGGACGAGCGCCGCGCGATCAAGGTGCTGCTGCGGCCATGAGCGAGCTGCGCGAACGACTCATCGCCGAGGAGGCCGAGCTCGTCTTCGACCGGTTCACGCTCGACGACGCGTGGGCGCTCGGGGTGCGGCTCCGTGCCGCGGCGGCCGAGCGCGGGCTCCCCGTCGCGATCGCGATCTGGTTCGGCCCGCAGCGGGTCTTCCACGCGGCGCTCCCCGGGTCCTCGGCCGACAACGACGGCTGGCTCGACCGCAAGCACCGTGTCGCCGAGCGCTTCGGCCACGCCTCGATGCTCGTCGGGGAGTCGTTCCGCGCGGACGGCGGCGACTTCGACGCCGACGCGCGGCTCGACCCGCGGGAGTACGCCGCGCACGGCGGGGTCGTGCCGATCCGGGTGGCCGGCGGCGCGGTCATCGGCGCGGTGGGCGTCTCAGGGCTGCCGCAGCAGGACGACCACGACCTCGCGGTCGAGCACCTGCGCGCGCACCTGGCGGAGCAGCGCGCGGGCTGACCTCGCACCGCCGCGGCCGCGCACGGCGCTCCAATGCGCTCCAGTGCGGCGAAATGGAGGAACTTCCGGGCGGCGCGCCGTGCGCCGTGCGGGCTTCGGAGGGCGAGTCGCCCGATTGTTCCTACATTTCGAACCAGCGAGGCGGCGTTGCGGCGCAGCGGGGCAGCGGCGCAGAGCGAGCGCGAGCGGATGCCTCGGCGTGCTGCCGCGGCATCCGCTCGTCGCGTTTCTCGGGTGATGGGCGAGGGGGCTACTCGCCGACGAGCACGAGCTCCTCGAGCGGCTTGCGGAGGCGGGGGGCGACCTCGCGCTCGCGGAGCGGGTCGGGCAGCGTGTCGACGTCGCCGAGCACGCCGATCGCGGTGATCGACACGACCTCGAGGCTCGCGTTGAGGCCGAACGCGTCGTGCAGACGCGCGGCGTCGAAGCCGCCCATCTGGTGCGTGTGCAGTCCTTCGTGCTGCGCCTGCACGGTGAGGTGCGCGACCGCCTGGCCGAGGTCGTAGCGCGCCCACGGGCGGGGCTTGCCCTCGGCGTCGACGGTCTCGGCGATGTTCACGATGAGCGCGGCGGCCGAGTCGGCCCACGCCTGGTTGAAGCCCAGCAGCGCGTCGTGCACGGTCGTGAAGGCGGCGGTGCCGCGCCGGGCGACGATGAAGCGCCACGGCTGCACGTTGTTCGCCGACGGCGCCCAGCGGGCGGCTTCGAGGATCGTGCGCAGGGCGTCGGTGGAGACCTCGGCGGCGGGGTCGTAGGCCCGCGGGCTCCAGCGCTCCACGAGCGGGTTGATGAGCTGCGCGGTGGTGTCGGCGCGGCGGGACGTGAGATCGGTGACGAGCGTCATGGTGGTGCTGCTTTCGTGCGAGGAACGGATGCCGGGGCGCCGTCGTCCCGTTCCATTACAACGCATCGAGGCTGGGCGTATTCCGGATGCTGCAACAGCGCGTCATCCGGCGTGCCGCTCCCCCTGGGCGCTCGAGCCAAGCCTCACGCGGCGCGGTGCAGCTCCTCGCGGATGCCCGCGACGAAGGCGTCGATGTCGTCCTCGCTCGTGTCGAACGAGCACATCCAGCGCACCTCGCCCTTCGCGGCATCCCAGTCGTAGAAGCGGAAGCCGCGGTCGCGCAGTCGGTCGGCCACTCCGGCCGGCACGACCGCGAAGACGCCGTTCGACTGCGTCTCCTGGCTGAAGCCCAGGCCGGGCAGGTCGCCCGCGGCGATGCCCGCGTCGAGCGCGTCGCGCAGGCGCCGGGCCATCGCGTTCGCATGCGACGCGCTCCGCAGCCACAGGTCGCCCTCGAGCAGCGCGATGAGCTGCGCCGACACGAACCGCATCTTCGAGGCGAGCTGCATGTTGAGCTTGCGCAGGTACTTCAGGCCCTCGGATGCCTCGGGGTTCAGCACCACGATCGCCTCGGCGCCGAGCGCCCCGTTCTTGGTGCCGCCGAAGCTCAGCACGTCGACGCCCGCGTCGCGGGTGAAGGCGCGGAACGGCAGGCCGAGGGAGGCGGCCGCGTTCGACAGGCGGGCGCCGTCCATGTGCAGCTTCATGCCGCGCTCGTGCACGTGGTCGGCGATCGCGCGGATCTCCTCGACCGTGTACGCGGTGCCCAGCTCGCTCGTCTGCGTGATCGACACGACGAGCGGCTGCGCGCGGTGCTCGTCGCCCCAGCCCCACGCCTCCTGGTCGATGAGCTCGGGGGTGAGCTTGCCGTCGGGACTCTGCACCGTGAGCAGCTTCATGCCGCCGACCCGTTCGGGTGCGCCGCCCTCGTCGGAGTTGATGTGCGCCGTCGACGCCGAGATGACCGCGCCCCAGCGGGGAAGCATCGACTGCAGTCCGGTGACGTTCGCGCCGGTGCCGTTGAACACCGGGAACACCTCGACGCCCTCGCCGAAGTGCTTCGCGAACACCTGCTGCAGCCGCTCGGTGTACTGGTCCTCGCCGTACGCGACCTGGTGGCCGCCGTTGGCGGCGGCGATCGCGGCGAGCACCTCGGGGTGCACGCCGGAGTAGTTGTCGGAGGCGAAGCCGCGAACGGCGGTGTCGTGGAGCTGATCGGTCACCGGACCATCCTCGCATCCGGGTCGGAGTTGCCCGAACGGGTCGCGCTGCCTGCCCGTTCGGATGCCCAGGCGGCACCGCCCCAGCACGCGGCATCCGGGAGGCTCGGCACATGGCCGGCACGCGACTGGCGGCCGATTCCAGTCGGTCGGGAATGACCCGCGCCCTCGCCGACGCCCGCACACGGGCCGTCGGCGGGTCGTCGCGCGCGGCCGCTGGCCCGGCCGGTGTGATCATGGCGCTGCAGCGCGACGCCGGCAACTCGGCGGTGAGCGCACTGATGGCGGCCAAGCTGAAGTCGCCGGGGGAGGCGGCGATCGTCGACATCGACGGCGCGCTCGCCGAACTGCGTCGCGACGAGCCCGGCCTCGACGCGGTCGAGCGGGGCCTGAAGCAGGCCAAGGCCGTCGGCATCCCCGTCGAGCTCGAGGGGCCGAAGCCACCCGCCTCCGCGCTCGCCGTGACGAAGACGGGGTTCGGTCCGGGGTCGGTCGCGCCGAAGACGCCCGTGCCGCCACCGAAGCCGGTGCCCGCCGTGTCCCCGCTCGCCAAGGCCGTGACGGCGAAGCCGAAGATCGCCGGGCCGAGCGGCGGCGGCGGGGGTGCCGCTCCGCAGCTCGCAGGGGCGGGCGGGGCCCCGCCCGCGACCGCCGCCGTCGCGGCCCCGCTCGGCCGGGACAAGCTGCTGCTGCCGCCGGTGCCGCCGCCCGGCGTGAAACCCGCCCAGGATCCCGCGTTCGCCCAGGTGAAGGGCGGCGTGAAGGGCTTCGCCGCTGCCAAGCGCGCGCATCCGCCCGCTGCGTCGAAGGCGAAGGAGGCGCAGGATGCCGCGCTCGCGCCGGCCGACGACCTCGCGGGCCAGGCGAAGGCCGCCAAGGCCGACACCATGGACGCGCAGCAGCCGGGCTCATTCGACAAGCAGGCCTTCATCGCCGCGGTGAAGACCGCGATCGAGGCGAAGTCGCCGAAGACGCTCACCGAGGCCGACGAGTACGCGGAATCGGGCAAGGCCGGCGAGGTGAAGGGCGAGGTCAAGGGCCTCGTCACGAAGGGCAAGGAAGGCTCGGCGCACGACATCGAGGCGGCGACCGAGGCGGCACCCGACACATCGAAGGCGGTCGCCAAACCGGTGACCCCGATGGCGCAGGAGGCGCCCGGGCAGGCCGTGCCCATCCCGGCGACCGGCGCCGTGCCCAAGCCCGCCCCCGCCGAGCAGGTCAACCTCGAGGCGGGCAAGCACGAGGTCGACCAGGAGATGACCGACGCCAAGGTCACCGACGAGCAGCTGGCGAAGTCGGGCGAGCCCGAGTTCCAGGGCGCCCTCGCCGAGAAGCAGACCGCCGCCGCCCACGCCGACGCGGCGCCCGCCGAGTACCGCGCCCAGGAGCAGGCGACCATCGCGCAGGGCAAGGCGCAGGCGGGTGCCGTCACGGCAGCGGGCGTCCAGGGCATGCAGGGGGCGAAGGGTGCAGCGCTCGCCAAGCTCGTCGCGGCGAAGGGCGCGACGAAGTCGAAGGACGAGCAGCGTCGCGCCGAGGTGACGACGAAGATCCAGTCCATCTTCACCGCGACCGAGACCGACGTGAAGAAGATCCTCGAGGGCATCGACCCGAAGGTCGAGACCGAGTTCGAGACCGGCGAGGCCCGAGCGAAGGCGTCCTTCGAGTCGTATGTCGCGGCCAAGATGTCGGCCTACAAGAAGGACCGGTACAGCGGATGGCTCGGCGGGCTGCGCTGGGCCAAGGACAAGCTCGTCGGCATGCCCGACAAGGTCAACGAGTTCTACGAGGCCGGGCGCGAGATGTACCTGAAGCAGATGGACGGCGTGATCTCTCGCGTCGCCGACATCGTCGGCTCGAACCTCACGGCGGCCAAGCAGCGCATCGCCAGCGGTCGCGCCGAGATCGCCACGTACGTGAAGTCGCTCCCGCAGGACCTGCAGAAGGTCGGCTCGGAGGCCGCGCAGGACATCGGCGACAAGTTCGAGGCGCTCGAGAGCGAGGTCAAGGACAAGGAGAACGAGGTCGTCGAGACGCTCGCGTCGAAGTACGTCGAGGCGCGCAAGGACCTCGACGAGCGGATCGAGGCACTGCAGGCCGAGAACAAGGGCCTCGTCGACAAGGCGATCGGGGCGATCAAGGGCGTCATCAACACCATCCGCGAGCTCGCCGCGATGCTCGGCAACGTGCTCGCCAGGGCGGCGAGCGTCATCGGCGACATCATCGCCGACCCGGTCGGGTTCCTCGGCAACCTCATCAGCGGCATCAAGGGCGGCATCGATAAGTTCTTCTCGAAGATCACCACGCACCTCAAGAAGGGACTCGTCGGCTGGCTCTTCGGCCAGCTCGGCGACGCCGGCATCGAGATCCCCGACACGTTCGACCTCAAGGGGGTCGTGAAGCTGCTCGCGTCGGTGTTCGGGCTCACTTGGGCCAACATCCGGGGCCGGATCGTGCGCCAGATCGGCGAGACCGCCATGGCGGCCGTTGAGAAGGGCGTCGAGATCTTCCAGGTCATCAAGGAGCAGGGCATCGCCGGCCTGTGGGACAAGCTCGTCGAGAAGATCGGCGACATCAAGGAGATGATCCTCACCCAGCTCGAGGACTTCGTCATCACGAAGATCATCACCGCCGGCATCACGTGGCTCATCAGCCTGCTCAACCCCGCCGCCGCCTTCATCAAGGCGTGCAAGCTCATCTACGACGTCGTGATGTTCTTCGTGAACAACGCCGCCCGGATCGCCCAGTTCGTGAACACCGTCATCGACGGCGTCGTCGACATCGCCAAGGGCAACGTGTCGGCGGTGGTCGACAAGGTCGAGAACGCGCTCGGCCAGATGGTGCCCATCCTCATCGGGTTCATCGCGAGCGTGCTGGGTATCGGCGGCATCGGCGAGAAGATCCGCTCGATCATCCAGGCGCTGCAGCGGCCGGTGAACAAGGCGCTCGACTTCGTGATCAAGACCGGACTGAAGCTCGCCGGCCCGGTCATCCGCGCGGCCAAGGGCATCAGCGCGAAGGTGAAGGCCAAGGTCGCGGCGGGCAAGGCCTGGGTGAAGGGCAAGGCTGAGGCGGGGAAGAAGTGGGCGAAGGGAAAGGTCGCCGGCGCGGGGGCTGCGCTGCGCAAGCTCAAGGACCGGATGCTCGGGATCGCCTTTCGCGAGACGTTCGTCGCCGACGGCGAGCAGCACTCGGTGTACTCGAAGAAGGGCGCTCCGCAGGTGCTGTACACGGCATCGACGCCGCAGCCCAGCGCGCAGGCCGCACCGACGCCGACCGTGAAGGACCTCGATCGCCGCTACCGGGCGACGATCGACGAGTACGTCCTCACTGTCAAGCGCATGGATGATTCGCCTCAGGATGCCGCGATGAAGGCCCGTGCGGAGGTGCTCAAGGACCAGGCCGACTCACTGTTCCGCCAGCTGGTGGACGCCACCCGTGCCTTCGTGACGACGGGAGGCCGGAAGAGCCGAGGCGATCCGGGCGCACCCGCGGCGGGGATCGGCACGACCGGCGTGCACGGGGCCAAGCCGCCGAGCAACCGCGGCGGCCATCGGCTGCACTGGACGGAGTCCGAGCATGTCATCCCGTTCGCCGTGGGCAAGTCGGTCTGGGCGGCCCTGCGCCAGTACATGCCGTGGCGCGGTTCCCGGGCCGACAACCGGCAGACGACGATCATGATCTACGAGCGCGCCGCGCGTATCAAGACCCCGGCCGACAACGCCATGAGCTACACCGTCAAATCGCTGCTGGTCGACTCCGGCATCGTGGAGCGAATCCAGCGCGGCCGTGTCTCAGGACAGGTCGGACTGGCCGACCGCGACGCGGACGACGCGCTCGCCCGGATCCAAGGTGCCGTCGAGACGGCCCGCAAGGACGCGGTGACGCGAACCGTCGATGCCATCCGCGCCGAGAACCAGATGAAGGAGGGCAGCGCCACGAAGACGAACGGCCAGCGTCGCGGGAACGAGCCGCCGTCGCCGGATGCCGGTGCCGTCGCGGCGGCCTCGCAAGCGCAGTTCGACAACATCATGGACCTCGTACGGCAGGAGGTCATGCACGAGGTCGGTGTCAAGGAGAAGGCCGAGCGGATCATGAACCGCCCGTCCGGCGGTGCGCGGCGCTGACGCGAGTGGGCGAAGTTGGCGGCGGCCAGGGCGAGATCCAGCCAAGATCGCCCACTCGCGGCATCCGTGCGCTGAGATCGCGCGTTCGGCGGGTGCGGCGACGAACCACCGACCGAACGCGCAACTTCGATGGCCGAGCGGATGCCGCGAGCGAGCCGTCGACGGCCGCTCAGCCCTGCAGCGCCTCGGCGAGCTTCACCCGCGGGCCGGTGCGAAGCAGCGAGTTGCGGTAGATGCGCTCGCCGATCCACACCGCGAGCGCCGCGGTCGCGAGGAGGATCGCCAGCGAGACGAAGGGCTCCCACCACTGCGCGTCGCCGAGGAACACTCGCATCGGCATGCCCACGGGCGCCGAGAACGGCACGTAGCTCATGATCGTGAGCACCGTCGGGTCGTCGTTGAAGAAGATGACGAGGAAGTACGGGATCATCACGAGCATCGTCACGGGCGTCGTGACCGAGCCGATGTCCTCCGCCCGCGACACCATCGCGGCCGTCGCGGCGAACAGGGCGGCGAGCATCACGAACCCGACGGCGAAGAACACGACGAACCAGACGACCGACCCGCCGAGGCCGCCGAGCAGCACCCGCTGCCCCGTCACGATGAGCCCGAGGATCGCGAGCACCGCGATCGCCACGATCTGCGCCATCGCCATGACGCTGTTGCCGATGACCTTGCCCGTGAGCAGCGCCCGCGCCGACACCGTCGACAGGAGGATCTCGACGATGCGCGTCTGCTTCTCCTCCACGACCGACTGCGCGATCGTCGAGCCGAACGTGATCGCCGACATGAAGAAGACGAGTCCGAAGCCGAAGGCGACCAGGTAGGCCAGCGTCGGGTCGGTGGCGGCCGGTTCGAGCAGCTCGACGTTCGGTTCGACCGACAGTGCCGAGACCACCGAATCGGGCGGCGAGTCCAGCCCGTACACGGTGATGCCGAGCGGTTCGGATGCCGCGGGCGCGACGATCGCGTCGACGTCGCCGGCTCGCAGCATCCGCTCGGCGTCGTCCTGGTCGGATGCCGCGACCGGCTCGAGCGCCGGGTTGTCGTCGACGACGGCCGACGCGCCCGCCACGACGGCGACCTTGGTGGTCGACTCCTGCGCGCCGAAGATGCTGCCGAGCACGACCGAGGCGAGCACGGCGAGCATGAGCACGCCCGTCGACCAGAGGAACGCCTTGCTGCGCAGCCGCATGGTGATCTCGCGGCCGGCGATCAGTCCGACGCCGTCGACGAAGCGGGGCGTGTGGCGCTCGGGCGCAGTCGTCGTGTGGGCGGGGTTCGCTTGGGTGCTCATCGCACGACCTCCCGGAAGATCTGGGCGAGCGTCGTGTGCTCGCGGCTGAAGGAGACGACCTCGCCGCGGGCGACGGCTTCGCTGAGCACCGCCCGCCGTGCGGCATCCGACTCGGCCTCGAAGACGGCCCAGCCGCCGTCGAATGCGTCCACGCGGATGCCGGGCGCCTGCCGCAGCCAGCCCGCGTCGCCGGACATCAGCAGCTCCCACCGCTCGGTGCCGTGCTCGGCGCGCAGCTCGTCGCCGGTGCCGGCGGCGCGGATCCGTCCGTCGGCGATGATCACGAGGTCGTCGCAGAGGCGCTCGACGATGTCGAGCTGGTGCGACGAGAACAGCACGGGCGCACCGGATGCCGCGGCATCCGACAGCACCGACTGCACCGTCTCGACGGCCATCGGGTCGAGGCCCGAGAACGGCTCGTCGAGCACGAGCACCTCTGGGCGGTGCACGAGTGCCGCGGCGATCTGCGCGCGCTGCTGGTTGCCGAGCGAGAGGCTCTCGATGGTGTCGTTCGTGCGCTCGCCGAGGCCGAGGCGATCGAGCAGCTCGAGCGCGTTGCGGCGCGCGGCGGCCGGGTTCCAGCCGTGCAGGCGGGCGAGGTAGACGGTCTGCTCGAGCACGCGCATCTTCGGGTAGAGGCCGCGCTCCTCGGGCATGTACCCGAAGCGGCGGCGGTCGGCCTCGGTGACCTGGCGGCCGTCGAGCGTCACCGTGCCGCGGTCGGCCGCGAGCACGCCGAGGATGATGCGCATGGTCGTGGTCTTGCCGGCGCCGTTGCCGCCGACGAATCCGGTGAGGCGGCCGTCGCCGACGGCGAACGTGACCGCGTCGAGGGCGAGGCGCTCGCCGTAGCGTTTGGTGACGTCGTGGAGTTCGAGCATGGGGCCACCGTACGGATGCCGCGTGGCCGGCGGCATCCGCCGTGCGACGGGTTTCGGCGACTCCGTCGTGCGGCGGAGGGGTTCCGGATGTCGGAGGGGCTCGTTATCCTCGCAACCGTGTCCGAGGAGCACGTGCACAGCAGCAGCCCGGTGGGCGACCACGTCACGCCGCCGCCCGGCGGCATGCGCACGTTCGTGCAGGTGCTCGTCAACACCGCGATCGCGAACATCACGACGAGCTTCCTCTGGTTCGCGCTGACGTTCTGGGTGTACCTCGAGACGAAGTCGGTGCTCGCCACGGGCATCATCGGCGGCGCCTACATGCTGCTCATCGCGTTCTTCGCGATGCTCTTCGGCTCGATCGTCGACCGCCACCGCAAGATCCGGGTGATGGTCTTCTCGAGCCTGCTCACCCTCGGGTCGTTCGTGATCGCCGGGGTGCTCTACCTGCTGCAGCCCGAGTCCGCGCTGCTCGACCTCGGCGGGCCGTGGTTCTGGGCGTTCGCGGGCGTCATCCTCTTCGGCTCGGTGGTCGAGCACATGCGCAACATCGCACTGTCGACGACCGTCACGCTCCTCGTGCCCGAAGAGCGGCACGCCAACGCGAACGGCCTGGTCGGCACGGTGCAGGGCCTCGCCTTCATCGTCACGAGCGTGTTCAGCGGCCTCGCGATCGGCTTGCTCGGCATGGGGTGGACCCTGGTGATCGCCATCACGCTCACCCTCGTGGCACTCGTGCACCTGCTCTTCCTGCGCGTGCCCGAGGAGCAGCCGGTGCCGGCCGAGGGCGAGCGGGCATCGACGATCGACTTCAAGGGCAGCATCGCGGCGGTGCGCCGGGCGCCCGGACTGTTCGCGCTCATCCTCTTCTCGACGCTGAACAACCTCATCGGCGGCGTGTACATGGCGCTGATGGACCCGTACGGCCTCACGATCTTCTCGGTCGAAGTGTGGGGCATCGTGCTCGGGGTCACCGCCACCGGCTTCATCATCGGCGGGCTCGTGGTCGCGAAGTTCGGCCTCGGCAAGAACCCGATCCGCACGATGCTGCTGGTCGTGATCGGCATGGGCCTGCTCGGGTCGCTGTTCACGATCCGCGAGTCGTGGGTGCTCTACGGCCTCGGCATCTGGGCCTACATGTGCCTCATCCCGGTGGTGGAGGCGTCCGAGCAGACGGTGATCCAGAAGGTGGTGCCGTTCCAACGTCAGGGCCGGGTCTTCGGCCTCGCGGCCGCGATCGAGTCGGCGGCGGCTCCCGTCACGGCGTTCCTCATCGCGCCGATCGCGCAGTTCTGGATCATCCCCTACATGGAGTCGGGCAGCGGCAAGGAGACGTGGGGCTGGCTGCTCGGCGACGGTGACGCCCGCGGCATCGCGCTCGTGTTCCTGTTCTCGGGGCTCGTGATGGTGGTGCTCGCACTACTCGCCTTCACGACCCGGTCGTACCGCCTGCTGTCGGTCGAGTACCAGCGGGCGCCGGCGTCGGAGCAGGCCGAGGCCGCTTCCGACGCCGGCGAGGCGGACGCTTCCGCTGCCGGCGAGGCCGCTCAGCGCACGCGGTAGGAGAGGCCGAGGTGGCCGCTCGGGTGCGTGGCCACGTGGTCGAGCTCGAGCCGGCGCTCCCCGAGGCCGACCGGGGTGATGGACCGTCCTTCGCCGATGAGCACCGGCACGACGCGCAGGCGCAGGTCGTCGACGAGGCCGGCGGCGAAGAGCGCGTCCGCGAGCATGAAGCTGCCCCAGACGACGATCCCGCTGTACTGCTCCTTGAGCCCGGCGGTCGCTTCGGCGGCGTCGCCTCGGAGGATCTCGATCGATCCCTCGCCCCACGGTGCGGATTCGAGCGTGTTCGACACGACGAACTTCGGCAGGCGGTTGATCGGCTCGGCGACCACCTCCACCTCGGGGTCGGCCACGGGCCAGTACTCGGCGAACATCCGGTAGGTGGTCGCGCCGAGCAGGATGGCATCGATGCCGTCGAGGAACGCGAGCTGGTCGGCATCGTTCGGGTTGCCCCCACGGGCGGTCTGGATGAATCCGAGGCCGCCGTCGGCATCCGCCCCGTAGCCGTCGACGCTCACGATCTGCTCGACGGTGAGCCGGCCCATCAGTCGGCCCCGCCCGTCGGCAGCCGGCCCGTCGCGTCGGCCTCGCGCGCGCCGGCGAGGTGCTCGTCGAGCAGGTCGAACGCGGACGCCCATCCGTCGTAGACGTTCTCGTCGCCCGGTGCCGCGTCGATGCCCCGCACGTGGAACGTCATGAGCGTCTGCTCCCCGCGCTCCCCGTGTTCGGCCAGGTCGATCGTGATGAGCGGCGCGATGTCGTCGGGATCGTCGGGGTCGGCCCACGTGAACACGAGCCGCGAGGGCGGCGTGATCTCGCGGTAGGTGCCGCCCGTCGGATACTCGCTGCCGTCGGGCGCGACCATCGTGTAGGCGTAGCGTCCGCCCGGCCGTAGATCGATCTCGACCGACTCGCGCGGGGTGGTGAGCCCGCGCGGGTGCCACCACGTGGCCGCCTCGTCGGGGTCGGTCCACATGCGCCAGACGGTCTCGCGGGGCGCATCGAAGACGCGCGTGATGGTGAACTGCTTGGTGCTGGTGGCGGTCTGCTCAGGCATCCGTCTCTCCTTTCAGCTCGCGGAGTCGCTCGTCGAGCAGGTCGAAGCGCTCGTTCCACGCGTCACGATGCCGGTCGACCCAGGCGGATGCCTCGTCGAGGGGCTCCGTGCGGAGCGTGCAGCGGCGCCACTGCGCGTCGGCGGTGCGTTCGATGAGGCCGGCGCGCTCGAGTACCTTGAGGTGCTGCGAGATCGCGGGGCGGCTCATCGCGAACGGCGCGGCCAGTTCCCCGACCGTCGTCGGCCCGCCGCGGAGGCGCGAGATGATCGCGCGCCGCGTCGGATCGGCGAGGGCCTGGAACACGAGGCTCAGCTCGTCCGTCGCACCGACCATGTAAGCAACTCCTTATTTAATGATCTGCTTAACCATAGGTCGGGTCGGATGCGACGTCAACCCCGTCGCCGAAATGGAGGAACTCCCGTGCCACGCGTCGTCGGAGGTGGCGCGACACGCCGCCGAAGGCGCACGAGTTCCTCCATCGAGGCGCGGAAGCTCGTGCTGACGCGGATGCCGCCGGCCGCGGCATCCGGAATGATCGGGACATGGCAGATCTGGTGCGCAATGTGCAGGCCGCCCTCGACTCGTTCTCGGAGCCCTGGCAGCCCCGGCGCCTCGTGAGCGTGAACGACTACGACGTGAAGGTGGTGAAGCTGCTCGGCGAGTTCACGTGGCACAGCCACCCCGAGACTGACGAACTCTTCATGGTGATCTCGGGCGACCTCGTCATCCAGCTGCGCGACGGCGACGTGAGGCTCGGGCCTGGCGACGTCTACGTCGTGCCGCGCGGCGTCGAGCACTGCCCGCGCGCCGACGGCGAGGTGTCGGCGATCCTCATCGAGCCGCAGGGCACCGTGAACACGGGCGACACCCCGAGCGAACGCACCGCGCAGCTTCGAGACCTCGACTGAGGCGCGCCGCACGACCGTCGCCTCGCTCCGCGAGCGGGCTCCACGCCGCGCCGGGATCGCCGACCGAGGCGAGACGCCGTCACGACGCCGGGCGCACCACCCCGTGCTCGTAGGCGAAGACGACGGCGTGCACGCGGTCGCGCAGGCCGAGCTTCATGAGCACCTTCGAGACGTGCGTCTTCACCGTCGCCTCGCCGACCCACATGCGCTGCGCGATCTCGGCGTTCGAGATGCCCAGGGCGAGCAGCTCGAGCACCTCCCGTTCGCGCTCGGTGAGCGTCGCGAGCGCGGGCGGTGCCGAGCGGGCCGTCTCCGTCGCGGGAGGGGTCGGCCGCACGGTCGGCGCGGTCGATGACCGCGCCGACGAACGAGCCGCATCGAGCCCTTGGCCGCCGGATGCCGCCACCGCCTCGATCACGCGCCGCGTGACATCCGGCGACAACAGCGCGTCGCCGCGCGCCACGACCTGCACCGCCTCGATGAGCTGCTCTGGGCTGGAGTTCTTGAGCAGGAACCCGCTGGCACCGGCCTCGAGCGCCGCGAAGAGGTAGTCCTCGCGGTTGAACGTGGTGAGCACGAGCACGGCCGCAGCGGATGCCGCATCCGCCGTGATGCGCCGGGTGGCCTCGAGCCCGTCCATGCCGGGCATCTGCACGTCCATGCACACGACGTCGGGCGACAGCTCGGCGACGGCCGCCACCGCCTCGGCCCCGTCGGCCGCCTCGCCGACGACCTCGATGCCGTCCTCCGAGTCGAGGATGGTGCGGAAGCCGCCGCGGACGAGGGCCTGGTCGTCGACGACGAGCACGCGGATCACGATCGCACCTCCTCGCGCCGGAGCGGGAACGCCGCGCGCACGAGGTAGCCGCCGCGGGCGCGGGGGCCGAGCTCGAGGGTGCCGCCGACCGCGGCGACGCGTTCGCGCATGCCGACCTGGCCGAGTCCCGCGCCGACGGCCGGACTTCCATCGCCGCCATCGCCCGAGCGGTCGCCACCACGGCGGCTGCCGCCATCACCACCGCCACGGACACCGGTGTTCGTCACCTCGACCTCGACCGCGGCATCCGACCACCGCACCCGCACCTCGGCGCTCGTCGACGCGCCGGCGTGCTTCCGCACGTTCGTGAGCGCCTCCTGCACGATCCGGTACGCGCTGACGCCGATCACCGCCGACACCGGGCGCGCCTCGCCGACGATGGCGAGCTCGGTGCGCACGCCGGCGGCCACCGACTCGGCCACGAGCTCATCGAGGCGGTCGATGCCGCGCGTGCTCGTGCTGGTCACGGCGGGCTCAGCGGCTGGCGCCGATGCGGCCGGACCCGTTGCGGCCGGCGCGACGACCGGCCCGGTGTCGCTGCGCAGCGTGCCGAGCAGCCCGTGCAGCTCTTCGACGGCGTCGCGGGCGCTCGACTCGATGGCCGAGAGCGCCGCCGCCGCGGCATCCGGATCCTTCGCGAGCACGCGCCGCGCCGCGCCGGCCTGCACGCCGATGACCGAGACGTGGTGCGCGACGACGTCGTGCAACTCCCGGGCGATGCGAAGGCGCTCGATGGCCACGGCTTGGGCGCGGGTGCGCTCGCGTTCGGCGGCGAGCTCGGCGGTGCGCTGCTCGAGCTCGGCTCGCGATCGAGCCGAGCGGTAGGCGGAGTCGCCGAAGTACCAGGCGCCGCCGAAGTAGAGCAGGTTGGTGAGCACGTTGATGAGCCCGTAGGCGAGGTACGGCGAGATCACGCCCTCGCGGGACATCTCGGGCAGCTGGTCGGGTGTGAGTGAGCCGACGATCAGGCCCCAGAACAGCCACACGAACATGCCCACGACGATGACGCCGCGCACCACGTTGGCGCGCAGCCGGCTGCGGCCCCACGCACCGACCGTGTAGATGGCGATGAACAGCGCGATGTTCGAGAAGAGCACCTCACCGACCTCGGTGACGGCGCCGATGACGAAGGCGGCGGATGCCACGAGCGCGACGATCTCGGGCCAGCGCCGCCGCGCGGCGAGCGGCAGGTTCATCGCGGCGACCCACAGCACCGAACCCCACCACGGGGCATCCTCGCCCCATCCGGTGATGCGGGAGAGCACCACGCTCGCGGCGGTGCCCACGGCCATCACGAGCGCCAGGATGAGGTCGTATCGGTACGCCGCCCGGAGCGGTCGCGGTCGCACCCACTCGACGCCGTCGAGCACGGGCGGCGCTGCTGAGACGGACATCCCTCCACGCTAGCGACCGGCGGCGGCGGCCCGGATCCCTCGCGCGACGGACTTCTCCGGCCGTCGAGGTGATCGCTACTGACCGGTTGAAGGCCACGAGCGATCGATACCGAACAGGTCGTTGACCGTTTCGATCACGGGTTCCTAGCCTGACGTCGAGACCCTCGGATGAGGGCCATCGCGAACGTCGAAGGAGACCTCGTGCCCCGTCACACCCATCGCCGTCGAGCCGCCACCACCGCGCTCGTCGTCAGCGGAAGCCTGTTGGGAGGCGGGCTCGCAGCCGTCTCCGGAGCACTGCCCGCCAGCGCCGACGTTCCCGTCGGCGACGTGTTCATCTCAGACCTGCCCTGGCTCGACGAGTCGAACGGGTGGGGTCCGGTCGAGCGCGACACGTCCAACGGCGAGTCGGCGCCGGGCGACGGCAAGCCGATCACCGTCGGCGGCGTCGTCTACGACAAGGGGGTCGGCATGCACGCCACCGGGGCGCTGTCGGTGGAGCTCGGTGCGAACTGCACGGCCTTCAGCGCGATGGTCGGCCTCGACGACGAGGTGACGTCGGGCATCGGCACCGTGCAGTTCCAGCTGTACGGCGATGGCACGCTCCTCGCCGAGACCGGGGTCGTCACGGGCGACGACGCGGCGGTCGAGCTGACGGCGGATGTCTCGGGTGTCGACGTCCTGCGCCTGGTGGCGAACGAGTCGACCAACGGCAAGAACTTCGACCACGCCGACTGGGCGGACGCCAGGGTCACCTGCGACGACGACGTGCCCGAGGAGCCGGTGGTCGTCGAGCAGTGGGCGATCGACGGGCCCGAGGGGTCTCCGCTGGATGGCGTCGTGAAGCTCGATTCCGCGGGACGTGTCGCGCTCGACGTGGTCGACGGCGAGACGACGGTGGTGCAGGCCACGAGGCTCGGCCTCACCGGGAGCGACGGCGACTTCCGCGACGGGCTGGTCTTCGTTGGACGCGACGACCATCTCGTCGCGGACGTCTACGAGATGACCACCGGCAAGGAGCAGGAGCGGTCGTACACGTTCCAGGAGTCCGTGTTCGAGTTCGAGAACGCGGACGGTGCGCGGTTCTCGATCGCCGTGCGGCTCTCCGATGACGGCGCCGCCTACCGATACCTGATCGCCGGCGACGGCGAGCACCGCGTGGACGACGAGTCGGGCGCATGGGAGATGCCGGCGGACGGCGCGGCATGGATGCAGCGGTCCTACGCGGTCAACTACGAAGCCGAATGGATGCAGACGACCGCGGCCGCGTCGAACGGAACGGGCAGCGTCGGATACCCCGCGCTGTTCCAGCAGGGCGAGCACTACGTGCTGCTCACCGAGTCCGACGTGCACGGCGACTACTCGGGTTCCCACCTCGCGCACACGCCCGGCACGCTGCGCTACGGCGTCGACCTCTTCCAGGGCGCCCCGGTGACCTCCCAGGGGGACCTCTCGACCCCATGGCGCGTCGCGATCGTCGGCGGCCTCGACACGGTGGTCGAGTCGACGATCGTCGACGATCTCGCCACGCCGAACGCACTCGAGGGCCAGGACACGTCGTGGATCAAGCCCGGCGTCTCGAGCTGGAGCTGGCTGACCGACTGGAACAGCCCCAAGGACGAAGCCCGTCAGCGGGACTTCGTCGACCTCTCGGCCCGCAACGGCTGGGAGTACGTGCTGCTCGACGAGGGCTGGGACGCGAGCTGGGTGCCGCGCACCGTGCGCTACGCCGAGACGAAGGGCGTCGACGTCATCATCTGGTTCCACAGCCGCGACCTGCGCACGCAGGAGCAGCGCGACGAGTGGCTGCCGCGGATCGCGTCGTGGGGCGTCAAGGGCATCAAGGTCGACTTCATGGACACCGACAGCCAGGCGATCCACCAGTGGTACGACCAGATCGCGGCCGACACCGCGGCCAATCACCTCATGATCAACTTCCACGGTGCCTCCCTCCCGACGGGGCTGCAGCGCACGTGGCCGCACATCATGAGCTACGAGGCCGTGCGCGGTGCCGAGAACGGCATCAGCCCCGCCCGGAGCCTCATGGTTCCGTTCACCCGCAACGTGGTGGGTTCCATGGACTGGACCCCGGTCACCTTCTCCCGTGGCAACGGCAACTCCTCGAAGGCCCACGAGGTCGCGATGAGCATCGTCTACGAGTCGGGCTGGCAGCACCTCTCCGACAAGCCCGAGGCCTACGCGGCCGAGCCGAATGCCGAGCGGTTCCTGCAGAACCTCCCCACGACCTGGGACGAGACCCAGCTGGTGAGCGGAACCCCGGCCTCCGACGTGGTGCTCGCTCGGCGAGCCGGCGACCGCTGGTACGTCGGCGGCATGCGCGCAGGATCGGGCGAACCGCTGCAGCTGCCGCTCGAGCAGTTCGGCGGCAAGCACCTCATCGTCGACCTCCTGACCGACGACGGCGCGAACGGATCCGCGACGCTGCTCACGACGACGCGCACGACGAAAGACCAGACGTTGTCGATCCCGACGGCGGACAACGGCGGGTTCGCGGCCGTGGTCTGCCTGGCGAAGCCGCACCGCGACAGCTGCCTGGACCCGGCGGAGCCGTGGGCCGCGGTCGACCTGGCGGTCGAACCGTCGTCCGCTGAGGTCGCACCGGGTTCCACGGTGGAACTGACGGCGTCGTTCTCCGTCGAGGCGGATGCCACGAAGGTCACGGTGACCCCGGTCGTGCCCCAAGGGTGGACGGTCGAGGGCGGAGCCGTCACAGCGAAGAAGCTGGCCGCTGGGCGGGAGCTCGAGGGCTCCTGGACCCTCACCGTCCCCGCCGACGGCGTCAGCGGAACCGTCGAGATCCCCATCGAGGCGTCTTACCGCGTCGACCGCGACGAGGAGCGCACCGCGGCGACGCAGTCCACGCTGTGGGTCACGCCCGAGCCGCTCGACGGCGTGAACTTCGTCTCCGACCTCGAATGGCTCGAGCAGTCCAACGGCTACGGTCCGGTCGAGCGCGACCAGTCGAACGGTCAGGCGGCCGCGGGCGACGGCCGGCCGATCGAGATCGACGACGTCGTCTTCGCCAAGGGCGTCGGCATGCACGCGACCGGCTCGGTCACGGCGTGGCTCGGCGCCACCTGCTCGACCTTCGACGCGATCGTCGGCATCGACGACGAGGTGCTCGAGACGCCCGGTGAGAGCGGCATCGGCTCGGTCCGGTTCCGCGTCTACGGCGACGACGTGCTGCTCGCCGAGACGACGGTGCTGACCAACGACGACCCGGCCTTCCCGCTGCACGTCGACGTCACCGGCGTGAAGCGGCTTCGGCTCGTCGCCGATGAGGCGACGAACGGCAAGAACTACGACCACGCCGACTGGGCCGACGCCAAGGTCACCTGCAACGCCGGGTGACCAGGGTGGGCACCGGATGCCGCGGCGCCGGTGCCCACCGCGCTGATCCTGCCTAGGCTGGTCGACGGCCGTGCCGCACGGCGGCCGCATCGTGAGGGGAGGCCGCATGTTCACCGAGGAACGGCGCCAGGTCATCCTCTCCGCGCTGTCGGTGCACGGGTCCTCGTCGGTCGCCGATCTCTCCCGGATGGTCCGTTCGTCGGAGATCACGATCCGGCGGGACCTGAAGGCGCTCGAGGAGGCGGGCCTCGTGGTGCGACACCGAGGCGGGGCATCCGTCGGCCGCTCGAGCATGGACGAACCGAGTTATCGCGAGAAGGCGGTCGTCGCCGCTGACGAGAAGCTCGCGATGGCGGAGCTCGCAGCAGAGCTCATCGACGACGGCGACGTGATCATGCTGTGCGCGGGCACGACCACCCAGGCACTCGCACAGCGACTCACTCGCCGGCGTCTCATGGTGGCCACCACCTCGGTGCTCGTCGCGAATGCGCTGTTCGATGCCGCGGATGTGGAGGTGCTGCTCATCGGCGGCATTCTTCGCGGGAGCATCCGCGGTGTCATCGGCGGTGAGGCCGAGAAGGCCGTGTCGCGGCTGCGATTCCACAAGCTCTTCCTCTCGGGCAACGGTCTGACCGCGGCGAATGGCCTCAGCACCCCGAACATGCACGTCGCGAGCGTCGACCGAGCGGCCGTCGAGTCGGCCAAGCGGGTGATGGTGCTCGCCGACCACACGAAGATCGGCGTCGACTCGATGGTGCAGACGGTGCCGACCGAGCGGATCGACACGCTCGTGACGGATGCCCGAGCCGACACCGGCGAGCTCGAACGACTCGCCGAGGTGGGCGTCCAGCTCCGCGTGGCGGCGCCGACGGACGCGATCGCGGATGACGGCGTGAAGGCCGTCGATACGCGCCGCTGAGCGGTGGGTTTCAGCCCCCGCCGAGCGCGCTGATGCGTCTTGCGAGGAACTCGCGCTCCACCTCGTTGTCGGTGAGGATCAGCGCCTCGTCGTAGGCGATCCGCGCCTCAGCGGTGCGACCGAGCCGCCGCAGGCAGTCGGCTCGGGCCGCGGCGAGGTACGGATACCTGGCGAGACGCGGATCCGCGGCGAGGTCGTCGAGCTCGGCGAGGCCGGCCGCGGGCCCGTCGGCGAAGCCGAGCGCGATCGCCCGGTTCAACTCGACCACGGGCGTCGGCCAGGTCACGCGCAGGACGTCGTAGAGGGCGAGGATCGCGTCCCAGTCGGTGTCGGCCCACGTGGGGCTCTCGTCGTGCACGGCGGCGATCGCGGCCATCACCGCGTACCGCCCGGGCGGTCGGCCGGGCCGCACCGCACCGAGCGCCTCCGCGACGAGCGAGGCTCCGTCGGCGATGGCCGCGCGATCCCAGGTGGCGCGGTCCTGCTCCTCGAGCAGCACCAGCCGGCCGGCGACGTCGACGCGAGCGGCCCGCCGCGCATCGGTGAGGAGCACGAGTGCGAGCAGCCCCGCGACATCCGGATCGGACGGCAGCAGGGCACGCAGCATGCGGGCGAGCTCGACGCCGCGCTCGGCGAGGTCGCCCCGCGTGAGCTGCGCACCCGACGGCGCGGAATGCCCCGTCGTGAAGACGAGGTGCACGACGTCGAGCACCTGCTCGAGCCTCGCCGGCAGCTCGTCGCCCTCGGGCACGCGATACGGGATGTTCGCCACCTGGATCTTGCGCTTCGCCCGCGTGATGCGAGCGGCCATCGTCGCCTCCTGGACGAGGAACGCCCGTGCGATCTCGGGAGTCGCGAGGCCGCAGACGAGGCGGAGGGTCAGCGCGACCTGGGCCTCGGGCGCGAGGGCCGGATGGCAGCACGTGAAGATGAGTCGCAGCCGCTCGTCGGGGATGCCGTCCATCGCCTCGACCTGCTCGTCGATCGGCTCCGGCTCGGGGTCGACCAGCTTGGGCAGCGCCCGACGGGCGGTCGCCTCGCGGCGGTGCACGTCGAGCGCGCGGCGCCGGGCCGTCACCGTCAGCCACGCGGCCGGGTTGGCCGGGATGCCGCGATCAGGCCACGTGGCCAGGGCGACGGCATACGCGTCCTGCACGGCCTCCTCCGCGGAGTCGATGTCGCCCGCGACGCGGATGGTGGCCGCCAGCACGAAGCCCCACTCGCGGTGCGCCTGCTCCAGCGCGAGTGCGACCTCGGCACCGGCGGCCGTCGGCATCAGCTGACGACCCGCACGGGCCGCACCTCGACGCCGATGCCCGCGGGCACCTCCTTGGCGATGGCGAGCGCCTCGTCGAGGTCGGCCGCCTCGATGAGGAACGTGCCGCCGAGCGCCTCCTTCGACTCCGCGAACGGGCCGTCGGTCACGATCGACTCGCCCGACTCGTCGCGCCGGATGGACGTCGCCGTCGCCGGGTTCTCGAGGGCGACCCCGCCCCGAAGGGCCCCGGCGTGCTTCTCCATGAAGGCGCGGTAGTTGGCGCTCACGGAGTCGCCGGACGGCTGCGCGGCCGCCTCGTCCTGGAAGATCAGGATCAGGTACTTGGACATGTCGTCATCCTCTCGCTCCGGCGCGGGATTCGCGCCGTCACCATACCGACGCGGTCGACCGACCGGAATCGACAGCCCCGACGAAGACCGCCCCGACGAAGACCGCCCGGACCAAGACCGCCCCGACGAAGACCGCGTGGACGAAGGTGCCGCCGCGCCGCTACGCTCGTGCCCCATGACCGCCCCGCCCAGCCCCGACGTCGAGGCGGCCCGCGCAGGTGCGCCCGCCGCCGCGGCATCCGCCGACCCGTGCCGCCCGCCGAACCTGCCCTTGCGCGAGCGCCCGTTCGATTGGTTCTTCCTCGTCGTGTTCTCGCTGTTCGCGGTGACGAGCATGATCAGCGACATGGTGCCGACGCTCGGCATCGACTTCTCGGAGCCCTCGCCGAACTTCCTCGTGAACGCGAACTGGTGGTACGCGCACGACACCGACCCGCTGTTCATGCAGCCGCCGGTGTGGATGCGATTCGTCACGGGGCTCTCGGCGTTCGTCTACCCGGTCTTCTACGTGCTGCTCGTCATCTCGATCGTCAAGGGCTGGAACTGGATCCAGCTGCCCAGCGTGATCTACGCCACGATGATCGCGTCGATCACGGGCATCATCGTCTTCGGCGTCGAGTTCTTCGGCGAGCCCGAGTGGATCACGCCCAACCCGGTCAAGTTCCTCGCCTTCAACCTGCCGTACGTGCTCATCCCGATCCTGCTGCTCGTGCGCATGCGCAGGCCGTTGCCGTTCGCCCGCACCTTCTGACGGGCGCGGGGCGAGCGACGCCGGGTTAGGCTCGCTCGCATGACCGACGAGACCCCGGCGATCGATCCCGATGTTCCGCCGTCCGGCGAGGGCTGCGCCGAGTGCCTCGCTGCGGGCGGCTGGTGGCTGCACCTGCGGCGCTGTGCGCAGTGCGGGCACGTCGGATGCTGCGACAGCTCGCCCGAGCAGCACGCCTCCCGTCACGCGCGCGAGCAGGGGCATCCGATCGCCCAGTCGTTCGAGCCCGGCGAGGACTGGTTCTGGGACTACGCGGCCGCCCGTTCGGTCGACGGCCCGAAGCTCGCCGCGCCCGACAGCCGGCCGACCGCGCAGGGTGCCCCGGCGCCCCGCGACCGGGTCCCCGACGACTGGCGTTCGCTGCTGCATCCGCTGGCACGGAGCTAGCCGGCATGCAGGCCAACGAGACGGTCATCGCCGAGCTGCTCCGGATGCTCCGCGCCGACCAGGTGCTGACGGATGCCGCGTCCCTCGACGCGTACGCCCACGACGACGCCGAGTGGGCGCCGTGCGAGCGGCCGCTCGCCGTGGTGCTGGCCGAGCACGAGGACGACGTGTCGGCCGTGGTGCGCCTCGCCGCGGCATCCGGTGCTCGCGTCGTGCCGCGCGGGGCGGGCACGGGCCTCTCGGGCGGCTCGAACGCCGTGGCGCAGAGCATCGTGCTCTCACTGGAGCGGATGACGCGCATCGTCGAGGTGAACGTCGCCGAGCGCTACGTGGTCGCCGAGGCGGGCGTGATCAACGACACGGTGCGCGAGGCGGTGGCATCGCACGGGCTCTGGTACCCGCCCGACCCGGCCAGCTACCGCATCTCGACGATCGGCGGCAACGTCGCGACGAACGCGGGCGGCATCTGCTGCGTGAAGTACGGGGTGACCCGTGACTACGTGATCGGCATGCGGGTCGTCCTCGCCGACGGCGACGTGGTCGACCTCGGACGGCGCACGGCGAAGGGGGTCACGGGCTACGACCTCACCGCGCTCATGGTGGGCTCCGAGGGCACCCTCGGCGTCGTCACCCAGGTCACGCTGCAACTGCTGCCGCTCGGCGGCCGCGAGGAGCGTGCGATCGTCGGCTCGTTCGGCTCGCTCCGCGAAGCGGGTGTCGCCGTGGCCGAGATCACCGCGGCCGGCATCGTCCCGGCTGCGCTCGAGCTCATCGACCGCACCTGCGTCGAGGCCGTCGACGCGTGGCAGTCCCTCGGGCTTCCCCACGGAGTGGACACGATGCTGCTCGCCAAGGTCGACGAGGTGGGGGCCGCGGGCGAGGAGCTCGCGGCATCCGTGGCCCGCATCATGACGGATGCCGGTGCCGTGACGGTCGAGCGGGCGACCGACGCCGAGGAGATCGACCGCCTGTTCCTCGCCCGCCGCCTCGCCTACCCTGCGCTCGAGCGCCTGGGGCCGGTGCTCACCGAGGACATCTGCGTGCCGCGCGGCGCGGTGCCCGAGATGCTGTCGCGGATCCAGGCGACCGCGGCCGCGCACGACGTGGTCATCGCGAACATCGCCCACGCCGGCGACGGCAACCTGCACCCGTTGATCATCGCGCCCGAGGGCGACGAGGCTGCCAAGGCCCGGGCGAAGCTCGCGTTCGACCGCATCGTCGACGACTGCCGTGAGCTCGGCGGCACCGTGA
Source organism: Agromyces sp. 3263 (assembly GCF_031456545.1). Lineage (NCBI taxonomy): Bacteria > Bacillati > Actinomycetota > Actinomycetes > Micrococcales > Microbacteriaceae > Agromyces > Agromyces sp. 3263. Next base: position 1,868,706 of record NZ_JAVDUV010000001.1, read on the forward strand.
CGGGCGAGCACGGCGTGGGCCTGCTGAAGCTGCCGGGCGCCGCCGAGGAGCTCGGGCCGCGGGTGATCGCGATGCACGCGGCGATCAAGCAGGCGCTCGATCCGCTCGGCACGCTGAACCCCGGCAAGGCGTTCCCGGCGTAGCGACGTCGCGCACCTGTCGCACGCGCGTCCCCGGGGGCTAGGGTCGGGTCCATGACGAACGCGCCGCCCCGCGTGCCCTGGCTCGCCGCGTGGTGGCGCAGCGTGCGCAACGTGTTCCGGCGCGAGACGCTCGGCAAGGACGCGCTGGCCGGCACCATCCTCGGCATCGAGAGCGTCCCTGACGGGCTGGCCATCGGGCTGCTCGCGGGCGTCAACCCGGTCGCCGGCATCTACGCGTTCCTGTTCGGCATGGTCGGCGCGGCCGTGCTCACGAGCAGCACGTTCATGGCCGTGCAGGCCACGGGGGCGATGGCCCTCATCGTCTCGGACACCGATCTCGGCGCGCTGCCCGACCCCGATCGGGGGCTGTTCACGCTCGCCATGCTCACGGGCGTCTTCATGATCATCGCCGGCGTGCTCAAGGGCGGGCGGATGCTGCGCTTCGTACCCACCGCGGTGATGGTCGGCTTCGTGACCGCGGTCGGTGTGAACATCGTGCTCGGCCAGCTCACGAACCTCACGGGCTACGCCGGGCTCGGAGCCAATCGCGTGACGCGCGCCGTCGACACCCTGACCCACTTCTGGCTGATCGACCTTCCCACGCTCACCGTCGGGCTCGTGACGATCGCGCTGATCGTGGTGTTGACGCGGACGCGGCTCCGCTCGCTCGGTCTCGTCGTGGCGATCGCGGCGGGGTCGGCGCTCGCCGCCCTGTTCACCTTCGTGTTCGGCTGGGACGTGCTGACGGTGGGCGACGTCGCGGACGTGCCGACCGGGCTGCCCGCTCCGGTCCTGCCCACCTTCGGCGACCTGGCGTACCTGACGCTGCCGGCGCTGTCGCTGGCGTTCGTGGGACTGGTGCAGGGCGCGGCCGTCGCCGGAGCCGTTCCGAACGCCGACGGCAAGCCGGCGGACGCGTCACGCGACTTCATCGCCCAGGGGCTCGGCAGCATCGTCGCCGGCGTGTTCCGCGGCATGCCGGTGGGCGGCTCGATGTCGGCCTCATCACTCGTGCGGGCGGCCGGCGCGCGCACCCGCCTGGCGCTCTTCATCGCGGCGATCGTGATGACGCTCGTCATCCTCGTCGCGTCGGGCGTCGTCTCGCTCGTCGCCATGCCCGCCCTCGCCGGCCTGCTGATGGTCGTCGGCGCGGGGGCGATCAAGCCGGCGCGCATCATCTCGGTCATGAGGACCGGTGCCATCCAGGCGACGGTCATGGCGGTCACCTTCGTCCTGACCCTGCTCATCCCGCTGCAGTTCGCGGTGCTCGTGGGTGTCGGCCTCGGCATCATCCTGTTCGTCGCCCAGCAGTCGAACCGGCTCCGAGTGCGCCAGCTCGAGTTCCACGACGATGGCCGGGTGCGCGAGATCGATCCGGTCACCACCGTTCCCCCGCACGAGGTCGTGGTGCTGCAGCCCTACGGCAACCTGTTCTACGCGAGCGCCCCGGTCTTCGAGGCGCAGCTGCCCGCGGTCGCCGACGACTCGGTCGGCTCGGCCGTCATCGTGCGTCTCCGCGGCATCGACGAGCTGGGCCTGTCGTCGGTGGCCGTACTGGAGCGCTACCTCGACGACCTCGAGGCCCACGACTCGTCGCTCTGGCTGGTGGTCACCGGCGATCGCGTGCGCGAGCTGCTCGCCGCGGGCGGCCTGCTCGAGCGCATCGGCGCCGACCGGGTGTACGCGAGCTCGGAGTGGATCGGCGAAGCCGTGCATCGCGCGCACCAGGATGCGCGCGAGTGGGTGCGTCAGCGGCAGTGAACCCGCCGCCGGGGGTTCGAGCGCTCAGCCCTCAGCGCCGCAGGTACCCGAGCAGCGCGTCGTTGAACTTCTGCGGCTGCTCGATGTTCGCGGCGTGGCCGTCGCGCTCGATGACGGCCGAGGTGGCCGCCGGGTTCAGGGCAGCGGATGCCGCGGCATGCTCGGCCGGCCAGAACTCGCTCTCGGCGCCGGCGACGAAGAACGCGGGCCGGTCGAGTCCGGCGATCACGTCGCGCCAGTCGCGCGTGGCGTGGTCGTGCAGCAGTTCGAGCTCGGCGGCGGTGAACGTGGGCTTGCCGCCCTTGGGGAGCTCCATCGCCTTCAGCACGCGCGCGATGCGCACCAGCCCCTTCGACTTCGCCGGATGGCGGCCGGGGTCGGGGATTCCGTTGGCGAAGAACGTGTCGGCGTTCGACTCGTCGTAGTCGTAGAAGCCGTATGCCCAGTCGCCGGCGTTGAGCATCTTGGGAGTCTGGTCGACGATGACGATGTCCCGGATGCCGCTCGCGCCGAACTGCTGCACGAGTGCCCAGATCGCGTTGCCGCCCATCGACTGGCCGACCAGGGTGACGTCGTCGAGTTCGAGCGCCGTGAGCAGCTCGTGGATGTCGGCGCCGTGGCGGTCCATGGTGTGGTCGCCCGCACCGATGCCCGAGGCGCCGTGGCCGCGCCGGTCGAACGCGATCACCCGATGGCCGGCCCGGGCGAGGGGCTTGAGCTGGTAGCGCCAGCTCGCCGCCGATGCCTTGAATCCGGCGATGAGCACCACGGGTCTCGCCGCCGGGTCGCCGGTCTCGATGTAGTTCAGCGAGACGCCGTCGGAACTCGTGATGGTGGGCAACGGTGCCTCGTTCAGCGCTGGCGCGCTGCGGCCCGGTCGTGGAGCAGGAACTTGGCCGCCAGCCAGCCGAGCACGGCGGTCGTGAGCCAGACGACCACGGCCGCGAGGATCCACGCGCCGACCCCGTCGAAGCTGAGGCCGTCGGTGATGATTGTGGCGATCCAGAGCGCGATGAACGTCGACAGCAGGCCGGCGATGCCCGCGACCGTCGGCGCCGACCGGTGGAAGATCTTCGCGACCAGCCACTCGATGAGCCATTGGACGAGCGCGAACACGATGATCGCCACGAGGAATCCGGCCAGGTGCACGTGGAATCCGGGGATGAGCAGCGCAGCGAGGAAGAGCCCGAGGGCCGCGGTGCCGAGGAAGACCGCAGCACGAATGAGGAAGCGCACCATGTGCGGAGGCTATCGGCGGCATCCGGCCCGGGTCAATGCGCCGCGCCACGGCGGCTCGGCGCGCGCACGCCGCGCCTCTTGGCACGCGCCCGGCACCGGAGCAAGATGATCGGGTGAGGCTTCAACGGAGCGACTCGTGACCACGGCGACCCGGCCGGCCCGCACCCCGACGCCCCGAAGCGTGCAGGCGGTCTACTACACGCTCACGCTCGGGAACACCCTTGCGGCCTCGTTCATCTGGGGCATCAACACCCTGTTCCTGCTCGACGCGGGGCTCACCAACCTGGAGGCGTTCGCCGCGAACGCGTTCTTCAGCGCCGGCATGTTCCTCTTCGAGATCCCGACGGGCGTCGTGGCCGACACGCTCGGGCGTCGCGCGTCCTACCTGCTCGGCACCGTGACCCTCGCCGTCACCACGGTGCTCTACTGGCTGCTGTGGGTGTGGGAGTCGCCGTTCTGGGCGTGGGCACTGGTGTCCGTCCTCCTGGGCCTCGGGTTCACGTTCTTCTCGGGCGCCGTCGACGCCTGGCTCGTCGACGCCCTCCGCGCCACGGAGTACCGGGGCAGCCTCGAGACGGTGTTCGGTCGCGCCATGATCGTCGGAGGGGCGGCGATGCTCGCCGGATCGGTGCTCGGCGGTGTGATCGCGCAGCTCACGAACCTCGGCGTGCCGTTCCTCATCCGCGGCGCGGTGCTCGCCGTCATGTTCGTGGTGGCGGCGCTCACCATGCGCGACCTCGGCTTCACGCCCGAGCGCGGTGAGGGGCCGATCAAGGCGACCGGCACGGTGCTTCGTGCCTCGGTGAAGTACGGGCTGGGCAACCCGCCGGTGCGCTGGCTCATGCTCGCGACCCCGTTCACGGCGGGCGTCGGCATCTACGTGTTCTACGCCCTGCAGCCGTACCTGCTCGAACTCTGGGGCGACGAGGGCGCCTACTCCATCGCGGGCCTCGCGGCGGCGATCCTCTCGGGCGCGGGCATCGTCGGCGGCGTGCTCGCGCCGTTCGTGCGGCGGTTGTTCCGCAAGCGCACCTCGGCCATCCTCCTCGCCACGATCTCGAGCGCGATCGTGCTCGTGGCGCTCGCGTTCACGCACGACTTCTGGGTCGCCATCGTGCTGCTCGCGGTGTGGGGCATCGCGTCGTCCGTCGACGATCCGGTGCACCGGGCGTACCTCAACGACATGATCCCGTCGAAGCAGCGGGCCACCGTGCTCTCGTTCGACTCGCTGCTCGGCAGCGCCGGCGGCGCGGTGTTCCAGCCGATCCTCGGTCGCTCGGCCGACCTCTCCGGCTACGCGGGGTCGATGCTCTGGAGCGGTCTCATCACGGCGGTGGCCGCGCCGTTCGTGCTCCTCAGCCGGGCGCAGCATCCGACCGCCGACACCGTCGTCGAGGTGACGTCGGCGCCGCCCGCGGGCGACGAGCCGGCGACGGATGCCGCGACGCCGACCCCCTGACCCGCGGGCGAGCGGGTGGCGCGCGAGCACGCGCAGGGGCGGTCCCCCATTGTGCCCCTTTCGGGGGGCAACAATCACGGCTAGCATGTCCGGACGCACGTGCCGCGAAACGGCGCGCCGGTCGACGACGGGGGAGGCGACATGCGCACCAGGATCCTGCTGCTCGGCGGCGGCGTGGCCGTCGCCCTCGTCGCGGCGATCTTCGTCGGCGCGGCCGCAGCCACCACGGGAGCACCCGTCTTCTACGACGCGCGGTACCCGGCCCCGGCGACCAGCGGCGCAGAGCGATACGAGATCGCCGAGGGCGACGACGCGCCGTCCGGCGGGCCGGCCGGCTCCGTCGACGAAGCGGACGCCGGCGAGTCCCCGGTGACGAGCCCCGACGCCACCCCCCAGCCGCCGAGCCCACCGCCGACGCCCCCCGTCGGCGGTGGGCTCGGCACCCCCGCCCCGACTCCGGCGCCGACGCCCGGGCCGCGGTCGACGCCCTCACCCGACCTGCGCCCGCCGCTCACCGGGCAGCCCGAGGCGCCCGGCGGCCCGGCACCCGCGCCGACCCCGGGTGCCGCCCGGCCGACCGACGCCGAGAAGCAGACGTGGCTGGCCTTCCAGCAGATCGTCCGCGACTGCATGGCCGACGCCGGGCAGGAGTACCTCGAGTGGGAGTGGTGGAACCCCGCGCCCGACGCCTCCAACCGCTTCCCGGCGATGCCCGCAGACCTCACCCCCGAGGAGTACGCCGCGTGGGAGCTCGCCCTCGACGGCGAAGCGGGCACGGGTGACGACTACCGATGGGAGGACGCCGGCTGCTGGGGCTACGCGGTGCACGCCACCGGCGGCACGAACTGAGGGCACGCACGACGGCTGAGGCGGCAGGCGCGGCGCCGGCGCTCAGGCTCGCGCGACGAGCTCCGTCACCGAGCCGTTGAGCGTCGCGGCATCCGCTTCCGCGTCCCAGAGGGCGACCACGGCGTCGGCGAGCACGTCCTCGAGCCCCGCGAGCGAGCGCACGCGAAACGTCACGGCCGCGGCTGCGGCATCCGGCGACTTCGCGAACCCCTGGGCGAGGGCCTGCATCCACGACTCGCTCGCCGCCTTGACCGCCGTGTAGTTGGCGCTGCCCGCCGAGGGCGCGGCGACCGTCGTCGACGAGACGATGGCGATGCGCCCGGCCGGCGAGTCCACGAGATCGGTCCAGAACGCGCGGCTCACGTACCGGAGCGCGGTGAACGACCGCTCGAGGACGCGGTAGTCCTCCTCGGACTGCCCGAGGATGCCACCGCCACCGCGCCAGCCGCCGACGAGGTGCACGACGCCGTCGAGGTCGCCGACCCGCGCGTGCACGCGCATCGCGAGCTCGAGCACGTCGTCGCCGTCGGTGAGGTCGGCGAGTTCTCCCACCACCCCCGGAACCTCGGCGACGAGTGCGTCGAGGCGGCCCTGGTCGCTGCCCACGACCACCACGCCGGCGCCCGCGTCGACGAGCGCGCGGGCGACCGCCTGGCCGGACGCGCTCGTCGCACCCGCGATGAGCACCGTCCGGCCGGCGACCGACATGGTCAGCGCTCCGACGTCGCGGTGATGCCCACCGTCGACTCGATGACCGGCTTCATCTTCTTGTCGAGCGCCTCGTAGAACATGGACAGCGGGAACTCGTCGTCCATCACGAGGTCGGTGTAGCCCTTCGGCGCACCCGCGAGCACCTCGCGCGGCAGGCCCTGCGCCCACACCGAGGCGGGGTTGGGCGTCACGACGCTCGTCACCAGCTCGTAGGCCGCGAGCCAGTGCGCGGTCTTCGGGCGGTCGATCGACTTCCAGTAGAGCTCATCGATCGCGTCGCCGAGCTCCACCACGGCGTCGGGCACGGCGTCCCAGTCGAAGCTGAGCGAGACATCCGTCCACTCGAGCACGTGCTTCTGGTGGAGCCACGCGAACAGCAGCTGGCCGCCGAGCCCGTCGTAGTTGCGCACCCGCGAGCCCGTGATCGCGAACCGGAAGATCCGGTCGAAGATCACCGCGTACTGCACGAGCTTGGCCTGCTCGAGCAGCTGCGACTCGACCGCGGTCAGGTACTCGTCGGCATCCGCTCGCTTGCGCAGCTGTCGCTCGATCTTCACCGACTCGCGGAACGCGGTGAGGTCGCACCGCAGTTCCTCGAGCGAGTAGAGGAAGAACGGCATGCGCTGCTTGATCATGAACGGATCGAACGGCAAGTCGCCACGCATGTGCGTGCGGTCGTGGATGATGTCCCACATCACGAACGTGCGCTCGGTGAGCTCCTGGTCGTCGAGCAGCGCCGCCGCGTCGGCGGGCAGCTCGAGCTTCGTGATCTCGGATGCCGCACGCACGACCCTGCGGTAGCGCGCCGCCTCGCGGTCCTGGAAGATCGCACCCCACGTGAAGGGCGGGATCTCGCGCATGGCGACCGTCTCGGGGAACAGCACCGCCGAGTTCGTGTCGTACCCGGGCGTGAAGTCGACGAGCCGCAGGCTCACGAACAGCTTGTTCGAGTAGTCGCCGGCCTCGAGGGCGGCGATGAACTCGGGCCAGATCGTCTCGACGACGAGCGCCTCGACGTGCCGGTCGGGTGAGCCGTTCTGGGTCACCATGGGGAACACCACGAGGTGGCGGATGCCGTCGATGCGGTGCTTCTGCGGCTGGAACTCCACCAGCGAGTCGAGGAAGTCGGGCACGCCGAAGCCCTCGGCCTGCCACCGGCGGAAGTCGGCGACGGATGCCGCGAGGTAGGCGGCCTCGTGCGGGAACCGCGGCGCGAGCGCCTCGATCGACTCGATGATCGCGTCGACGAGGGCGGATGCCTCGGACCGGTCGGCCTCCTCGGGCACCGAGCCGTCCTTCACCTGGAGGGACTGCAGCCGCGTGGCCGACTCCTTGAGTCGCAGCCAGGCCGGGTCGGTCTCGACGCCGAGTGCGAGCGCGATGACGGCGGCGGAGACCTCGTCCTCGAGGACCTCGGGTTCGCCGATGATGGCGTCGATCGTGATGTTCGACATGTGAACCTCCGTTCCCGGGCGTGGTCGCGAGTGCGATGCGATGGCGGCCGATCGGCCGCCCACTCAAGGCTAGACGCAGCCTTCTCGCGATGTGTTGCAGCCCCGCGCCGCTTTCGTGCGTGGACGCAAGATTTCGCGGAGGTCTTCGCCGCGTCGCGCAGGAGCGTGCCATTGCGCTTCTCTCAGGGCCCACGTCGTCCATTCGGAGCCGGTTGGCCCGCCATGCACTGAGCAATGCTCAGGAATATTCGGAGGCGGGCGGGGGTGCACGCCCGGATTCGGCCGGTGCCGGGGGTTCGTAGTTTCAGATCACCCCCGAACGGGTGGTAACCCGAAACCCGAAAGGAATGAAGCCATGCGCACACGCACGGCGGCCCCGGTGCTCATCGTCGCCGCATCACTGATGGTTCTCACGAGCGGCTCCGCAGGCCTGGCCGCAGCGGGCGGCCAGGTCCGCGACGACCTCCGCCCCGCCCAGGCGGCCGCGATCGCACTCGCCCGAGGCCACGTGGTCGAGCGCGGCGACCTCGCCGTCTCCCCGGTCGTCGCCGACCGGATCGAGCGGGCGATCGAGCGGGGCATGCAGTCCGACGCCGCACGGGCGTTCTCCGCCGACGCACGGCGGGAGCTGCACTCGCAGCCCGAGGCCGGCGTCACGCCCGGCTTCTCGGACGACGCACGCCGGGAACTGCATTCGCAGCCCGTCACCGTCGACGACGACCTCTCGCCGCTGCACGACGGCACCGAATGAGCGCGCGATCCCTGCGCCCCCGGCGGGTGCGAGGCCGAACACGGCCCCGCACCCGCCTCGTCGTCCCCTCGCGGGCCGGCGACGCCCGCGTCTAGAGTGCCCTCGTGCACGACGACGCTCCCCGGCTCACCGACTCGGCGCTCACCGCCGCGGCCCTCGCCGCCGCCATCGACGCGGCCGGCGATCCCGACGACGCCGCCTTCCTGCAGCGCTTCTTCAAGACCGGTTCGGGTCAATACGGCGAGGGCGATATCTTCGTCGGCGTCCGAGTGCCGGCCACCCGGGCCGTCGTGAAGCGATACGAGCGGATGCCGCTCGCCGAGGCCGTCGCGCTCCTCGCGAGTCCGGTGCACGAGCATCGGCTCGCCGCACTGCTCGTCATGGTGCGGCAGGCGGAGGTCGCCCGCCGCCCCCGCACCGATGACGAGGTGGCGCGCCAGGCGCTCCATCACGCGTACCTCGACGCCGTCCGCGAGGGGCGGGTGAACAACTGGGACCTCGTCGACAGCACGGCCGAGGTGCTCGTGGGCGAGATGGTCAGGGACGGGATCGGCGACGCGTCCCTCCTCGACCGGCTCGCGGCATCCGCTTCGCTGTGGGAGCGCCGGGTCGCGGTGATCGCGACCTTCGCCGACATCAGGGCGGGCGATGCCGGACCGACCCTGCGACTCGCGGCGGGCATGCTCGACGACCGGGAGGACCTCATCCAGAAGGCGGTCGGCTGGATGCTGCGCGAGGTCGGCAAGCGCGTCGACCGCGACCTGCTCACCGGGTTCCTCGACGAACACGCCCCGCGGATGCCGCGCACGATGCTCTCGTACGCGACCGAGCACCTGACCCCTGCGGAACGAGCCGCGTACCGCGCGAGGCGATGACGGGGCGGGATGCGAGTGACGCCGCATGACGAGACGCCCGTTCTGGGTCGTTGACGCGGTCGGCTCGCTGCTGCCAGTATGCGGAAGGCCAATCGTCCACCAAGATCACGAGGAACGCTCACATGACTGACTCCGCACCCGCACCTGCACCCGCACCCGTTCCCCCTCAGCCGACGGCCGCTCCGGCCCAGGGTGAGAAGTGGAACATCCTGTCCATCATCGCCTTCATCATCGTCTTCTTCGGCTTCAGCCTGATCTCGATCATCCTGGGCTTCATCGGCCTCAACCAGATCAAGAAGACCGGCGAGCGGGGTCGTGGGCTCGCCATCTGGGCGATCGTCCTGGGCTTCGTGTCGATCGTGATCGGCATCATCTTCTGGATCGTCTTCGTCGCGGTGATCGCGGCGAACCCGAACGTCACGGTCAACTAGTCGTCGTACGAACGGGAGCCCCGGCCGCCGCATGGCGACCGGGGCTCGGTCGTGCGCGTGGGTCGTTGACACCCGTACGGCGTGCTGTCACGATGCAGTTCTGCGACGTCGACCCACCAGGGAGGGCCCCATGTCCGAATACGATCCCCGTTTTCAGCCCGCCCCGTCGTCTGACAAGTGGAACGTCCTCTCGATCGTCGCCTTCGTGATCTCCCTCCTGGGGTTCAACATCATCGCGGTCATCCTGGGCTTCATCGCCCTCAACCAGGTGGGCAAGTCGGGCGAGCGCGGCAAGGGCCTCGCCAACGCCGCGATCATCATCGGCCTGGTGTCGATCATCCTGGCCTTCATCTTCGGCATCTTCGCCTTCTCGGGAATGTTGGCGAGGGCCTAGCCCCACTCGGAACGGAGGCCCCGTCCTGCTCGACCGAGCGGGACGGGGCCTTCGTCGTGCGGATGCCGCGGGCTCAGCTCGCGGATGCCGCGGCGGCGACCGGCTCGCCCGCGACCGGCTCGACCGACGACGCGGTCGGTGCCGCTTCGGAGGCCACCACCCCGGGCGCGGCCTTCACGGCCCTGCCTGAGGGCAGCAGCAGTGCCACCACCGCCGTCGCGCCGAGCACCGCCGCCGCGACGAGCACCGCGGGCTGGGCGCCGACCGCGTAGTCGACCGGGTTGAGCTCGCCGCCCGCTCCGGTGAACACGGCGGTCGACACCGCGATGCCGAGTGCGACGCCGACCTCGCGGAGCATCGAGTTCGTTCCGCTCGCCTTGGCGTGGTCGTCGGGGGCCATCGTGGCGAGCACGGCGGTCGCCGACGGGGCGAACACCAGCGCCATCCCGATGCCGGCGATCATGAACGGCGGCACGTACGTGGCATACGTGACGTCGGCCTCCAGCAGGCCCGACAGCCAGAACAGCGCGCCGCCGAGGGCGAGCAGGCCGGTCACGATGAGCGTGCGCGTGCCGACGCGTGGGGCGATGAGCCCGGCGATCGGGGCCACGACCATGGGTGCGAGCGTCCAGGGCGAGGTCTGCAGCGCCGCCTCGAGCGGGGTCGCGCCCTGCACGACCTGCAGGAACTGGATCAGGATGAAGATCGAGCCGAAGGCCGCGAAGCTGAACCCGAAGCCGACGACGTTCGCCACGCTGAAGCTGCGATCGCGGAAGAGCCGCAGCGGCAGGAGCGGCGCCTTCGCCCGCCATTCCCAGAGCACGAATGCGACGAGCAGGATGCCGCCCGCGACGAGGCTGCCCATCACCTCGAGGCTGTCCCATCCGGCGGGATTGCCGCGCACGATACCGAAGACCAGGGCGAGCAGGCCGAGCCCCGAGAGCATCAGGCCCACGATGTCGGCGCGGAGCCGGGCGCCGAAGCTGTTCGGGAGCGCGAGCAGGGCCAGGGCGACGGACACGACGCCGACGGGCGCGTTGATCCAGAAGATCGCCTGCCAGGCCCAGCCCTCGAGGATGGCGCCGCCGATCAGGGGCCCGGTCGCGACGCCGAGGCCGGCGACGCCGCCCCAGATGCCGATGGCGAGCGGGCGCCGGGCCAGCGACACGGACCCGACGAGCAGCGTGAGCGAGAGCGGCATGATCGCCGCGGCGCCGAAGCCCTGCAGCGCGCGGGCCGCGATGAGCTGCCCGGGGTCGGCGGCCAGTGCCGCGAACGCCGAGCTCAGGGTGAACACGGCGATGCCGATGAGGAACAGCGTTCGGCGGCCGAACCGATCGCCCAAGGCCACGGCCATGAGGATCGTGCTCGCGAACGCGAGCGTGTAGGCGTTCATGAACCACTGCAGCTCTTCGACGGACGCCCCGAACTCGGCGTGCAGCACGGGCAGGGCGTTCGTCATGACCAGGTTGTCGAGCGTGGCCATGAACATGGGCAGTGCGGTGGCGATCAGCACGAGCCAGAGCGGGCTCGGCCGGCGGCCGGCGGCCCGGGCAGGCGATGCGGCGGCGACTTCGGTGACGGATGACACGGCGGCGCTCCTTGGTTGTTATCGAATGATTACTTGCACAGTAGTAATCGACTGATAACATGTCAAGCATGACGATCGAAGACGTCGCACCCGCTGCACGAATGAAGGCCGCTGACCGACGCGAGCTCATCCTCGCGGCTGCGACGGCGGTCTTCGGGGCCAAGACCTACGTCGGCACCACCACCGACGAGGTCGCCCGCGCGGCCGGCGTCAGCCAGCCCTATGTCGTGCGGCTCTTCGGCACGAAGGAGAAGCTCTTCATCGCCGTGATCGAGCGGGCGTACGCGCATCTCATCGACGTCTTCCGGGCGGCCATGCCGGGCGACCCCGAGGGGCGATTCGAACGTATGGGCACCGCCTACACCAGCCTCCTCGAAGAACGGGGCATGCTCCCCGTCATCGCCAACTCCACCGCGCTCGGCGGGGAGCCCGAGATCGGCCGGGTCGCGCGCGCGGGCTTCAGCGACATCTGGCGATTCCTCCGCGACGAGGCCGGCATGTCCGCCGAGGAGACGCGGCAGTTCATGGCCACCGGCATGCTCATCAACGCCATCGTGGGCCTGCGCCTCACGGGCGACTACGGCAACGAGGTCTCAGCGACCGAGGTGCTCGAAGCCTGCTTCCCCGACGCCGTCGGGAAGGTTCGCGCTCTGGTCCCCGGGGCCGGCGAGCCCTGGTGACCCGCGAGGCGTAGCGCGACGACCCGCTCCCGCGGAACGGCCGGCGCCGCGGCATCCGCCCGCCCCTGCGGCACCCTCCCGCCCTGCGGCATCCGCCCGCCCTGCGGCATCCGTCGAAACCTTGTGTGGCGAGACCGCTACGCCCAGCGGCGCACCGCCCAGCGCTCCACGAGCCCGAGGATCGAGTCGGTGAGCTTGCCGAGCAGGGCGAGCAGGATGATCGCGAGGATGATGCGGTCGATGCGCCCGGTGTTCCCCGAGTCGCTGAGCAGGAACCCCAGGCCCATCGACGACGCGATGAGCTCGGCCGCCACGAGGAACAGCCACGCCTGCGCGAGCGCGAGCCGGAGGCCGGCGAGCACCGACGGCACCACCGCGGGCAGCTGCACGGTGGTGAACAGCCGCACGCCGTGCAGGCCGAACGCGCGCCCCGCCTCGAGCAGCTGCCGGTCGACGTGCCTCAGCGCGGCGGCAACGATCGTGTACACGGGGAAGAACGCGCCGATCGCGATGAGGATGATCTTCGACTCCTCGCCGATCTTGAACCACAGGATCAGCAGCGGCACCCACGCGAGCGAGGGCACCGCGCGAATCGCGCCGAGCGTCGGGGCGAGCAGGATGTCGCCGAGCCGCGACAGGCCGACGATCGCGCCGAGTACCAGGCCGATGGCGGCGCCGAACGCGAAGCCGATGAGCACCCGCTGCGTCGAGATGGCCACGTAGAGACCGAGCAGCCCGCGCTGGGCGAGGTCGACCGCCGCGAGCCACACCATCTCGGGCGACGGCAGCTGCGACACCGGCACCGCACCGGTCGTCGAGACGAGCTGCCAGGTGAGCAGCAGCGCGATGGGGAGGATCGCCCCGCCGACGATGACGAACCATCGCCGGCGGGTGAGGGGCACGGATGCCGCGGCATGGCCGGTGCGGCCGCGACCGGGCGCCTCGCCGCCGCCGCGGCGGTCCCGCGCCGCGGGGGCCACCACCGACGACCCGTACCGCCCGACCACGACGGTCGTGCCGTCGGAGGTGCGGGCACTCGTGCCGGTGGGGTCGGCGATCGGCTCGGCCGCGGCATCCGTGTCGGTCATGGTCCCTCCCGGGTGGAGCAGGTCAGCTGGGGGCGGATCAGCTGAAGCGGCCGGCGTCGGCCTTCGTGACGAACTCGTCGTTGATGATGGTGTCGAGCGCGTCGTCGACCTGCTGCTGCGTGGGCACGTCGCCGAGCTCGACGAAGATCGGACCGATCTTCTCGAGCACCTTCACCTGCGCGTCACCGGGCACCGGGTCGACGTCGAGGTTCGACCGCTCGGTGATGACCTTGCTGGCGACGGCCGCGTCGAGGCCCGCGACACCGGCGAGGATCTCGGCGGTCTCGTCGGGGTTCTCGGCGGCCCAGGCGCGGGCCGTCTCGTAGGCGTCGACGACGGCCTGCGCCACCTCGGGCTTGTCGGCCAGGAACGACTCGGTGGCGTTGAGGAACCCGTAGCTGTTGAAGTCCACGTTGCGGTAGAAGAGGTTCGCGCCCTGCTCCTCGGCACCGGCCATGATCGGGTCGAGTCCGGCCCAGGCGTCGACCGAGCCGTTCTGCAGCGCAGCCCAGCCGTCGGCGTGCTGCAGGTTCTGCACGGTGATGTCGGATGCCTCGAGCCCCTCGGCCTCGAGCGACTGCAGGAGGAAGAAGTAGGGGTCGGTGCCCTTCGTGGCGGCGACCTGCTTGCCCTTGAGGTCCTCGACGGACGTGATCGGGGAGCCGTCGGGCGCGACGAGCGCCGACCACTCGGGCTGGGAGAAGATGTCGATCACCTGGATGGGCGAGCCGTTGGAGCGGGCGAGGAGCGCGGCCGAGCCGGCGGTCGAGCCCACGTCGATGGCGCCGGCGCGCAGGGCCTCGTTGGCCTTGTTCGAGCCCGCCGACTGCACCCAGTTGACCGTGAGGCCGGCGTCCTCGAGCCAGCCCTGGTCCTTGATGACGAGGCTCAAGGGGTTGTAGGTGGCGAAGTCGATGTTCAGCGTCTGGCCCTCGAGCGAGACGGCCTCGCCCGAGGCGGTCGACGTGGGCTCGGGCTCGGCGGCCTGGCCCTCGCCGGCGACGCAGCCCGAGAGGAGCAGGGCGGTGGCGGCGGCGCCCGCGACGAGCGCGGAACGGAGGAAGGGGATGCGGGACATGCGACTCCTTGACTGGTGCGGTGGATGCGACGGCGCGGTGCTGTGGTGTGCCGTCAGTAGGGGTAGTGCGGGATGGTCGTGGTGGTCTCGACGCCGCGGGCGGCGCCGTGCCGGTCGATGCCGAGGCCGTCGAGCAGGCGGCCGCGGAGCTCGGCGAGCTCGGCCGAGCCGCGGTCGCGCGGCCGGTGGCCCGGAACGACGATGGTCTGCCGGATGAGGGCGCCCGGCTCGTCGCCGTCGCGGCCGAGCAGGATGATCCGGTCGGCGAGCTGCAGCGCCTCGTCGACGTCGTGGGTGACGAGGAGCACGGTGGTGGGCTCGGCGGCGTGCACGTCGAGCAGCAGGTCCTGCATCTTCAGGCGCGTGAGCGCGTCGAGCGCGCCGAACGGCTCGTCGAGCAGGAGCACGGCCGGGTTGCGGGCGAGCGCCCGTGCGAGCGAGGTGCGCTGCGCCATGCCGCCCGAGACCTCGCGCGGGCGGTGGCCGGCGGAGTCCGCGAGTCCGACGAGCTCGAGCAGCCGGGTGACCTGGGAAGCGGCCGTCGCACGCGGCGTGCCACGGGGGAGGCCGAGGGCGACGTTCGCGGCGATGGTGCGCCACGGCAGGAGGCGCGGCTCCTGGAATCCGACCGCCGACCGCCGGTCGTAGGCGGCCACCGCGGTGCCATCGATCGTGGCCTCGCCCGCCGTCGGAGCGTCGAGGCCGCCGGCGATGCGCAGGAGCGTCGACTTGCCGCATCCGCTCGGACCGAGGATGGCGACGATCTCGCCCGCCGTGACCTCGAGGTCGACGTCCCGGAGCACGATGCGGGCGTCGGGGCCGCTCCCGAAGGTGCGACCCACGCCGCGGAACGCCACCGGGGCGGCGGCCGAGGCGTCGGCACGCGCGGCCGTGCGGGCCGTGGTGTCGCGGCCGGTCTCGGATGTCGCCGTCATGGCTGCTCCTCGCGGGCGAGCTCGGGGTGGATGCCCCGACGCTACCCACGCCCGTCGCGACTGTCAGCCGGGCGTGACCCGGGACGTAACAGTGGCCGTAGATAGCAAAGCGCAGGGGCAGATGTCAAGCCCTTTGTCTGGGGGTGCGGCCGGGCGTACGTTCGCCCTAAACCGGTTTAGGCGACGGTGTGACCGGTCCTCGAGGCGGAGGCCATGCAGCACATGACGGATGCGATGGACGCAGACGGCGTCGCGCCTGCCGCGGCCGCACCCAAGGCAGCTCGGCCGACGATCGCCGATGTCGCGGCGCGGGCCGGAGTGAGCAAGGGCCTCGTCTCCTTCGCGCTCAACGATCGCCCCGGCGTCAGCGCCGACACACGGGACCGCATCCTCGCGGTGGCCGAGGAGCTCGGCTTCCGCCCGAGCGTGCGGGCACGATCGCTCAGCGTCGACCGGTCGTTCGCGCTGGGCCTCGTCATCGGCCGCAGTCCTGACGTCATCGCCGCCGACCCGTTCTTCCACGCCTTCATCGCCGGCGTCGAGAGCGAGTTCTCCACGTCGGGTCAGGTGCTCGTGCTCGCCGCGGCGACGCCCGGACGCGCAGAGGCGGAGACCTACCGTGGCCTCGCCGCCGACAAGCGGGTCGACGGTGTCATCCTCACCGACCTCAGGGCCGGCGACGAGCGGATCCCGCTCGTGTCCGAGCTCGGCCTCGCCGCCGTGACCTTGGGGCGGGCCGACCATCCCTCGCCGTTCCCGGCCGTCGCGGTCGACGACGGCGCCGGCATCCGCACCGCCGTGGAGCACCTCGTGTCGCTCGGGCACCGGCGCATCGCGCACGTGGCCGGTCCCTCGGTCATGCTGCACGGCCACCGACGCGCGGTGGCGTTCCAGGACGCCGTTCGCGAGGCCGGACTCGATGCCACGCTCGTCGTCGAGACCGACTTCTCGGCGAGCGCCGGCGCCCGCGCGACCCGCGAGCTCCTCGCGCGCGGTGACCGCCCCACCGCGATCGTCTACTCCAACGACCACATGGCGATCGCGGGTCTCGCCGCAGCCCGGCGCGCCGGCATCGCCGTGCCCGAGGCGCTCTCCATCACGGGCTTCGACAACACCGAGCTCGCCGACCATGTCTTCCCATCACTGACCTCGGTGGCGACGGATGCCGCCGCCTGGGGCGCGGTCGCCGCACGCACGCTGCTGGCGTCGATCGCGGGCGAATCGCCCGCCGACGTGGACCTCGACGCTCCACGCCTCGTCGTCAGGGAGTCGACCACCGACGCCCCGACCTGACCTGTCAACGCGGCTCGGCCGCACCCGGAAAGGAACAACGATCATGCGACGACGCATCATCACCGCCACCGCCCTCGGGGCGGTCGGCCTCCTCGCCCTCTCGGCGTGCAGTGCGGGAGGGAACGAGGGCGGCAGCGACAGCCGCGGCGACATCACGATCTGGTACTCGAACAACGAGGCCGAGATCGAGTGGGGCAAGCAGATGGTGGAGGCGTGGAACGCCGACCACCCCGACGAGCAGATCAAGGCGCAGGAGATCCCGGCCGGAGCCTCCAGCGAGGAGACCATCGGCGCGGCGATCACCGCGGGCAACGCGCCCTGCCTCGTCTACAACACGTCGCCCGCCGCAGTGCCGGGCTTCCAGAAGCAGGGCGGCCTCGTCGACCTGTCGAAGTTCAAGGACGGCGACGACTACATCACCGAGCGCTCGGGGGATGTCGCCGACCAGTACCGCTCGAGCGACGGCGACTTCTACCAGATGCCGTGGAAGTCCAACCCGGTGACGATCTTCTACAACAAGGACATGTTCACGCAGGCCGGGCTCGACCCCGAGAACCCGCCGCTGGCCACGTACGACGAGTTCCTCGACACGTCCCGCAAGCTCGTGCAATCGGGTGCCGCCAAGTACGCGATCTGGCCGGCGCCGACGAGCGAGTTCTTCCAGAGCTGGTTCGACTTCTACCCGCTCTACGCGGCGCAGTCGGGCGGCACGCAGTTGCTCGAGGACGGCAAGGCGACCTTCAACGATGAGAACGGCGAGGCCGTCGCGGACTTCTGGGCCACCATGTACTCGGAGAAGCTGGCAGGCACGGAGCAGTACAACGGCGACGCCTTCGCCGACAAGCAGTCGGCCATGTCGATCGTGGGGCCCTGGGCCATCGCGGTCTACGGGGACAGCGTGAACTGGGGCTCGGTGCCCGTTCCCACGAAGGACGGGATGGACCCGTCCGAGGTCTACACCTTCAGCGACGCGAAGAACATCGGCATGTTCACCGCCTGCAAGAACCAGGCCACGGCGTGGGACGTGCTGAAGTTCTCCACGAGCGAGGAGCAGGACGGCAAGTGGCTCGAGGCCACCGGCCAGATGCCGCTGCGCCAGGACCTGACAGGGACGTACCCCGACTACTTCTCGGCGAACCCGGCCTACGAGCAGTTCGGCGACCAGGCGGCGCGCACCGTCGAGGTGCCCAACGTGCCCAACTCGGTCGAGATCTGGCAGGAGTTCCGTGACGGGTACTCCAAGGCCGTGATCTTCGGCGAGGAGGACGTGTCGACCTTCCTGAAGGATGCGGCCGACAAGGCCGACTCCCTCGCCTCGCAGGGCTGAGGAGCTCCGAGATGACTGCGGTCAGCACTCCGCCGCCCCGGGTGGCGACGAGCGATGGGGCGGATGCCGCGCCCCAGCGCCGCCGCCGCCGGTGGCTCGGCGAGAATCCCCTCGGGCTCGTGTTCAGCGCGCCATACCTGGTGTTCGTGCTCGTCGTGTTCGCGTACCCGATCGTCTTCGCCGTGTGGATGTCGTTCCAGGACTACTTCTTCGCGGCTCCGGGCGCCGTCGTCGACCGGCCGTTCGTCGGCTTCGCGAACTACGTCGCGGTGCTGCAGGACCCGAAGGTCTGGCAGTCCTTCGGCAACGTCGGCATCTTCCTGCTCATCAACGTGCCGCTCACGGTCGTGTTCTCGCTGCTGCTCGCCTACGGCCTGAACACCATCGTGCATGCCGGCATCTTCTTCCGGATCAGCTACTACGTGCCGTACGTCACCGCCTCGGTGGCCATCGTGGCCGTGTGGCTGTTCCTGTTCAGCGGCGACGGGCTCGTGAACCACCTGCTCGGACCGCTCGCGCCCGATCCGTCGTGGCTCGTGAACTCGTCTTTGGCCATGCCGACGATCGCCCTCTTCGTCACGTGGAAGGGCATGGCGTTCTACATCCTCCTCTACCTCGCCGCGCTGCAGAACGTGTCGAAGGAGCTCTACGAGGCGGCATCCGTCGACGGAGCGGGCCGGGTGCGCAAGTTCTTCTCGGTCACCGTGCCGGGCGTGCGTCCCGCGACGTTCCTCGTGCTGCTGCTGGCGACCATCACGGGGGCGAACCTGTTCACCGAGCCCTACCTGCTCACCGGGGGCGGCGGGCCCAACGGCGCCTCGTCGTCGCCCGTGCTGTTGATGTACCAGAAGGGCATCGAGCAGGGGAATCCCGATGTCGCGTCCGCCATCGGCGTGATCCTCATCATCCTCGTGCTGCTGATCGCGTGGATCCAGCGCACCTTCGTGGGAAAGGAAGACTGATGTCCCATCCCGATCTTCCGGTGAACACCGACACCGTCGCGATGGTGACCGAGCGCCGCCACTCGCGGCGCACGCACAACCCGAACGAGGCCGGCCGCGGGCGGAAGGTGCTGCTGTACGTGGTGCTCGCGCTCGGCGCGTTCACGTTCCTGTTCCCGTTCTACTACATGGTCGTCGGCTCCCTGCAGGCGAAGGTCGACCCATCGGTTGCGGGGGCGTTCCCCGAGCCGGGGAACATCACGATGGACAACTACGTCGCGATCAACGAGCGCATCAACCTGCTGCAGGGCCTCGTGAACTCGGGCATCTTCACGGGCGGCGTGCTGATCGGCACCGTCGTCTTCGGCGTGCTCGCGGGCTACGCGCTGGCGATCCTGCACTGGCGCGGTCGCGGCGTCGTGTTCGCGCTCGCGCTCCTCGTGCAGGTGGTGCCCTTCCAGCTGCTGATGATCCCGCTGTACGTGATGATCGCGCGCGACTTCGGCCTGGCCGACACGTACGGCGGCATGATCCTGCCGTTCTTCATCAACTCGACGGCGGTGATCATCTTCCGGCAGTACTTCCTGCAGTTGCCCAAGGAGCTCTGGGAGGCGGCCCGCATCGACGGCGCCGGCGAGTTGCGGGTGCTGTGGAGCGTGGCGCTCCCACTGGTGCGCCCGGCGGTGCTGACGACGATCATCCTCACCTTCATCGGACCGTGGAACGAGTTCCTGTGGCCGTTCCTCATCACGAAGGAGGCGGCGCTGCAGCCGCTCGCGGTGTCGCTCGCCAACTTCATCTCGAACATCGCGGCGTCGACCTCGAACCCGTTCGGGGCGATGATGGCCGGCGCGGTGGTGCTGTCCATTCCGGCGATCGTCCTGTTCCTGTTCTTCCAGCGCTACTTCGTCTCGACGGATCTCGGCTCGAGCGTGAAGGGATGACGATGGATGCCGCAACCGTGCCCTACTCGCTGACGCGGGTCGGGGTCGTGATGACGCCGCATCCCGACCAGCCCTTCGAGGCAGAGGGGGTCCTGAACCCCGGGTCGGGCCGCACGCCCGACGGGACGTTGTACCTGCTGCCGCGCCTGGTGGCGGCGGGCAACGTGTCCCGTGTGGGCCTGGCCCGCGTGGTGATCGAGGACGGCGTGCCCGTCGGCGTCGAGCGCGAAGGCGTCGTGCTCGAGCCCGACCGTGGATGGGAGCGGGGCGTCGGCAATGCCGGCGTCGAGGACCCGCGCGTCACGTGGATGGGGGTGCTCGGGCTCCACGTGATGACGTACGTGGCGTACGGGCCGCTCGGCCCCCGCACCGCGATCGCCGTCTCGCCCGACCTGCGCGAGTGGCGACGGCTGGGACCGGTGCTGTTCGCCTACGACGACGCGCTCGACATGGACCTGAACCTGTTCCACAACAAGGACACGACGTTCTTCCCCGAGCCCGTGACGGCGCCTGACGGCACCCCGAGCCTCGCCGTGCTGCACCGGCCGATGTGGGACCTCAGCGAGACGAAGCCGGGGCAGGGCGTGCGCGTCCCCGCTGGGGTGAGCGACACCCGGCAGTCGATCTGGATCAGCTACGTGCCGCTCGACCGGGTGATCGACGACGTGTCGGCGATCACGCTCTGGGAGCAGCATCGGTTCGTCGCCGGCCCGCAGTACGCGTTCGAGGAACTGAAGATCGGCGGCGGGCCGCCGCCGCTGCGGGTCCCGGAGGGCTGGCTGCTGCTGCACCACGGGGTCACCGGCAAGCTCGAGAGCGCCTTCTCCCAGCAGCAGCACGTGAACTACGCGGCGGGCGCGATGCTGCTCGACGCCGACGACCCGAGCACCGTGCTCGCCCGCACCCGCGAGCCGATCCTCGCGCCCGAGACCGAGGAGGAGCGCAGCGGCATCGTGCCGAACGTGGTCTTCCCCACGGCGATCGAGGAGATCGACGGCGTGCACTACGTCTTCTACGGAATGGCCGATTCGAAGATCGGGGCGGCCCGCCTCGACCGCACCGGAGGAGGAGCGGAATGACCAGGACACACGTGGCGGCCTGGGTGGCCGCCGTCGCGCTCGCGGCGGGAGCGATCGGCGGGGCGGCGCCGGCCGTCGCGGCGATGCCGAGCGGGGTGCCGGCCGCGGTGCCGGCCGCGCCGGCGGCATCCGCGCCGCTCACGAATCTCGCGCACCTCGACTTCCTCATGGACACCGCGACCCCGGCCGAGGTGCCGGGCCACACGACCTACCGGCTCGCCGAGGAGCCCGACCTCACCATGCCGTGGACCTACGCCGATGCGCGACCCGGCGGCACGTTCGAGCGGGTCGGCGGCGGCAGCCCGGTCGACCCCGTGACGGGCCACTGGAAGCAGGGC
The DNA here is from genome assembly GCF_031456545.1 of Agromyces sp. 3263. NCBI lineage: Bacteria > Bacillati > Actinomycetota > Actinomycetes > Micrococcales > Microbacteriaceae > Agromyces > Agromyces sp. 3263. Next base: position 1,890,067 of record NZ_JAVDUV010000001.1, read on the forward strand.
GCGTACAACGCCGACGACATCGCGCGGGCGGCGGTCGTCTACCTGCGGCACTGGCAGCTGACGGATGCCGCGACGAGCCGCGACACCGCCTACGAGCTGCTGCGCTCGCTGGCCTACCTGCAGACCGTCGACGGCCCGAACGCGGGCAACGTGGTGCTCTGGATGCAGCCCGACGGGCAGCTCAACCCGAGCCCCGTGGTCGTCGAGCTGCCCGACCCGTCGGACTCCGGGCCGAGCTACTGGCTCGCCCGAGCGCTCTGGGCGTTCGGCGAGGGCTACGCGGCCTTCGCGGCCGACGGCGCCGACCCGGCGTTCACGGCCTTCCTCGGTGAGCGGATGTCGCTCGCCCGCGAGGCGGTCGATCGGCAGGTGCTCACGCGCTACGGCCAGTACGGCACGGCTGACGGCATGCGGGTGCCGCTCTGGTTGATCGTCGACGGAGCGGATGCCAGTGCCGAGGCGGTGCTCGGACTCGCGGCCTACGTGCAGGCGGCCCCCGACGACGCGGCCGCGGCGGAGTCGCTGCGGATGCTCGCCGAGGGCATCGCGGTCATGTCGGCCGGCGATGTGGACTCCTGGCCCTACGGCGCGATCCTGCCCTGGGCGAAGTCGCGATCGATGTGGCACGCCTGGGCGTCGCAGATGCCGGCGGCGCTCGCCGTGGCATCCGAGGTGCTCGGCGACGGGTCGCTGCTCGAACCGGCACTGCTCGACTCCTCCTCGTTCACGCCGACGCTGCTCACGGCGGGCGGGCCGGACAACGGGTGGTTCCCGACGCCGGCCGACCGGGTGCAGATCGCCTACGGCGCCGACTCGCGGGTGCAGTCGCTGCTGGCCGTCGCCGACGCGTCGGGGTCGACCGGCTTCGCGGAGCTCGCGGCCATCCAGGCGGCCTGGTTCTTCGGCGCCAACCGTGCGGGCGAGGCCGTGTACGACCCGGCGACGGGCGTCACGTACGACGGCATCCAGCCCGACGGCGCCATCAACCGCAACAGCGGCGCCGAGAGCACCATCCACGGCTTGCTGACCATGCTCGCGCTCGACGCACGGCCCGACCTGGCCGAGCGCGCGACCTCCGTCAATGGGATCGTCTCGCGGCACGGACTCACCACGGTCGAGGCCGAGGCGGCCGCATCGACGACCGGCGAGGTCGTGACACCCGCGTCGGCCTGGACGGAGGAGTCGCTGTACTCCGGCTCGACGCTCGTGCTCGACCGCCGCGAGACGGCGACGTGGGACCTGGGCACCGACACCGTCGACCGCTCGGTCGAACCCGTGGCGTGGATCCCCGAAGACGGCTCGGGTCGCTCGATCTGGAAGAGCGACGGCACGGGTGCCGGCACGCTCGACGGCCGCGGCGAGCCGCAGGGCATCAGTCCCGTGCCGGGCGTGCTCCTGCCGCGGAACCTCCAGGTGGGCGTCGCTGCGTCGGAGTCGCAGTTGACGGCTCGCGTCGTGAAGGGCGACCTGACGCTCGACGCGCTGCTCGTGCGTCCGGTCGTGTCGCACCTCGAGCTCGCGGGCGACGGCGGCGCGACCGAGCTGGTGCATGTCTCCGCGACGTCGCCGCAGCGAGTGACCGTCGGCTTCGAGGGGCGGCGCGCGATCGCTCGGGTCTACGGCCCCGACGGGGCGCTGCTCAGCGAGGTGGTGGTCGACGGGTCGGCGACGGTGCGGATTCCATCAGGCGGATTCGCGGTGGTCTCGACGGATGAGGCGGGGTGAGGCGCTACAGCGGCTTCTGCATGTGCATCGAGGTGACGGCGTAGCCGAGGCTCCCGTAGAGGCCGATCGCGGGCTCGTTGTAGGCGAACACGTTGAGCTGCATCGTCCTGGCCCCCTGCGATCGCGCGAACTCCTCGGCGAGGGCCATGGTCGCCCGGCCGACGCCGCGGCCCCGGAAGGACTCGTGCACCGCGACGTCCCACACGTACCAGGTGGACGTGTCCTTCACCGGGCCGAGCCAGAGCCAGCCGGCGTCCTCGCCGTCGGCTTCCACGGTGAACAGGAAGTGGCCGTCGATGAGCCGCCCGTCGGGGAAGAACTGGTCCTGCGAGGCGCGCGCGGCGGCGGCGGCCTGCTCGGCGTCCTCGCCCGCCTGCTGCCGCGCCTGCTGGTAGGCGCTCATCGCGACGGGCAGCCAGGCGGCGGTCTGCTCGGTGGTCTTCGGGACGAGTCGGAAGTCTGGGGTCGCCATCCGACCATGCTGCCACGAGCTGCGGACGACGTCATTGAACCATTCGGTTCAGTGACGTAGACTGCCGGCATGGCCGCCGCTCCCGAGACCGTCGACGACTACGTCGCGTCCTTCCCGCCCGAGGTTCGCGAGGTGCTCGAGCGCGTGCGGGCCGCGATCCACGCGGGGGTGCCCGACGGCGCGGAGAAGGTCCGCTACGGGATGGGCGCGGTCATGCTCGGCGGCCGCTACGCGATCCACTTCGCCGGGTGGAAGCACCACGTCGGGCTCTACCCGGTGCCCGCCTTCGACGGCGCGCTCGAGGCTGAGGTCGCGCCGTATCGCTCCAAGAAGGACACGGTGAACTTCCCATTCGCCAAGCCCGTGCCGTACCAACTCATCACGCGGATGTCGCAGGAGATCGTGCGGATGCGCCGCACCGAACGCGGGGCCTGAGCCGCTCGAGCTCGCCCGCCACTAGCGGAGGCATTCCTCCGCGCGCTACCGTGAGCCCGACTCAGTTGCTGCACTCGGTGAGGGGGCCGTCATGCGCGCAGGGGGGAGGATCGGTGTTGCCCGGGGGGGACGCAGCCGAAGGGTCCTTCAGGTCACCGCGCTCGCGGCGGGCTTCGCGCTCGCCACGGCGATGTGGTCGGGCGGCGGGGTCGCCTGGTCCGCCGAAACGCCTCCGGATGCCGCGTCGCCGAGCGACATCGCGACGGATGCGCCGGCGACGGATGCCCCCGCGACGGATGCGCCGGCAACCGATGCCCCCGCGACGGATGCCCCGGCAACCGATGCCCCCGCGACGGATGCCCCGGCCACGGACGTGCCCGCCACTGAAGCGCCGCCGACCGATGCGCCGGCGCCCGAGGTGGCTGATGGCACGACGCCACCGGCCGGGGTGGCGCCCATGAGCCTCGAGGCGGAGGGGCTCGCGGCCGTCGCCGCCGGACCGCAGCTCGCGGCGGCCGCTGCGGCCACCGGATGCAGCTATGCGACATCCGGTGTGCAGGCGGCCAACATCTGCTGGCTCGACTTCGCCGGATTCAACGCGACGACCGCGCGAACGACCGGGCAGGACTTCGCGCTCGGCCTCCCGGGCGGGTACACGGCGAACTTCAACATCTTCACCGGCGGTGCCAACGCCGCGGGATTGAACGCGGGTGCCCAGGGCAGCAACTCGGGTGTCTGGGCGACGGCGTACCCCGGCGTGACCGGCCGGCCGATCCTCCAGCGCAACACCACGGGAACGACCACGGTGCAGTTGCGGAACTTCGGCGTCACCGATTCCCTCGGCGTCGCCGTCCCGAACTTCGGCATGGTCGCCGGCGATGGCGAGTCGACGGGTTTCAGCGAGAGCCTCTCGTTCTCGACGACCGGGACGCCGTGGACCCTGGTCACCAAGACCCAGTACGGATGCGGGGCGACCATCACCGGGCTGGGCACGAACACCGTCAGGTGTCAGGGCGTCAACCCGCAGTTCCCGGGGGCATACGGCACCGCGGTGTTCGCGACCAAGAACCCCACGTCCTACACGGTCTCGCTGGTCAACACGCAACTGGGCACCGAGGCGGCGGTGTTCGGATTCCAGACCGCGACGCTGACCCTGAACAAGGCGGTCAACGGGCGGGTGAACCCGGCTGATTCCTTCGACACCACGATCACCTCGGCGCAGGGCACCGTGCTCGGGAGTGCGACGACCGGCGCCGGGGCCTCATCGACGACGGGGCCGATCACCCTGCTCCCCGGGTCGCAGCCGTTCACGCTCGCGGAGACGCCGACCGCCGGATCGACGCCCCTCGACGAGTACCTCGAGTCGTGGTCGTGCACCAATGAGAACACCGCCTCCACGACGGTGCTCCCTTCGGGTTCCGGCACGTCGAAGACCATCGTCCTCGGCATCGGCGACGCGGTGACGTGCACCGTCACGAACACGGCAGGCAGCCCCGAGCTCAGCCTCGACAAGGTGCTGACGGGGAATGCCGACGAGGACGGCTCGGGCACGGTGAGTGTAGGCGACACGCTGTCGTACTCGCTGACCGCGACCAATGTCGGCGATGTGGCGATCGACGACGTGGTCGTGTCCGATGCCCTGACCGGGGCGTCGCAGACGTGCGCGGCGGTGCCGGTGGCCGGCACGTGCGTGCTGTCGACGACGCACGTGGTCACGCAGGCCGAGGCCGACGCCGGCCAGGTCGTGAACACGGGCTCCGTCGTCTCACCGCAGACGCCCGATCCGGTGACCGACACCGAGACGGTGCCCGTTCCGCAGCATCCGTCGCTGTCCATCGTGAAGGTGCTCGTCGGCAATGCGGACGAGGACGGCTCGGGCACGGTGAGCGTGGGCGACAGCCTGTCGTACACCTTGACGGGAACGAACACCGGTGACATCACCCTGACCGGCGTCGTGGTCTCGGATGATCTCACCGGCGACTCGCAGACGTGCGCGTCGGTTCTGCTGCTCGGCACGTGCGTGCTGTCGACGACGCACGTGGTGACGCAGGCCGAGGCCGATGCCGGCGAGGTCGTGAACACGGGCTCGGCGGTCGCCGATCAGGTACCGACGCCGGTGACGGATGTCGAGACGGTCCCGGTCCCCCAGGCGCCCGCGCTGACCCTGGTGAAGTCCGCCTCGCCGTCGGACGCCGCCAGCTTCGTGCCCGGAACCGAGATCACGTACTCCTTCGTGGTGACGAACAGCGGCAACGTGACCGTCGAGAATCCCCAAGTCGTGGAGGTCGAGTTCACCGGGAACGGCCCCGCGCTGGCGGTCGACTGCCCGGTCACGCCCGTGCTGCTGCCGCAGGCGCAGATGACGTGCACGGCCACCTACACCGTGCTCCAGGAGGACGTCGACGCGAGCGGGATCGACAACACCGCGACCGCGTCGGGCATCGACCCGAACGGTGACGAGGTCGTGTCGCCCGAGGACAGCGCTCCGATCCCGGTGGACGCCGCTCCGGCGCTGACGATCGACAAGTCCTCGAGCGGTGGCCCGTTCACGCAGGCGGGCCAGGTCGTGACCTACTCGTTCCTCGTGACGAACACGGGCAACGTCACCGTGGCCGACATCGCCGTTGCCGATGATGCCGGGCCGTTCACGGGCTCGGGAACGCTCTCGCCCGTCGCCTGCGATGCGACGACGCTGCTGCCCGGTGCGACGACGACCTGCACGGCGACCTACGAGCTCACCCAGGCCGATGTCGATCACGGGTCGGTGGCGAACACCGCGAACGCGCAGGGCACCGCGGCCGGCGACCCCCTCGAGTCGCCGTCCGACACGGAGATCGTCTCGATCGCTCCGGCGCCGGCGCTGACGATCGCGAAGACGGGAGAGCCCGACGACCCGACCGAGGCCGGACAGCAGATCACCTACTCGTTCGTGGTCACGAACACCGGCAACGTGACCCTGACCGACGTCGCGGTCGCCGAGCTCGAGTTCACCGGCAACGGCGTCCCGCCGGCGGTGACCTGTCCCGCCGACGAGGTCGACTCGCTCGCGCCCGGCGACGACGTGACGTGCACCGCCACCTACACGCTCATCCAGGCCGACGTCGACGCGGGCGGGGTCACGAACACCGCCGATGCGACTGGCTCCACGCCGATCGGGCTCCCGGTGAGCGCACCGCCGTCGGAGTTCCCGATCACGATCGTGGCCTCCCCGGCATGGACGCTGCTGAAGACGGTGAGCCCGACCGCCGCCACCCGGGCCGGCGACCAGCTGACGTACTCGTTCCTCATCACGAACACCGGCAACGTCACCCTCACCGAGATCGGTGTGAACGACGAGGAGTTCACCGGTACGGGCACGATCTCGGGGATCGACTGCCCCGAGACCAGCCTCGCACCCGCTGAGGACGTCACCTGCACGGCCACCTACGTGCTGACGCAGGCGGACGTCGACGCGGGCGGGGTCACGAACACCGCGACCGCCTCGAGCACGCCGCCGAACGCGCCCCCGGGCACGTCGCCGGAGTCGAGCGCTGCGGTGACCGTGGACGAGGCGCCGGCCCTCGAGGTCGTGAAGGGAGCGTCGCCCGTCACGGTGACCGCGGCCGGCCAGGTCGTCACCTACTCGTTCGTCTTGACGAATACCGGCAACGTCACGCTCCACGACGTCGTGATCGCCGAAGGCGAGTTCACGGGCACCGGCACGATCTCGGCGATCGACTGCCCGGCCGACCCCGTCGCGCCCGGCGATGACCTCATCTGCTCCGCCACCTACGTGGCGACGCAAGCGGACCTCGACGCGGGTGACGCGATCGTGAACACCGCCACGGCGAGCGGCATCACGCCGTTGGAGGTGCCGGTGACCTCGGTCGAGAGCGAGCCGGCCACGGTCGAGGTCGAAGGAGTCGAGGCACTGCAGCTCGACATCACGGTCGACACCCCGGTCGTCAGCGGCCCCGGGCAGACGGTGAACTACACGTTCACGGTGACGAACACCGGCACCGTCACCCTGAGCGACGTCGGCATCACAGGCGTGAACTTCACCGGGTCCGGTGGGGTGCCCACGATCGTGTGCCCGACCGGTGACGTGGCACCCGGCGAGCGCGTCGTCTGCACGGCGACCTACCTCACGACCGAGGCGGATGCCGCGGCCGGCCGCATCGACCTCACCGCGAGCGCGACGGCGACCGGCCCCGACGGGGAGCCCGTCCAGGGTAATCAGGACGAGGTCGAGGTCGCCCTGCCCGGCACCGAACCGCCCGCCGCGATCCCGCCAGCGGCGAGTGCGTCGACCGGACTCGCGCACAGCGGTGTCGAGGGGAGCGCGACCGCCGCGATCGCCCTGCTCCTCGTGGCGCTCGGCGCGGCGTTCCTCGTTCTCCGCCGAATCCGGCCGGCTCGGCGTCGCTGAAGCTCGCGGTGTCGCCGCCCCGTGTCATCGGCGGGCGGGCGGCCGTCCTTCCGGCGTGCGCGAAGATGGAACGATGACGAGAACGGTGCAGGGTGCCAACGTGCTGATCACGGGCGCGGCGGCGGGCATGGGCCGCATGTACGCCGAACGCGCGGTGGCCGAGCACGCGGCATCCGTCACCCTCTGGGACCGCGACGCACCGGCGCTTGCCCGCACCGCCGACGAACTCGGTGCCGTCTCGCGCGGTCGCAGCCGGGTGCAGTCGTACGTGGTCGACGTGGGGGACCTCGGCGCCATCGCGAAGACCGCCCAGCGGGTGCGACGCGAGGTGGGCAATCCCGACGTGCTCATCAACAACGCCGGCATCGTGCGCGGCAACCGGTACTTCTGGGAGACCGACAACGGCGAGGACACCCGCCCGACCATGCAGGTCAACGCGCTCGCGCCCATGTACATCACGCGCGAGTTCATCCCCGGCATGATCGCGAACGCCTATCGGGCGTCGCGGATCGTGAACATCGCCTCGGCCGCCGGCACGCTCGCGAATCCGCGCATGGCGGTGTACGCGGCTTCCAAGGCCGCCCTCATCGGCTGGAGCGAGTCGCTACGGCTCGAGCTCGAGCAGGCCGATCACGGCAACGTGAAGGTCACGACCGTGACGCCGAGCTACATCTCGACGGGCATGTTCGCCGGCGCCAAGGGCCCGACGCTCACCCCGGTGCTCGACCCCGAGTTCGTCGTCGACCGGGTCTGGAAGGCGATGCTCGCCGGCACGCCGCTCGTGGAGCTGCCGTGGAGCGTCGGCCTGTCGCGGGCGCTCCGGGGGCTCCTGCCCACCCGGGTGTTCGACCGGGTCGTGGGCGACGGCTTCGGCGTCTACCGCTCGATGGAGCGATTCACCGGCCGCGACTGAGCCCGCACCCGCACAGGCTGCGGGCGGAGGCGATGCGCGATCACGCCGATGGACAGCGACACCGCCAGGGCGGCCGCGGCGATCACGGGCACGAGTTCGGGAGTCATGCGGTGAAGGTAGCCCTGCAAGCTGGGTGCCCGCCGCGAATCGCGCAGGCGGCCAGGTGTCAGCCGTCGCCCTTCCCCTTCTTGCCCTTGTCGTCGTTGCCCTTGCCCTTGCCCTTGTCGTCGTCGTTGCCGGGCTGGCCGCCGTCATCACCGGCGGGTGCCGGGGCCGGAGCGGGCGTCGGCGTGCTCGCCACGTCGGCCGCCTCGAGATCGGCCCGCACGAGATCGATCGCGGCACGGATGTCGGACTCCTGCGTTGCGTCGACGGCACCGTCCTCGACCGCGGCGTCGACATCCCGCTCGAGCAGGGCGAGCTCGGCGAGCGCTCCGGGATAGTCGCCCTCCGCCGCGCGGGTCGAGATCTGCACGACCGATTCGTGCATCGCGGCCGCGGTGTTGTCGGCCGAGGCCGCGCACGACGAGAGGCCGAGGACCAGCGCGAGGGCGACGGTCGCGGCGGGGAGCACGGCGCGACGCGTGGCGAGCCGGCGCATCATCCGCTCACCGCCTCGTCGAGCTGCTGGAGGTGCACGCCGAGGTCTCCGGGCACGGCGGGCAGCGGCTCGGGCGTCGCCTCGGGCGCGGGGGCGCTGAACGCCGAGAGCACCACCGCGGTCACCACCCCGGCGATCGCCAGCAGCAGTGCGACCGCGATGGCGGGACGCACCCAGCGCCGGCGATCGTCGTCGTGGTCTCCGGCGGAGCGGCGCTCGGCGCGCGGCGATCGGGCGGTCGCGGCCGCGTTGGAAGTCTCGGCAGCGGCGCCGGGCACCGCGAAGAACGAGCGGTCTGGCGTCGGGAGCACGCGAGTGGCCATGGTCTCGTCCGCGGCGGGCTCGGACGCCGCAGGCGCCGGAGCCGCGCCCGCGGGCATCGCCTCAGTGGGCTGGTCGGCGACCTGGGTGAACGCGATGGTCGGCGCCGTGGCATCCGCGTCGGTGACCGGCGTCGTGTCCAGCGTGCTGGCGACGACCGCGACATCAAGCGCGCTCGGACGGTCACCCGGTTCGCGGGCGGTCATCGCCCGCAGCAGTGCGACCCAGTCCTCGCCGAGGGCGGCGGGGATGTCGGGATCGCGCGCGAGCCTGGCGCCGGCCGCCTCGACGGCGGGCCCGGGGAAGGGCGTCTCGCCGGTGCGGGCTTCGAGCACGAGGAGTCCCAGGGAGTAGACGTCGCTCGCCGGCGATGGGGGCCGGCCCGTCACCTGCTCAGGGCTGACATAGCCCGGCGTGCCCACGAGCAGGCCCGCGCGGGTGATGCGGGCGTCGTCGATGAGGCGGGCGATGCCGAAGTCGGCGAGCTTCGCGTTCCACGTGCGGCTCGGCAGGTGCGCGGGCTCGAGGAGCACGTTCGCGGGCTTCACGTCGCGGTGCACGATGCCGCGATCGTGGATGACGTGCAGCGCCTCGGCGAGGTCGGCCAGCAGCCCCGCGGCATCCGCCGGGCCGAGCGGGCCGAGCCGCAGCGTCTCGCGCAGGTCGCGGCCCTCGACGAGCTCCATCACGAGGAACTCGCGGCCCGTCGCCGGGTCGCGGGAGGCGTCGTACAGCCGCACCAAGGCGCGGTGCGAGAGGCTCGCGAGCAGCGCGGTCTCGGATCGTCGACGCTGCGCGTCGTCGAGGCCCTCCGCCTCGGCGGCGAAGACCTTGACCGCGACGGGGCGGCCGAGCGCGAGGTCGACGCCGCGATACACGGTCGCCATGCCGCCACGACCGATGAGGCCCTCGAGCCGGTAGCGGTCGCCCAGCGTGGCGCCGGTGAAGGCGTCGCCCATCACGCTGTTCGGGGTGCTGCTCACCCCATCGAGGGTAGTCGCCGTCGTCGGGCACCGCCCGGACCAGGGGTGGGGTGGCCGCGCCGGTCGCCGTCTGGTAGTGCTCGGGATGCCCCTGGAAGGGGCGGGATGCCCCTGGAAGGCTCGGGATGCCTCAGCCGAAGATCATCGGCGAGTCGTCGACCACCGGCTCGAGCGCCAGGTCGACGAGCACCGGCACGTGGTCGGACGGCGCCGCGCCCTTGCGCTCGTTGCGGTGGATCGAGGCATCCGTCACCGCCCCGGCGAAGGCCGCGGAGCCGAGGACGAAGTCGATGCGCATGCCCTCGTTACGGGGGAACCGGAGCTGCTTGTAGTCCCAGTAGGTGAAGAGTCCCTCGGGCACCCGGGCGCGCACGACGTCGCTGACGCCCGCCGCCTCGAGCGCGAAGAACGCCGCGCGTTCCTCAGGGGAGACGTGGGTCGTGCGACCGACGACGACCGTCGGGTCGCCGTTGTCGACGTCGAACGGGGCGATGTTGAAGTCGCCCATGAGCGCGAACGGCACCTCGGGGTACGACGTGGTCTGCTCGCGGGTGTACTCGGTGAGCGCCTCGAGCCAGTCGAGCTTGTAGGTGTAGTGGGGGTCGCCCAGCGAGCGGCCGTTGGGCACGTAGAGGCTCCACAGCCGCACGCCGTCGACGGTCGCGCCGATGGCCCGCGCCTCCTGCGGTTGGTCGGGGCCCTCGAGGCCCTTGAAGAACCCGGGCATGCCCGGGAAGCTCGTCTCGACCGACTCGATCGGCGACCGGCTCGCGATGGCGACGCCGTTCCACTGGTCGAAGCCGTGCAGCGCGAGCTCGTAGCCGGCGTCTTCGAACTGTGCCGCCGGGAACTGCTCGGGCTTGCACTTGATCTCCTGCATCGCGAGCACGTCGACGTCTTCGCGCACCATCCAGTCGACGACGCGGTCGACGCGGGTGCGGATCGAGTTGACGTTCCAGGTGGCGATGCGCATGGAAGCAAGCCTAGGACGGCGCGCCGACACCCTTGCGCTCGTCCCCGGCCTCGGCCTCTGCCTCCGAACGCACCACCTCGGGGTCGTCGCCGTCCTTCGCCTCCTGCAATCGCGGCAGCACCAGCCAGAGCAGCACGAGCACGATCGCGCCGACCACAAAGGTGATGATGCCGGCGGCCCGCGAGACCGCGAAGTCGAAGATCAGGGTCGTGACCCCGAGCACCAGCAGGGCGACCACCGCAAGGTGCGCGATGAGCAGCCGGTTGCCGGTGCGCACGATGCGTTCCTTCACCTGGTGCCGGAACAGCGTGCGGTGCAGCGTCACCGGCGCGAGGCCCACGATCGTCGCCAGACCGGCGAGTGCGACGAGCACGAGGTAGAGGACGAGCTGGTACTGGTCGAGCTCCTCGAACCGCTGCTGGAAGGCGACCGCGAGGAGGAACCCGCCGATGAGCTGCGTGCCCGTCAGCGCGACCCGGAGCTCCTGCAGGATGTCGCTCCAGTTGCGGTCGCTCCGCTCGTTGGGGGTCTCATTCCGTCCATCGCCCGGCGCGACGTCCTCGTCGTGCGCCGGCGTCGGGCTGCGGCGGGGGCTGCCGTCGGGCGATGGGGCGTCGTCGACGCGGCCGAGTGCGTCGGAGACGGGCGGTCCGGCGTGTCGCGCGTTCATGCTCGATGGTAGCCACGCCGGCCCGGCGGCGGACAAGCCCTTGCGCCGCACGTCGGCACAGCCCTAGAACGTCGCGCCCTCGACCCCCGAGATCGTGAGGGCGGCGCCGCCGAAGAAGACGGCGGCGACGAGCACGATCCCGACGATGGGGATCCAGAAGGCGATGCGCCGCAGGACCAGCACGATGACCGCGGCGATCAGCGTGAGCAGGCCGACCACGAGCGGGCCGACCAGCGCGATGAGCATGCCGGTGCCCATGCGGTCGTAGTCGCACACCGTGCTGGCGCCGCAGGAGTCGCCCGCGAACGCGAGGAACACCGCGAAGAACGACGCGAGCAGTGCTGCGCCGATCATGACGACGAGCAGCACGATGGTGAGCACCAGGTCCCACATCACGACGGGGCGCTTCGGTGCTGCGGATGCCGCGTACGGCTGCACTGCCTCGGTCATGCGCTCCCCCGACCCGCGTTCGCCCGTCGCTCCGCTGGCCGAATTCTGGCAGCCGGGCGCCGGATGCTGCAAGGATCGGGTGCGGGGAACGCGCGGGCAGGTGCGGGCGACCCGCGCGCAAACGCAGGCGATCGAGTGGGACGGGGCAGCCGTATGGCCGTGGGATTCAGCGTCGAGGGCATCGAAGGCCTGCCAGAGGTGCAGCGCGGCGACGACCTGGCCGCGCTCATCGCGGGGGCCGTGGAGCTCGGCGACGGCGACATCCTCGTCGTCACCTCGAAGATCGTGTCCAAGTCCGAGGGGCGCATCGTCGAGGCCGCCGACCGCGAGGCCGCGATCACGGCCGAGACGGTGCGCGTCGTCGCGACCCGCGCCTACGACGGCGGCGTGACCCGCATCGTCGAGAACCGCCAGGGCATCGTCGGGGCGGCGGCGGGCGTCGACGCGTCGAACGCGCCGCACGGCACGGTGCTGCTCCTCCCGGTCGACCCCGACGGCTCCGCGCGGGCGCTCGCCACCGGCATCCGTGCGCTCACCGGCGCCGCGGTCGGCGTCATCCTCTCCGACACGCTCGGGCGTCCCTGGCGCGAGGGGCAGACCGACATCGCCATCGGTGCCGCGGGCGTGCACGTCTTCGAGGACCTGCGGGGGTCGGCGGATGCCTCGGGCAAGCCGCTCGCCGTCACCATGCCGTGCGTGGCCGACGAGATCGCCGGCGCCGCCGAGCTCGTGAAGGGCAAGTCGTCGGGCGTGCCGGTCGCGGTGGTGCGCGGGCTCGGACGGTACGTCGGCCCGCTCGACCTGCCCGGCGCCCGCAGCATCATCCGTCCGGCCGAGCGCGACCTGTTCCGGGTGGGCGCAGACGAGGCCTACAACGAGGGCTACCGCGACGGGTTCGACGAGTCGCAGGCCGAGGGACCGCTCGCCTCGGAATGACACCCGCCTCCCGACGGGGGAGGATGGTGGGGTGTCTGCGCACATCGGCTACGCCGCGATGCTCGAGCGGTTCCCGCCCGCCGAGGCGGTGGCGCTCGCCGCGCTCGCCGAGTCGCACGGCTTCCGGGGGGTCATGGCGACCGACCACTTCCAGCCGTGGGTGCCGGCGCAGGGCGAGTCGTCGTTCGTGTGGAGCGTCCTCGCCGCGATCGGCGAGCGCACCACGGGTGACCTCGGGCCAGGCGTGACGACGCCGACGTTCCGGATGCATCCGGCCGTCGTCGCCCAGGCGAGCGCCACGCTCGGGGCGCTCTATCCCGGCCGCCACTGGCTGGGCATCGGATCGGGCGAGGCCATCAACGAGCACGTGGTCGGCCAGTACTGGCCCGAGGCGCCCGAGCGGATCAACCGCATGTTCGAGGCCGTCGACGTGATCCGCCGGCTCTTCGCCGGCTCGCTCTCCGGCCGGGACGTGCGCCACGCCGGACCGCACTTCAAGCTCGAGTCGACCCGTCTGTGGACCATGCCCGAGGTGGCGCCCGAGATCCTCGTCGCGGCATCCGGACCCGTGACCGCCCGCCGTGCGGGCCGCAGCGTCGACGGGTTCATCACCACCGGCGCGCCGACCGACCGGCTCGCGCCGTTGCTGCAGCGCTTCGCCGAGGGCGCCCGTGAGGCCGGCCGGAACGCCGCGACCATGTCGAAGGTGCTGCAGCTGCACCTCTCGTGGGCGCCGACCGACGAGCAGGCCATGCGCAACGCGCTCGTCGAGTGGCCGAACGGCGGCATGCGGTTCCCGCGCAGCGACATCCGCTCGCCCTACGAGTTCGACCAGCTCGCGCGCACCGTGCGCCCCGAGGACTTCGCGGGCCGTATGGTCGTCTCGGCCGATCCCGACGTGCACCGCGCCGACATCCAGCGGCTGCTCGACCTCGGCTTCGACCGCATCTACCTGCACAACGTGGGTCGCAACCAGGCCGAGTTCCTCGAGGTGTTCGGCCGCGACGTGCTGCCCGGGCTGCGCGCATGAGGTGGACGGTGGTGATCCCCGTGAAGGGGGCGCCCGCCGCCAAGAGCCGCCTCGGCCCCGCGGTCGACGACGACGCGCGGGCCGTGCTCGCGCGGGCGTTCGCGCTCGACACGATCGCCGCGGCGGTCGCGACCCCGTCGGTCTCCCGGGTGCTCGTCGTGGGCGTGGATCCCGAGGTCGCTCGTGTCGCGGGTGCCGAGTTCGTGCGTGAGGGCGGTGCTGCTCCCGCCGCCGGGGTCGGGCCGCGCGGGCTGCTCGCCGCCGTCCGGCAGGGAGCCGACGCGGCTCGCGCCGAGGCGCCCGTGGCTGTGGCCGTGCTGCTCGGGGACCTGCCCGGGCTGCATCCCGAGGAGCTCGACCGGGCGCTCGAGGCCGCGGCGCGGCATCCGCTCGCCTTCGTGCGCGACGCCGACGGCACGGGCTCGACGCTCGCGACCGCGTCCGACGGGGTGGCGTTCGAGCCGCGGTTCGGGCCCGACTCGGCCGCGCGGCACGTCGCCGCCGGATTCGTCGAGCTCGCGGCATCCGACCTGCCCGGCCTCACCCGCGACGTCGACACGGTCGACGGCCTCGAAATCGTGCTGCACCATGGAGTCGGCGACCACACCGCCGAAGCCGTGGCCCGGCTCGCCGATCGGAAGGGAACAGCATGACGCTCACACTCGGATACAAGGCCTCGGCGGAGCAGTTCGCCCCGCGCGAGCTCGTCGAGATCGCCGTCGCGGCCGAGGGGCACGGCATGGAGTCGGTGTGGACGAGCGACCACTTCCAGCCGTGGCGGCACACCGGCGGGCACGCGCCCTTCTCGCTCGCGTGGATGGCCGCGGTGGGCGAGCGCACGTCGACCGTGCGCATCGGCACGAGCGTGATGACGCCGACGTTCCGCTACAACCCGGCCGTGCTCGCGCAGGCGTTCGCCTCGCTCGGCGTGCTCTACCCCGACCGCATCATCGCCGGGTTCGGCACGGGCGAGGCGCTCAACGAGATCGCCACGGGATTCCGCGGGGCGGGTGAGCAGGACTGGCCCGAGTTCAAGGAGCGGTTCGCGCGCCTG